>JAITDI010000004.1 GCA_031282625.1 Candidatus Endomicrobiellum meruensis | reverse complement strand
ATCTCTTGCTCCTCTCTCTTCTTTCCATCTTCATCTTTTCTCCCTTCTTCACTATTTCTCTCTATCCTGTACTTCTCTAACATTTTTCCTGCCATTCCTTCTATGCTTCTTATTGCCATCTTTAGCATTCTTTCATCTTGCTCTTTTAATTTCCCTTTATACATTTCTTCTATTATTTTCAGCGATGTAACGGGTGACGCTATGTCGTGTGACACTTCTTTGGCTACCTTATACAACCCTTCTCTCATCTTTAGCTTGTTCTCTAATTCTTCTCTCTTTTTCCTATCTGTTATGTCTATTGATAATCCTATTACACCCTCTATTTTATTGTTTATTATCAATGGAGACTTTACGGATAGAAATATCTTATCTTTGTCATGTTCTCCAAAAGTTAATATATCTTTTTTTTCCATAACTTTAAGCGAGTTTTGCCAAGTAATTTGCGATACTTCTTTAGCATTTTTCTCGGAAACAATATTGGACAAAGATTGATTCATGTAAATTATGTTACCTTCTCTATCTACCACATAAAAATTGATATGTTGTATTTCTTTAATAAATTTAATAACCTCTCTATCAACTGCAGCTCTGTCTAAAATTTTAATACTATGGCATTGAGCATGATTAGACAATTTGTAAGATAAAAATCTTGTGCCTAAGTTATATTTTTTAATAATAATATTTACTGGTAATGAGCATCCGTTAGGATAAACAATATTTGCATCTTTGAAATTAAAAGCAGTATATGCCGCTTCTTCAATTATAAAATCTATACTTCTACCACAATCAACATCATAAAAATTTTTAGTAGTAAACTCCATCGCTAACTGTATAACTGCATCTTTAAAATTAGAATCCACAAAGAAATCTTGCTTTATTTTTCTATACCATTTCTTGAATTCTTCACTGTTTACCCCATTTGCCCAAGATTTTAATTCATTTTCAACTTTTAGTTTTTCTATTGCAGTCCTATTTTTTAAAAACCACTCTGTTGGTATATTTGGATCGCAATACCCTGAAAATTGTGGAATAGTATGTCTATATAAATATGAAGTGTCTGTTATAACAACTTTTTTTACTTTTCTCTTAATTTCTTCGCTGTTAATTGTATTTATTAATTCTTCAAACCCTTCTCCACTTTGGCTTGCACACCCATACGATATAACCAAATCTAAAACTATACTATTATCTTCTGCTTTTTCAAAAAATTCATTCCCTTCTTTGCTTAATTTTACTAATCTCTCTGTCGCCATAAAATATCCTCCTAGTATGCTTATCGCAACATAACTTTTATTTAAATATACAAATATACAAGTTTTCTATCTTATTTATTACTATTAATTATTTTAAAAGGAACCTTAATTTTAACGTTAAAAAAACCTGAAAATATGATATAATACAAATGGTGTCAAAAATGATAAATATTCGTGAGAATATAGAGTTTGTTAGAGATGTCGTAAAATCATGTGAGAGTGTTTCTTGTCCAGTGGATATTATAGCGGTAACAAAAACATTTCCTTATACAGATGTTTTATCGGCTTTGAATTGCGGTGTAAAGCATATAGGCGAAAATAAAATTCAGGAAGCCCTTCCTAAATTTGACCAGCTGGGGTCTTCGTTATCTGGTGTTACAAAGCACTTCATTGGGTGTTTGCAGACAAATAAAGCAAAAAAAGCTGTAGAAAATTTTGATTTCATACACTCTTTAGACAGTTTAAAATTAGCAGGTGTTATAAGTCGCTATGCGGCAAATGCCGGCAAAATTCAAAACTGTCTTATTGAGGTTAAGGTTTCAAAAGAAGATTCTAAAACAGGGATTTTACCAAGAGACGTTATCAATTTCTATGTTAAGTCTTTGTCAATCTCCAATATTGCAATAAGAGGGGTAATGGTCATAACTCCTTATAGTAAGAATCCAGAAGATTCAAGATGTTATTTTAGACAGGTAAAAAGTTTATTTGAAGATATAAAAAGATCTTTTGCCAATCCGAAATTTAATATTTTATCCATGGGAATGTCTTCAGATTACAAAATTGCAATTGAGGAGGGGGCAACTATGGTGAGAATCGGTTCGGCAATATTTGGAGAAAGAGACTATGGAGATAAGTAAAAAGCTTTTTTTTATCGGTTCAGGGAACATGGCATCTGCTATAATCAGCGGGCTTTTAGAGTCTAATCTTGTTAAATCTGAGAACATTGTTTGTAACGATGCCGTTAAAGAAAAAGTTGCAAATCTACAAAGAAAATATGGAATATCTATTGCTGAAGATAAGGGTGAAGCGATAATAGGTGCAGATATAATTTTTCTTTCCGTAAAGCCTCAAAATATGCCCAAAGTGCTTGACGAGATAAGGCATTTTATAAGAAGTAAAGCTATTATTGTTTCAATTGCTGCTGGTATAACGACAAGATTTATTGAAGAGAGTATTCAAAAAAATATTGCTGTTATTAGGGCTATGCCTAATACTCCCGCTCTTGTGCGTTCAGGCGCAACAGCTTTATGTAAAGGGAGATTTGTATCAGATGATCAGCTGCAAAAAGCTAAAAGTTTGTTTGCTTCTATAGGGAAAGCCGAAATACTTGACGAGAAGAATTTTGACATCATTACTGCTTTGTCTGGTTCAGGACCTGCATATATATTCTATTTTTGCGAACTTATGCAAAAAGCTGCTGAAAAATTAGGACTTGATAAAAACATATCTAAAACTTTTGCAGTTCAAACGGTTTACGGCGCTGGAAAAATGTTAGACATAACAAATGATCCCGCTGAAACGCTTAAGGAAAAAGTAAAGTCGCCAAATGGGACTACAGAAGCAGCATTAAAATACTTTGAATCTCAAAAATTGCAAGATATTATTTATGAAGCAATGAATCAAGCAATGGAAAAATCTAAAGCGTTGAGTAAATAAAAATTATTTAAAGGGGATTGAAATGATTATTAAGGTAAGAGTGATCCCGAATTCAAAAAGAAACGAAGTGGTAAGTAGAGTAGGTTCTATTTTAAGAGTTAAAATTGCTGTGCCTGCTGTTGAAGGTAAAGCAAACGAAGAACTATGCGATTTTTTGGCGGATTTTTTTGATGTTAAAAGGTCTATGATTTTCTTGAGAAAAGGCGAGAGAGGTAGAGAGAAAACAATAGAAATAACTGGACGGTCGGAAGAAGAGCTTGACGAAGTTTTGGATACTATTCCGTGAAATATAAATTAATTATTATAAAGTTTTAAGTTTAAGGAAATAAAAGAAATGGTTGAGGAAAAAGACTATTCAAAAACTGTAAATCTGCCTAAAACAGATTTCCAAATGAAGGCTAATTTGTCTCAAAGGGAACCTTCGTTTGTTGAGGACTGGGAGAAAAAACAACTTTACGTTAAGTTATGCGAAAAAAATAAAGATAAAGAGAAATTTATTTTTCATGATGGTCCTCCGTATGCGAATGCTCATATACATATAGGAACGGGACTTAACAAAGTTTTAAAAGATTTCATTATAAAATATCGTTCAATGTCTGGGAATTATGTTCCTTTTACGCCGGGTTGGGATTGCCATGGTCTTCCAATAGAGTTAATTGCTCTAAAAGAAATGAAGACTGACAAGAATAAAGTTGACAAAATTGTTTTTAGAAAACAGGCAGCAGACTTTGCAAAAAAATTTGTTGATATACAAAAAGAAGAGTTTAAGAGGCTTGGAGTTATAGCTGATTGGAATAATCCTTATCTTACTTTAGATCCAAAGTATGAAGCTTCAATAGTAAAAATTTTTAAAGAGTTAGTTGAGAAAGGGTATATATACAGAAGAAAGAAACCCGTTTATTGGTGTCCTACCTGCGAGACTGCTATGGCTGATGCGGAAGTAGAGTATGCAGAGCATGGGTCAGAATCTATATTTGTAAAATTTCAGATAATATTTTTGCCAGAAGCTTTAAAGTCAAAAGAAAATATATTAAAAGATTTTTCTGTATTGATATGGACGACTACTCCGTGGACGCTTCCTGCAAATGTTGCATTAGCTTTTAATGGTGATGCTGACTATGCTGCTATTGTTTATAAAATGCCGTTGGGGAATGAAGAAAAACTTATAATTGCTAAGCCTTTGCTTGGAAAGGTTAAAGAGAAAATAAAAGCTCTAAGCTATGATATTATTTTTGAAGCTAAAGGTGTTGATTTTGTAAATATAAAATGTCAAAACCCACTTGTTGCAAACAGACAATCACAAGGAATTTTAGCTGAGTTTGTTAGTATGGAAGACGGTACTGGCATAGTTCACATAGCACCTGGACACGGTCCTGAAGATTATCAGGCTGGATTGGAATACGGACTAGACATATTATCTCCTATAAATGGTAAAGGTTTGTTTACAAAAGAAGTTCCTGAGTTTGAGAATGTCCATATATTCAAAGCTAACCCTTTAATAATAGAAAAACTTAGCAAAGAAGGAAAAATTCTTGCTCAGTTAAAACTTGAGCATTCTTATCCTCATTGTTGGAGATGCAAGAAGCCTATAATTTTTAGAGCTACACCGCAATGGTTTTTATCAGTTGAGCATGGTAATTTGAGAGAAAAACTTTTGGAATCTGTGAAAAGCGTTAATTGGATTCCAAATTACGGTGAAAATAGAATAACTTCTATGTTAGAAAGTCGTCCTGATTGGTGTTTAAGCCGTCAGCGCTTATGGGGTGTGCCTATACCTGTTTTTTATTGTAAAGAATGCGGTGAGCCGCTTTTGAATACAAAAGTAATAGATTCAATATCAAAACTTTTTGGCAAGCGAGGATCGGATTCTTGGTTTGAAATGAGCGAAGAAGAGCTTTTAAAAGGAACAAATGCAAAATGTTCTTTGTGTGGCGCAATAAGTTTTACAAAAGAAGAAGATATTTTAGACGTATGGTTTGATTCTGGCGTTTCCTGCGAAGCAGTTTTATCAAGTAAGAATTATAAAGATTTGGAATTTCCTGCCGATTTGTATTTTGAAGGCAGCGATCAACATCGCGGTTGGTTTCAAACATCTCTTATACCAGCTGTAGCTGTCAAAGGCATGGCACCTTACAAAAATGTTTTAACGCATGGATTTGTTGTTGATGGGCAGGGTAAGAAAATGTCCAAATCGCTAGGAAACTTTATATCAAGCGAACAGTTAATAAATAAATACGGTGCAGACATCCTTCGTCTTTGGATAGCTTCAAGTGATTACAAAGAAGACATAAGAGTTTCAGATGGAATTATAAAAGGTTTAAGCGATGTGTACAGAAAAATAAGAAATACAGTAAGATTTTTACTTGGCAATATAAGCGATTTTAACGTTAAAAAAGTTTTGGCGTTTAAAGAAATGCAGGAGATTGACAGATACGCTTTAAGTAGGCTTCAGCAGCTTATATCATCTACTGCAGCCGCATACGAGAGTTATGAATTTCATAAGGCAGCTTCTGCGATAAATAATTTCTGTACGGTATTCTTAAGCGGTTTCTATCTTGATGCGTTAAAAGATACTCTTTATTGTGATAAGAGACAAAGCAAAGAAAGAATAAGCGCTCAATCCGCCATGTTTGAGATATGTTCTGTGCTGATAAGGCTTATATCTCCAATACTTTCTTTTACTGCCGAGGAAGCATGGAATGAATTAAAAAAGCTTGATTCCAGTTTGGTTTGGTCAGTTTTTCTTTCCGATTTCCCTATAATGAACAGCAAATATATTCTGCAAGCCAAGACTATTGAAAAATGGGAAAGAATATTAGAAGCAAGAGAAAAAGCTTTATTTTTTTATGAAAAATTAAGACAAAATAAAGTTATAGGTTCAAATTTAGAGGCTTCTCTTAATATCACTTACGGACATAAGTATATTGAAGCGTTTAAAGATTTAAAACTTGTTAATTTATCTTTAGGAAGCTGGGATATAAAATATAAAAATTCAGATAAAGAAGATGAATTGAATATTGAAGCTAGAAAATCTGAATATAAAAAGTGTGCCAGATGTTGGAGGCATATAGACGGGATTAAAGATGATTTATGTCCTAGGTGCTTGGAGGCTTTAAAATAAGTGAAAAAGCCGTTAATACTTGGCATTCTTACTTTTATTTTAGATCAGTTTACAAAATATTTGATTGTAAAACATGTGGATTATGCGGCTGTTATAAACGTTATTCCTATATTTGATTTTTTTAATGTTACAAATATTCATAATACAGGAACAGCTTTTAGCATATTACAAGGCAAAAACTTACTGCTATCTTTGATGATTTCTCTTTTTTT
Source organism: Candidatus Endomicrobiellum meruensis (assembly GCA_031282625.1). GTDB lineage: Bacteria > Elusimicrobiota > Endomicrobiia > Endomicrobiales > Endomicrobiaceae > Endomicrobiellum > Endomicrobiellum meruensis. Next base: position 50,400 of record JAITDI010000004.1, on the reverse strand, counting down.
ATCGGCTTTGTCATTATGGCTTTATAAAAACAAAGAAAAGTTTGATAATTTGCAGAAATATGCTCTCTGTCTTGTAATATTTGGCGGTTTGGGCAATCTCATGGATAGATTTTTTAGAGGTTCTGTTGTTGATTTTTTGGATTTCGGTGTTAATTCTTTAAGATGGCCTTCTTTTAATGTTGCTGATTCTTGCATATGCGTTGCAATGTTTTTGATTGCAATAGATCTGTTATTTCTTGATGGGAAGCAAAAGGTAAGATAGAAATGCATCCTATTATTTTCAGTATTGGCAAATTGACTATTTTTTCTTACGGACTTTTTGTTGCGCTGGCTTTTTTTACGGCTATTACATATCTTTCAAACCAAATAAAAAAATCAAAAGAAAAAATACTTTCGCAAGACGAGCTTTATTCTTTGTTTATATATGTTATAGTTTCTGGGATAATAGGAGCAAGACTTCTATTTGTTTTTTCAAATCCGCAAGATTTCGTTTTAGATCCTATGTCCATTTTCAAGTTGTGGGAGGGAGGGCTTACATATTACGGAGGTTTTATATCGGCTGCCATATTTGTGTTGGCGTATATTAGGATAAAAAAAATATCAATACTCAAGTTTTGCGATTTTTTTGCTCCAGCTCTGGCTTTAGGTCATGCTATAGGAAGAATAGGCTGCTTTTTTGCAGGCTGTTGTTACGGTAAAGAGACTAATGTCGCATGGTCTGTTGTATTTAGGGATAAAAACTCTTCGGCACTTCTAGGTGTACACCTTCATCCTACCCAACTTTATGAAGCGTTCGGAAATTTTTTAATTTTCTTTCTTTTATATTTTTATTCCAAAAAAGAGCATAAAAAAGGGTTTTTAGTTTCGTTTTATTTTATATCTTATGCTGTATTGAGATTTGTAGTTGAATTTTTTAGAGGCGATCCCGACAGAGGAGGACAGTATTTTGGTTTGTCAGTATCGCAGATTTTATCTTTAATATTGTTTATAATTGGAGTTTCCATAATATGCAAGAAAAAATAACGTATAAAAAGTTTGAAAAAGAAAGAGTAGATTTTTATTTAGCTTCAGTTTATAAAGATTATTCTCGCTCATATTTTCAAAAACTTACAGATAAACAAAAAATTTTTGTAAATGGTAAACTTGTTTTGGCAAGCCACAAACTTAAAAGGGGCGATGTTATTTCTTTTAAATTTGAACAAGAAGAAAAACTTAGAATAAAGCCTGAAAAAATAAAACTTGACATAATATACGAAGATGACGATATTATTCTTATAAATAAGCAACCGGGTATTGTAGTCCACCCTTCTTATGGACATCCTTCAGGGACCATTCTTAATGCTCTAATGTCTCATTCAAAAGGTAAGTATAATCCTTATTTAGTTCATAGATTAGATAAAGACACTTCAGGTCTTATCATTTTTGCAAAGAACGAAAAATCTAAAATAAGTATATCAAAGCAGCTTCAAAAGAGAGCTGTAAAGAAAATTTATCTTGCTGTAGTAAAAGGAATTATTGTTGAAAATAGAGGCAGAATAGAAGCTCCTCTGGGTAGATCCCCTCAAAACAGAAAGATTATGTCTGTTAATCCTTTGGCAAAAAAAATGGCAATTAGTGAATTTAAAGTTCTTGCAAGAAGAGATGGATATACTCTAGTGGAAGTAAGAATTATTACAGGGAGAACTCACCAAATAAGAAGTCATATGAAATATATTAACCACCCTGTGGTTGGAGACCAACAATACGGTGGTTCTGAGGTTTCTATTGATGGGGAAAAATATAGCAGACAAATGCTGCATGCATATTACGTAACTTTTACCCACCCAAGAACTTCAAAAACAGTTGAATTCAAAGCAGAACTCCCAAACAATATGAATGAAATCTTTAAAAAATAGTTTTTGTCGGAGCTAAAATGCATAAAGGAATATTTGTAACTGCAACAGACACAGAGGTTGGCAAGACGTATGTATCTTGCCGAATATTGGAAGCTCTAAAAAGCTTAGGCGTAAAGTGTGGTTGTTTTAAGCCTGTGTCAACAGGCGACAGAAATGATGCAAAAGCTCTTATTAAATCTTCAGGTGTTAAAGAATCAGCTGAAGTTGTAACACCTGAGTTTTTTAAGAATCCAATGTCTCCTTACGGCGCTTCTTTACTTGAAAATAAGAAGTTTAATTTAAAGAAAATAGAAAAAGCTTTTGACTATTTTTTTAATAAATATAATTTTACAGTAGTTGAAGGTGTTGGGGGGATAATGGTTCCTCTTAAGAAAAATTTTTTTGTAAGCGATTTGATAAAGATATTTAATCTTCCTGTTATAGTTGTTGCAAGGCATAATTTGGGAACAATAAACCATACTTTGCTTACAATTGAAAAACTAAAAAGTGCTAATCAAAAAGTCTTAGGCGTAATTTTAAACGGAAACAAGAATAAAGATGACATATCCGTAAAATCTAACGCAAAACTAATAAAACAATTAACAAAACTTTCTGTTTTAGAATTAGGCTATAACGAAAAAATTGATTTGAGGGAGAGTAAATGGATAATAAAATAAAAACTAAACTTATAAACTCTGATAAAAATAATATCTGGCATCCTTTTACGCAAATGGCAGACTGGATAAATAATGATCCTTGCGAGCCGTTAATAATAGGTAAAGCTAAAGGTTCTTATTTATACGATATTGACGGTAAAAAATATTTGGACGGAATCTCTTCGCTTTGGGTTAATCTTTTAGGTCATAGAAATCTTAAGATAGATAAAGCTATAAAAAAACAGATTGATAAAGTTTCGCATACTACATTTTTAGGACTTACGCACACTCCTGCAATAATGCTTGCCGAGAAGCTTATATCAATACTTCCTAAAAATTTGAAAAAGATTTTTTATTCTGATAATGGATCAACGGCTGTAGAAGTTGCTATTAAAATGGCGTACCAGTATTGGCAGTTTAAAGGAGAAAAAAGACAGTTCTTTTTTTCTTTAAAAAACGCTTATCACGGCGATACAATCGGAGCTATTTCTGTTGGAGGCGTAGATTCTTTTCATTCAAATTTTAAATCTCTTTTGTTTAAAAGTTATTTTGCAATGTCTCCGTATTGCTATAGATGTACATATAGAAAAAAAGAAATTACATTTCCTTTAAATGCCAAAAATTTTAAAGACCATAATATTAAAGTCGGCTGTAAAGGCGAATGTATAAGACAAGTTAAAGATATTATTTCTAAAAATCATAAAGCAATAGCTGCGGCAATAATTGAGCCTTTAAATCAAGCAGCTTCGGGCATGCTTGTAATGCCGAAAGGGTACCTTAAAGAATATGCAAATATTTGCAAACGTTACGGCATTTTGTTAATTTGCGATGAGGTTGCTACAGGATTTGGCAGAACTGGGAAAATGTTTGCAGTAGACCATGAAGATGTTAAGCCTGACTTTATGTGTTTGTCAAAAGGTATAACAGGCGGGTATTTGCCTTTGGCTGTTACTGCAACGACAAATAAGATTTACAAGGCTTTCTTAGGCAAGTATGAAGAGTTTAAAACATTTTTTCATGGACATTCTTATACAGCAAATCCTCTTGCCTGTGCAGCAGCGAATGCATCTCTTGATATGTTAAGACAAAATAAAACTCTTAATAAATTTCAATCTAAAATTAAATATTTAGAAAAAGAACTTACAGAATTATATAAACATGAGAAAGTAGGCAACATAAGGCATTGCGGACTAATGGTTGGCATAGAAATAGTTGAAGATAAAAAAACAGGAAAATCTTATGATTATAAACTTAAAATAGGCGCAAAAATCTGTACAAAGATGAGGAAGAAGGGTGTTATAATCAGAAATCTTAGAGACACACTGGTTCTATTTTTGTCTTTAACGATTACCGAAAAAGAAATATCAAAGATAGTCAATACTGTTAAGGAAGAGATAAGTTATTTGTAAAGTTTTAAGGTGATATGGGCAGGTTTAAGTATTAGATAAAACTAACAAAAACGTATTTTTTAATACAGCATTTCTAGGTAGTTTATTTTAGTGACAAGTGAAAGAATGTTTATTCAAAAAAAACATTCTTTCACTTGTTTATGTTACCTGACCTGACCTAGATCACGTTCGCTTGGTAATAGAAACCGATAACCATAAGCGTAAGGAGAGCCAATGGTCGAACTACTTCATCTCTTATTCTTCATATAGTGTTTATTATATTATCTGCAGCTCTTACTATATTGACAAGACGTGGGTGGTTTTCTTCAAATTCATCATACAAATCATAGATTTTTTGTCTTTGTTCAACAGTAAGATCGCTAAAATTCACTTTTTGTAACGCATAACTTGGAACAGATACAAAGCAACACAGAATCAAAATTAGACTTATTAATTTTATTTTCATATTTTTAATCTCCATCCTCCTCATCATTAGTTCATGAGTCCTCTTTATTTTCATAAACTCTTTCCTCATGTATTTCGTTGGGATTGCCATTTTTTTGGAGCTAAGCTCTATTACATATTACCCCCTCCATAGAGTTCTCTTAAAGTATTCTCTATAAAATTTATGATATCGACCTCTAATCTTTCGATTCGTCGAATTCGACGTCTAATTGCATCAACGCGGTCTAGCAAAGCTACCTCATATCCTCTTCTAGGTTTTCCTTTACTTCCCCTGTTTCTTTGTCAACTTCAGACCCATTCGTATGTATGTCAGTCCTAAAATGATTGTAGCAGATAGATGTGATTTATTTTTGAATAAAAATAAAAAAAAATAGTGATTTTTTTATAACTACTGGTTTGGCGAGTTGAAGTTAATTATCTGATTATTGAACAATGTATAATTATGTTGTTATTAAAATATTTTTAAAAATTTTTCTATATCCTGTAATGTATGACCTGCTGTAAGGGATATTCGTATTCTTGCCTGATTCTTAGGTACTGTGGGAGGTTTTATTGCAGGGATATAAATACCATTTTTAAACAGGTTAAGAGATAGTTTTTCCGTGTTTTCTATGCTGCCTGTAATTATTGGTATTATCTGCGACTTGGAATTTGCAGTATTAAGATCTAAATTTGTAAGCTTGTTTTTTAATAAAGCTGATAGGGTATGTAAATGTTGCCTTTTTTTATCGCTATTTTTTACAATTTCTAAAGATTTTAATGCGGCTGCGCATATAGCTGGGGAAACAGCTGTAGTATAAATAAAAGCTCTGCATTTGTTTATTAGGAAATTTCTAAGTTTTTGCGACCCGCACACAAATCCGCCTTGTACGGCAAATGCTTTTGACAATGTGCCTATTGTTATATCTATCTGTTTTGAAACACCTAACATTTCAGCAAGACCTTTACCTTCTTTGCCAAATAGTCCCGTAGAATGTGCTTCGTCAACCATGCTTACAGCATCGTATTTTTGACATAGTTGCGCAAAATCTTTTAAAGGCGTAAAATCTCCGTCCATAGAAAAAACAGATTCCGTTATAGCGAGTTTAAATTTATATTCATATGTTCTCTTAAGTGTTTTTTCAAGAGAATTCATATCGCAATGTTCGTAAACAAAAATTCTTTTGCCTGAAAGTTTTGCTCCGTCCCAAAGCGACGCATGATTAAGTTTGTCCATTATTATGCAGGATTCTTGTTCAGTTGACATTAATGTACTTATAACGCCCACATTAGTTTGGTATCCACTAGGAAAGATAAGAGTTGCCTGCTTATTTTTAAAATCAGAAAGCTTAGATTCTAATTCTTCGTGAATATCAATGTTGCCTGATATAAGCCTAGAAGACGTAGCTGCAAAACCGTACTTTTCAATAATTTTTATAGCGGCATTAGTTATTTCTTTATTTCCTGCAAGGTCTAAATAATTGTTAGAAGAAAAATTTATTAGTTCTCTGCCGTTTATTTTTATTTTTGTATACGGAGCGGACTCTGAGCAGCGCAGTGTTCTAAGAAGCTCAGTATCTTTTATTTCAGATATTTTTTTTGATAAAAAGTTATCAAACATTTATTTGTATCCAATAATTTTCTCTAGTGAAGTACAAATTTCATTATACCATTTATTGACTGCATTTTTGGCTTTTGTTAGAACGAAAAAGCAAAAATTCAAAAGGAGCTATACATGAAAACTTATAGAAAAGAACTAGTTTTTAACATTAATAAAAGAATTGATTTTATAAATATAACTGAAGAAGTTAAGAATGTTGTTTTAGAAAGTGGTGTTAAAGAAGGTCTTGTGCTTATAAACGCTATGCATATAACGGCAAGTGTTTTTATAAACGATAATGAATCAGGGTTACACAGCGATTATAAACGCTGGCTGGAAGAGCTTGCTCCTCATGATCCTTCCTTGTACAACCACAACCGTACAGGGGAAGATAACGGAGACGCTCATTTAAAAAGACAAATTATGGGTAGAGAAGTTGTAGTTGCAATAACAAGCGGGAGACTGGATTTTGGTCCGTGGGAACAAATATTCTACGGCGAATTTGACGGCATGAGACGTAAAAAAGTTTTAATAAAAATTATAGGTGAATAATTTTTATTAGATTGTAAATTTTTTTAAAAATAATGCACAGCCTTGCCCGCCAAAGCCAAATGACAAAGTAAGCACAGAATTTATAATTTTCTCTTTTGCAAAATTAGGCGTATAGTCTAACCCTAAATTTATGTCTGTATTTTTAAAGTTTAGCGTTGGTGGGACAATATTATTTTCCATTGCAAGAATTGAAAAAACTACTCCTGCCAAACCAGAAATGCTAAGCATATGTCCTGTAGCAGCTTTTGTAGAACTTATTGAAATTTTGTCCGCGCCTTTAAAAGTTTTGGCAATAGCCAAACTTTCGTTGCAGTCATTTAATTTTGTTCCAGTACCATGAGCGTGTATGTAGTCTGGTGTTTGCGAATTTGCAGCCTTTCTTATGATGCTTGCCATACTTTTGTAAGAGTTGATAGATAAAGGGTTGTCGGAATATATACCGTTTGAAACGCCATCTATTTCGCAATAAGCTTTAATGTTTCGTGTTAAATCTTTTTCTATATTTTCAATTACGACGAAACACGCACCTTCGCCAACTGCAAATCCGTCCCTGTTTTTGTCAAAAGGAGTAGGAGTATGTTTTGTTAAAACGCCCATGTTTTTGAGTCCTGCAATATACAATGGGTGAATTGAAGTTTCGCTGCAGCCGCATATGACGGCATCGCATAATCTGTTTTTTATAAGTTGACAGCCTTTTATAATTGTGAGAATTCCAGTTGCGCAAGCTGCGGAGAGAGTTATACTTTCACCGTAGAAGCAGAAAGTTTCTTTTAATTTGTTTATAAGAGAGTTTTCAAGAGAAAAGTCATTTCTAAAAAGGTTGATTTTGCTTTCGCCAAGACATAATCCTATTCTTTTGCGGTCAAAATCTGAATTATTTAAACCTGCATCTGAAACAGCTTCCAAAATGGCGCTTTTTGCCATTTCATATTGGCGTTCGCTTTCTTGCATGACAAAACCGTTGACACATGCGGAATGTATGTCTAAAATTTTATTGTATTTAACAGCCGATTCAGAATTTATAAGCCTTTTCCAATTAGTTTCTTTTCCTGTTCCCAGCGGTGAAATTATGCCTATTCCTGTAATGCCTAACTTCATTTGCTAATCCTCAAGGACAACTCCTAATAAAAAAAATGCATTTATGTAAAAATAAAAACTGCTAACGACAAAATTGCCAAATCAACTATACCTATAAAAAATCTTTAAGATTTGACCCTTTCCCAATATAATCGGGATTGTATCCGCAAAGATTAACTTCGTCAAATCCTTTGTAAATATATGAACAATATTTTGGAATGTCGGAATCAACTAAAATATTGCCTGTAGCACAATGAGCATATCTTGTTCCATTATAATCAAAAATATGAACGGTTCATAAAAATCTTTTAATTTTAATGCATAGCCTAACACGCAAACTATGTAACAAAACAAAGCTGCTAAACAAACAATTTAATCTTTTTCATTTCCGTTCTATCCATCTTTATAATATTTACAATAACCTTGAATCAAAATTAAAAGTCTGTCCTGACACTGTTTTAACTTGCGATAAAAACACTATAAAATTAGTAAGTTCTTTAATATCGGTCGTTGTATTTAAAACGCTTTCTTTTTTAACGATATCTATGTATTCATCGCTTGAATTGACGCCCATACCTGAAAGATGAAAGCCTGGTAAAATGGCGTTTACTGTTACTCCAAAACGACCGCCTTCTCTTGCCGCTGTTTTTGTAAGAGCTATAACTCCAGCTTTAGACGCAGAATAGCTGGCAGACCCTACATAAGATTTAAATGCGGATATTGACGCTATATTTATTATTGAACCGCTTCTTTGTTTTATCATTTGTTTCAGAGACTCTTTAACCATATAAAAGGTTCCGCTTAAATCGGTTTTTAGAACTGAATTCCACATTTCATCAGTCATTTTAAATATTGTGGCTCCAGATGCAATGGATGCATTGTTTATAACGCAGTTTATTTTACCGAATTTGCCGACTGTATTTTTTATCAAATCTTTTACTTCTTTGTAATTTGATATATCTGTTTTAAAAAACTTGGAATTTTGAATTTCAAGCTCAGGAGCGTTATTTTTGTAACAGCCGCAGACATTCCAATTATTTTTGGAAAAAGCTAAAGCCAACTGTTTACCTATCCCTCTTGAAGCTCCTGTTATTAAAACTGTTTTCTTTTCCATAGATTTTATCTCCACAAAGCTATACGACAGATTATACAAAATTTGGTATAATTCTTTATTATTTAGCTTTAGCGAATGTTAGATTCTTAAAGGGGCTTATTAAATGGATATGGATAAAGTTTACAATTCTAAAGAAATTGAAAAAAAATGGAGCAAATATTGGGTAGAAAATAAAACGTTTTCAGCAAAAATAGATAAAAATAAAAAGCCGTTTACAATAGTAATACCGCCTGCAAACGTAACAGGGTCTTTGCATATGGGGCATGCTTTAAATACTACTTTGCAAGACATTATAATAAGGTTTAAAAAAATGCAAGGGTATAACACTTTATGGGTGCCGGGAACAGATCACGGCGGAATAGCTACGCAAAATGTAGTTGAAAAACTTCTCAAAAAAGAAGGAATAACTAAATATGATTTGGGACGAGAGAAGTTTTTAGAAGAAATGTGGCAGTGGCGAAGCGAAACAGGTGATACAATATTAGACCAACTTAAAATGATAGGCTGCGGGTTAGACTGGGACAGAGTTTCTTTTACAATGGACGAAAGTCGCTCTAAATCTGTAAAAAAAGCGTTTATACAGTTATTTGATAAAGGTCTTATATACAGAGGCAAAAGACTTGTAAATTGGTGTCCTAGATGTTCAACAGCATTGTCTGATATAGAAGTAGAATATGAAGATGAAAAAAGCAATCTATGGCATATAAAGTATCCTTTAAGAGATTCTGATGGTTATGTTATTGTTGCAACAACTCGTCCTGAAACAATGCTTGGAGATACTGCAGTTGCCGTAAACCCTGACGATGAAAGATATACGCATTTAGTAGGCAAAACTTTAAAACTTCCTTTAGTAAACAGAGAAATAAGAATAATTTCAGATTATATTATAAATAAATCTTTCGGCACTGGAGCGGTTAAAGTTACACCTGCTCACGATGCAACAGATAATGAAATAGCAAAAAGAAGTAGTTTAGAAACAATAGAAATAATAGATATTAATGGCAAAATGATAAACGTACCTGCAAAATATCAGGGATTAAGCGTTGAAGAAGCAAGAAGACAAGTAGTTAAAGATTTAGAAGAAGCAGGTTTTTTGGTAAAAATAGAAGATTATGTTCATTCTGTAGGTAGATGTTACAGATGTTCAACTAAAGTAGAGCCTTTAATGTCTGAACAGTGGTTCTTAAATGTTAGAGAAATGTCTAATAAAGCTGTAGATGCGGCTAATGATGCTAAAACGGTTTTCCATCCTCAATCTTGGAAAAGACCTTATATTTTATGGCTTGAAAACTTAAGAGACTGGTGTATAAGCCGCCAGATATGGTGGGGACATAGAATACCGGTATATTATTGTGTTGACGACAAAGGCAACAAAACGAGTTGTAAGCCTATAGCTTCTTTTGACAAACCTAAAGAATGCCCTCAGTGTAAAGGCAAAAACTTTGTGCAGGACGAAGATGTTTTGGATACATGGTTTTCTTCAGCTTTGTGGACTATAAGCGTGTTTGGTTGGGGTGAAAACGAAAACAGCCAAGACTTGAAATATTTCTATCCAACATCTGTTTTGGCTACAGGTCACGAGATAATTTATCTATGGGTTGCAAGAATGGTTCAGTTTGGTCTTGAATTTATGAAAGACGTGCCGTATAAAGACATATTTATACACGGTATAGTTAGAGATAAGCATGGCAAAAAGATGTCAAAGTCTTTAGGCAATGTGGTTGATCCGCGCGATATTATTGAAAAATATGGCACAGATGCTCTAAGATTTGCTTTGGCTCAGTCTGCCGCTCCCGGAAGAGATATGCAGATTTCCGAAGAGTCTTTTTTAGCTGCAAGAAATTTTTCAAACAAAGTTTGGAATGCGTCAAGATTTATACTTATGAACTTGGAAGGCATAGACAAACTTAATGAAGACATAAACCCTGCCGAGCTTGCTGACGAATGGATCATAACCGAATTTGAAAACACTCTTGAAAAAGTTAAAACAGCTTATGATTCTTATAATATTGATGCAGTTGCAAGGGAAATTTATGATTTCTTCTGGACAAAATACTGCGATTGGTATATAGAGTTGTCAAAAATACGTATGATCTCTTCCGATATTAACGTAAAAAGACAAGTGCTTTCAATACTTGTTTATATATTAAAAGGAACTTTGCAATTATTATCGCCAATAATGCCGTTTATAACTTCGGAAATTTGGCAAATATTAAACAAAGATGAGAAAATAATAGCCGAAAGTGTATTTCTCAAGATAAAAACTTCGGGATTTTTTGAGTCTTTAGAGAAAATGAAAACAGTGCAAGATATAATTGTAAAAATAAGAACGCTAAGAAGTGAGATGAATATCTCTCCTGCTGTTCAAATAGAGGCATTGTTTAATGTTATAGATGAGAATAAAGAAAAAACTGCAAAAGAAAACGAAAGTTATATAAAACAACTTGCCAAAATAAGTTCCATACGGTTTGGCAAAAATATTGAAAGACCTAAAAATTCAGCTCTATCCGTTGCTGGAGGTTTTGAAATATTTCTTCCTTTAGAAGGGCTTATTGATATAGAAAAAGAGAAGTCAAGACTTTCAAAAGAAATAGCGATTGCCAAGCAGGAAGCTGAAAGAACTGCTGCCAAACTAAACAATGATAATTTTGTCAAAAGGGCGCCGAAAGCAAAAGTGGAAAAGATTCAAACAAGACTTAACGATGCTAATTTAAAAATTGAAAAGATAAACGAAAGTTTAAAATTTTTGAAATAAGTGACTTTTCACAAATAGTAAAATCTTTTTAAAAGGAGTTGTAAAATGAAGAGACTATTCAGAAATCTCATTCTAATTCTATTTTTGTTTTTAATGGGCGCATCATCATATGTTGCTTGTGCAAATACTTTAAATCCTAAAGAAATCTATGTGTTTGATATGGATGGAACCTTAACCCCATCAAGACAACCTATGCAAAAAGAGTTTGCCAAATGGTTTAAAAAGTTTATTGCTAGAAATGATGTTTATCTTGTAACTGGTTCTGATTTAGGTAAAATTAAATCCCAAATCCCAAATAAAATTTGCAAAAACATGAAAGGTATTTTTGCTGTTATGGGCAACGAATATTATGAACATAATCAGCTTATATATAAAAATGATTTTGTTTTTGACAAAAAACTCTTGCAAATGTTGGAAGATTTTAGAAAAAACACTAAATATCCTTATAAATTGTACCCTAATTATATAGAGTTTAGAACTGGCATGATAAATTTCTGTGTTGTGGGGAGAGATTGTCCGATAGAAGAGCGTAAAAAATATGCTGATTGGGACAACGCTGCTAAAGAAAGAGTAGGAATCCAAAAAAAGTTAGCTCCGTTGTTTCCCGAACTAGATATTACAATCGGCGGGGCTATTAGCATGGATATTGTTCCTAAAGGCAAAGGAAAAGAACAGGTTGCAGACGTTTTGAGGAACAGATTTCCTGATTCGCTAATAATTTTTGTAGGTGACCGAACTGAAAAAGGTGGAAATGATTACTCCATAGCTCAAAGGCTTTTAGAACTTGGCAACACTAAAATAGTTCCAGTTGATAATCCCAACGACACTATGAAAAAATTGAATAACAAATAGTTTTGATAGTACTAAAATTTAAAATGTTATAATTTTGTGGCAACTACTAAAACTGTTGTTACTTTAAAAGTGTTTAGTATTGTTTTTATATTGCTATCCCTTTTTGGATACGGATTTTTTAAAGACGTTTATAAAAGAGAGTATAAAAATGTTAAACAATTTAAAAGCATCAAAATTGCGTAAAGTTATCTTTGTTTTAAGCTTCTTTATTTTGTTTCCTTTACTATAACATCTTGTTGCTGGGTGGTACGACTGCCCATATGGTTGCGTTTATGACACCGCAACGGAGACATGCACATGTCAACCTCTGGGCTTCTAATGGTTGTCATGTGGCATGGTGGTGAGATGAGATAATGGAGAGATAAAGGGAAGCGGCATTTAAATAGCCGCTTCCCTTAATCGTTTAAATACTTAAGATTACATTTTCAATTAAAACTTTTATTAGCGTCAAAACTTTACAGCTTAAACTTAAAATGTTAGAAGTTAAACCAAACGGAAGTTTCTGTCTTCCGTATTTTAGATTGAAAAGGAAAAACTGATATGAAAAAGTTTGTGTTAGTAGTGATGATGTGTTGTTCTTTTGCAGTATCAGGGAGTCATGCTTTCGATATGAAATGTGATAAGCTATGCGATAACTGCATGAAGATGTACGAGCTTAGGGTACGTTTAGGAGGACAGTATCTTAGAGAAGCACTAGACTTTTGCCATAATGCTCTTGATTATTGTAAAAGCGTCGGTGAAAATTGTTGGAAAGCCGAGGGAATTCTTAGAGACCACAACGAACTTTAAAACTTAAGATTTCTTATTTTATTTATGTTCAAAGTTTAACATAAGCTCGGCTTGAGCTTTAGCAGCTTTAGTCTCTTTGTTGAGCGCCGCTATTCGTGCTTTGACAAATTCACTGTTGGCTTCTCTGCCTTCTTTAATACAGCTTGAATATTTCTCTTTAAAAGTTTCGTTTTCAGGAGTTCCAGCTAACTCGTTATAAGCTTTGGAAATAGTCTCTAGTTTAATATTAGCTCTAGCAGCTTCTGCATAAGCTTTGGCCGTTTTGGCATAAGCTTCTGCAGTCTTTGAGGCTTTGGTAAAAGCGTTGTTTCTAGTAATTTTGGCATCGTCTTTGAGATTTTCAGTATCTTCGTCAGCAATTCTCGCATACAATTTAGCGGCTTTCTCATAGGCATTGGCAGCTTTATCGTATGCTTTAGCGACTTCAGCGTTGGCTTTAATCAGTTCAATATTGCCATTAATAAGTTTCTTCTTACGTTTCTTGCTTGCTTTTAATGACACAGTCTTATTATATTTTTCATTATCTAGTTCCGAATGATTAAAAACGCCCTTTGGAAGAGTCTCCAAGAAAAGTTTTCCAGCTTTAGACAAAATTATACAGGCTTTTGCATCCTTGAGTTTTGCTTTAGCATAGCTTGCATCTGCTTCAGCACGAGTTTTATCAGCTTCATTACAGATAAGATAATATTTAAGTTCCCTCGCACTAGCTACTCCATTAATTGTACAAAAAAAACAGTACAATAAAACTGCTAAAGCTAATTTTTTCATCTTAATCCTCCCAGATTATCTTTAATACACCCAGCAAAGAACGTAATGTGATTTGTGATTAGTAATATGCTTTAACAATAGCATATTAAAACATTAAAGAATACATTTCTTAAAGGGTTGGTTTTCTCACAAGCCCAAAAGGATTGAAATGGCAGGAATTTTTGTAAGGAATGTGGTTTTGACGGTACTAAAAGATTTAAAATGTTATAATCTGGAATGGAAAGTTAAAAATGCATAGCAAGTTTTGACGGTACTAAAAGATTTAAAATGTTATAATTTTTAACGAGATGTTAACGAACGCCAGACAGTTTTGACGGTACTAAAAGATTTAAAATGTTATAATTAGGATGTCGTTAAAAGAAACTAAATTGTTGTTTTGACGGTACTAAAAGATTTAAAATGTTATAATCTTTGGAGGTAATCGCTCCCATGATTCCTTGTTTTGACGGTACTAAAAGATTTAAAATGTTATAATGAAAATGAGGGTATTGTAAACATATATTGAGTTTTGACGGTACTAAAAGATTTAAAATGTTATAATATTATTGGGAAGAGCCAAATAGGAAGGAAAGTTTTGACGGTACTAAAAGATTTAAAATGTTATAATCCATTGCCCGCAGTTGACACAGTTAACGCAGTTTTGACGGTACTAAAAGATTTAAAATGTTATAATGAAAGTTTGATGCGTGAAATAACGTGGGGTGTTTTGACGGTACTAAAAGATTTAAAATGTTATAATTTTTTACGTACAAATTTCGAGATTCGAATTGTTTTGACGGTACTAAAAGATTTAAAATGTTATAATTAATTGAGCACGAGCTCCTTTTTTATTGTTGTTTTGACGGTACTAAAAGATTTAAAATGTTATAATCGCCTTATAATTTAAAACCGTCCCAGCTATGTTTTGACGGTACTAAAAGATTTAAAATGTTATAATCGTTAGCTGAAGATTATATCGAAGTAGTGTGTTTTGACGGTACTAAAAGATTTAAAATGTTATAATAGACGACGAGAGCGCCACGTCTATTAGGTTGTTTTGACGGTACTAAAAGATTTAAAATGTTATAATTATATCGTCCTGAGTCTAATAATGCAAAGTGTTTTGACGGTACTAAAAGATTTAAAATGTTATAATAGAGTTTAGCATTTCGATATATTCATCAGAGTTTTGACGGTACTAAAAGATTTAAAATGTTATAATATTATCAGGCTGCCTATGACGCTACGATAGGTTTTGACGGTACTAAAAGATTTAAAATGTTATAATATAATTTTTCTCTTATTGAATTATTAGTATGTTTTGACGGTACTAAAAGATTTAAAATGTTATAATAGTTTTCATATTTTAGCAAACGCTTGGGGTGTTTTGACGGTACTAAAAGATTTAAAATGTTATAATATTTCTATCGACACTAATATCCGTTTGGCTGTTTTGACGGTACTAAAAGATTTAAAATGTTATAATAGCGCAGGCGCTAGAAAGACTAAACAGTCTGTTTTGACGGTACTAAAAGATTTAAAATGTTATAATAGTTAATTTTATGCCTCCAACCACAGAACTGTTTTGACGGTACTAAAAGATTTAAAATGTTATAATAAACCGATGATGGACGACATCGCTAATACTGTTTTGACGGTACTAAAAGATTTAAAATGTTATAATAGGATTCACTCTCAGATCTTTGCAAGAAACTAAAGAATTTGTATAATAAGCTACATTATAATATTTTAAATCTTTTAGAGCCGCCTTAACTGAAATTGAAACTATGTTGCCTCTACCTAAAAGTACGCAAAGTAGATTTCAAACAAAAATTACCAGAATTGTAGTTGTTCATTTATTCTGTCTTCTTTTTCAATTTGTCTATCACTTTTGTCTTTATTTTTTGTTATAGTGATGCATTCTTCCCACTGTCTATCTGTTATAAAATAACATTGTACGTTTCCTGTAGTTGGAGCAATTCTTTTTATGTCATTAATAAAACCTGCTTTTTTATCTATAGTTACAGCGCATCTTGCATATACAGAATATTGAAGCATTAAATAACCTAAGTCTAATAAGCCATTCCTAAATTTTGTTGCTTGATATCTTTCATATTTTGTATCTGTAGGCAAATCAAACAAAATAATTAGCCAACCCATACGATACCTATTTATGTTTTTGTTTTTCATTTAAAACTTTATGTCTGTTATTTGAGGAATATAGAGACTATTTAGAGATTTTGATCTAAAACAATTTGCAATGGAGTTAACATATCTGTCTAAGGCAAGATTAAAACTAAGATTTTTATAGCCTGAAGTATTTATTTTAAAAGAAATTATATCTTTCGCAGCAAACTTTGCCCATTCGCTAATTTGTTTGAAAGCATTTGACTGAGAAAATCTATAAAGCATAATATCGCAAAAAGGACGTAAAGGTTCCATAACATCATACACCAAAGGGTCTGAGCGGAATCTATATTTGTGATATATTCCTATTGCAGGATTTAATCCATGAGCAAGCAACAGCCTATGGCACATAGCGGTAATTACAGAATATCCATAATTTAGCATTCCATTAACTGGATCTTCCGCACCCTTTGTTATCCTGCTTCCGGGAGAACGTCTTCCAAATTGTTTAAAAAAATATTTCCAATAGTGTCGCGCTGCGTTCCCTTCGTCCAAATTACCAGTATTTATGTAACTCCATAATTTATGTTTAGCTGATATATAATCTAAGACTTCAGCTTGGTTTTTTATTTTTGCAGTAATTAAGCTTTCCCACAATTTCTTACAAAAAGAAATATCTTGAAGGATTTGCATATCCATAATTTCGTTATGGACGACTCTGTGAAGCCCAACAGTTTTACCTATTGGTTTATAATTGTGGTCGCAATGTAATACAATGCTATTACGCATTAGCAATGCTGATAAACATTCGCCTGAGAAACTAACACCTCTTGCTGCTACAATGACAGCAAGAATGTCATCAAGAGGAGCTCGTCTTTGAGGATTATTTAGACTATCGCATACGAGACAACCTCTATCAACAAAAAGCCTACTCGCGTGATTTAGAATGTGTATTATATGGTAGCCCATATTGCAGGATTTAACCCATTTGTTTATATGTTTCCATACCACATTGATCCAAAAATATAGATATATTTTTATTAATCTCTTTTTGCTTATTCATATCTTCAATTTTACAGATTCCAGTTTTAGTTATTATTGTTCTCAATTTATAAACTCCAGCCTTTATATCTTCATAATCTCTTTTTAGCTTAACTATATCTCCTGATTTAAAGAATCTTATATCGCCATATTTATCTTCGTGTTCTTTACGTTTTTTATATACAGATTCAAAAACATAAACTGGAACTACTTTCCATTTTTCATTATCTTTATAAAGAATTTGACCATTATGACCTTCTTTGCCTTTTATCCATTGTCCTTTTATTGCTCCTTTCTGACCATACTCCCCTATTATTTCTTTTATTGTTCCATCGCTAAAAATTTCAGATTCTTTAAAATGACAAGAATCAATCATTGAGACTTTTTTTATTTCTTTATAGTTGTTAGTATATTTTTGTAAAAAGTTTTTCCATTTTTCTTGAGTCAGATTTTCTTTATTAAGTTCTTTCTCAAAATCTGTTTTTATTTTTAAATCAAAAATTTTCTCAACATTTTTTCTTGCACATTTATCATTTTCCTTTTTGCCATCAAGAAATTTAAAATTATCTATAGATGAATCAAAACGCGATACAAAATAATAACGCTTTTCACCTTCTTCTATCCTACATCTTAAAGCATAAGTAGTTTCTCTTAATTTAGGCGTTAGTTGCTTTATAGTTCTTGGAATAACGTTTTCTAGCTGTTTGCGAACATACTCTTTATCAAAACATTCAGGTTTTTTTTCAATCCTTCTTTTATCTGTTTTTATTTCAGGCAGCATACTTAAAACAAGAGCATCTAATGCGTGATGTTTTTTATTTTTCCTATTTTTCTCACTTAATCCATTCTTTTTTGCTTCTTTAAAATCTTCTTTTGTTTGGTACAACGTTTCATTTAAATCTAGATTTTTTCTAACATTAGCGGTTTCACCGCCAGTAAAAAATTGTATTTTTCGTGTATCATCTTTTGTATTTATACCAAAGCCAAAATATAAACCTGCTATTGTTTGAGCTAATTTTTCCAAATAAGAAGTTGCTTGTAAGTCAGTTTTTCTCTTTTCAAGTTCGGCAGCTTTATCTGAAGTCAACAACTCTATCTTTTTGACATTTTCATGCTTTGCAAAATCGGAAACGTTTTTTAGATATGCTTTCCAATCATCAGGACGATTTCTATGAAACCATTCGAAAGGTGTTAAATTCCCTTTATCTTTGTTTAATTCTTTCTTTGTCAAAATAAAATTCACATAAGAGTCAGAACCACCGCATGCTCTTGGTACAATATGGTCAATTTCATAAGATTCTAAATTTGTAAAATCTAGTTTTATTTTGTTGGAAGTATCGTAGATATCAGACCCTTTTTGCTCTTCATATAATTTTGCCTTTAGAATATTTGTATTTGAAATTCTCATGCCTGCATATTTTAATTTATTTATAATATTTTCATTATTTTTTTTGTTTTTATTCTGAGTACTTATATATTTTTTTTTCTTTTCTTCTCCAATAAAGTCTTCCCTTGCTATTTCAAATACAATCCTATCTGGAATACCATATTTCTTCTTTAGTTTTTCTAAATGATGGAGAAGCATTTCTAGTCTGTGCCGTACTATTCTGTTATTTATTCCAGCAATTATTTTATGAATTTTTTCTTTGGCTTCCACATGAGACAAATTTTTATTATCTTCTCTTGTATCTTGTATGCTTATGGAATTCCAATCATTAGGCATATCCAATAAAAATTTGTAGTCTTCTTTTATTAACCCTTTGTTAATATCAGTATTTTTATTAAAAGCGACAAGTTCTTCATAGTAATCGTGAGGATTTTTTCCCGATAGAATTAAACTACGTAATATATTTAATATAGGCTTGCAAAAACTACTTCTACCACTATCTTTTGGTTTTGATATTTCTTGCTGACCTGTGTTTACGTTGCCACCTAAATTATTTACATAATTTTTCCAGAATGTTTTTGTGAAAGGATTACCGTTTTTATTTGTTTTCACCTTTGCTTTTTCGGATTCTCTATATTTTATATAAACTTTAAAAATATCATTTATTTGTTCTGTGGTTAACTGTATAGTTATATTGCTTTTGGAATATCTCATGTTTTTTAAAGCAAGTAAAAAAGATACCTCTTTGTTTATTGGCTTATTCGCTTTACAAACATTAAAATGGGGAATTAAACGGCACTTAGAAATTATTCTATTATCAAACCTTGGAATTTTTTGTCCCAAAAGCCCTTGCCAATCCCAAGCAGTGCCTCTATGATTAGCATATTTATCGTCATTATAATAAGAGGCATAAGACTTCTCCGCCGGACCATAGAGAATGTAATTTTCTTTTCCTTTTAGTTTGGGAAAAAGATCGGCTGCTTTTATAAGAAGATTTCGTAGCTCTTCCTTCACAAGAGATCTCGATGGGAAACATTTGTCTTCAGGAAGGTTGATATCTTTGTTTCTTGCAGGGCGTGGATTTGCAGACAAACGTTTGCTTAAATTCGAGGGTATTTGCGGATCCCAAATGCCTTGTTTGTACGCTTCGTAATAGCATGGATAATGAAAGTCTTGTTTATCACCAAAAAATTCTTTTAATTTTTTATCATATGTATTTGAGGATTCCTTATTTTCCTTTTCATCATTATCTTTTTTTGAATCAGCAGTTTTCTTCCAAGGTACATTGTCATCGTAACCTCTACGTTGCATAGCCGACCTTATAGCCTTATATACTTGCCAACCCTCTAGTTTAGCACCTTGTAAAAGAGCAATTCTCAATAAGTGAGAGGAGTAAATTGTTTTATCTGTAGAATTTTCTGGAAGAAATTCTATAAGCATTCTTTTATCAGGCTTTAAATCTGGATTTTTCTTTGTCGGCTGAGCAGTTGACAACACTTCAATTCCTGCGGCTCTTGCCTGTTTATTCCACCACTTTTCTCTTTCTTTGTGAGCAATTCTTGTACGAATTTGTCTTCTGCGAAGTGCTACTTGTTTAACTGATGCAAATTCATTATCAATAAGCAAAGAATCTAAAAGCAGAACATCTTTACCTTCTCTTACGCATAAGCCTATACTCCCAGACCCCAAATCAAAAGAATATACACGTTCGCTTTGCATACATAGCCTCCCTGAAGTGAAAATTATAGATTTTGTTTTTACATAAACAAAAACAAATTTATTCAAGAATAAGAGAAAATAAACCAATACTAAGCATTATTATAACAAACTAAATTATTTTTTGATAAAATAGAAATATAAAAAATGTTTACAATTTTAAACATTTATATTAGATAAAGAAAAATTAAATGATAAAAGAAATAATACTCGCCACAGGCAATAAGCATAAAGTTCAAGAGATGAAAGAAATTCTAAAGGATTTAGGTATTAAATTTACTCCTATGATTTCTTTTCCACAATATCCAAACACAGAAGAAGACGGCAAAACTCTTGAAGAAAATGCTATAAAAAAAGCAAGGGAAACTGCTAAATTTTTTGGAAAATGGACTTTAGCTGACGACTCTGGACTGGAAGTTGATTATTTAGATGGAGCGCCCGGTGTTTATTCAGCTAGATATGCTGGAGAAAAATGTCTTTACGAGGATAATAATAATAAGTTGCTTAAGGTTTTAGACGGAGTAGTTCTTGAAAAAAGGACTGCAAAATTTAGGACTGTAATAGCGATCTCAAGCCCTGACGGAAAAATCAATTTGGCAGAAGGTAAAATTTTTGGTATAATAAATCTCCAATCTTTGGGGAGCAATGGTTTTGGTTATGATCCAGTTTTTTATGTCCCTGAGTATGGTAAGACTTTTGCAGAGTTAAGTACAGACATAAGAAATTCTATTAGCCACAGAGCGATAGCTTTACAGAAGGTTAAAGAAATTATAAAGAGTTTATAGTAGTTGAGCGGGGAGTAGCGTAATTGGCTATCGCACCTGCTTTGGGAGCAGGAGGTTGTGGGTTCAAGTCCCGCCTCCCCGATATTTTTTATAATCCTTTTGCGTAAAAATCTTTAGTTATTTTGGAACTTTTGTGAGTAAAAAAATAAGCAATCCTATCAAAAAAGCAGGCAATATAATAATTATTTCTGCCCCTTCTGGAGCTGGCAAAAGCAGCATATGCGAAGCTGTTTTGGCAGAAGGTAAAAAAAATATAAGCTATCCAATATCTTATACCACAAGATTCCCAAGAGAAGGCGAAGAAAATGGCAAAAATTATTATTTCATAACTGAAAATAAATTTAAGCAAATGATTGAAGAAAAAAAGTTTGCCGAGTGGGCTAAAGTACACGGAAATTATTACGGCACTTCAAAAGAACTTCTTAATAAGGCTTTGAGCGTTGGCAAAAATATAATTTTGGAAATAGACGTTCAGGGTGGAGCAAGTATCAAAAAACAATATCCAAACAATTCTTGTATGATTTTTATAATGACGCCGGATTTTAAGACTCTTGAAAAAAGATTAATGGTAAGAAATAAAGACTGTAAAGAGACAATATCTATGCGTATGCTTAACGCTAAAAAAGAACTTAAATATCTTCCCAAGTATGAATATTTGGTTATAAATAAAAAATTAGATGAAGCTGTACATGCAGTAAAAACAATAATAAAATCGTTGGAATATAAAATAGAAAAAGGTAGAATATATTTCGCTTAAAAGTTGTACTTTTGGAGGAATAATGATATTAACGGAAAGTCAATTAGGAGCAGCAGTATCTTCATCTAAATTAGGTAAGTATGATATAGTAAAACATGCCATAGAATGGATCCATTTAAACATACAAAACGAAGAATTTAGAAAATTAGATCAAGTAGGAATTATAAATAAAGCTCTAAGTGACATTGTTACAGATATAGCTACTCCTGAAAAAATGGAAGAACTTCGCAAAAAAATGAAAAAGATCAGAGCTGCTTCAAATGGGCAAGAAGGGTGCTAAAAATTTTTAAGGTAAAAAATGTCCTTGAAAAATAAAAATATTGTTTTAGGTGTTTGCGGAGGTATTGCGGCGTATAAAAGCTGTGATATTATAAGGGGACTTGTTAAACTTGGCGCAAAGGTAGAGTGTATCCTCACAAATGGTGGGTCGAAGTTTATAACTTCGCTTACGCTGCAGACCCTTTCAAAAAATAAAGTTTACTCTGGAATGTTTGATATTCCTTATAGTTGGGAAATAAATCATATATCTTTGGCAAAAAAAGCCGACATTATAGTTGTTGCTCCAGCTACCGCTGATATTATTGCAAGATTTGCTTGCGGAAGAGCTGATGATTTGCTTACGTGTACGGTGCTCGCTTCTGAAGCAAAAATTTTGATATGCCCTGCTATGAATTCCAGCATGTTAAACCACAAAGCCACGCAAAACAATATTGAGACTTTGAAAAGTTATGGTTATAAGTTTGTTATACCTGAAAAAGGCGAGCTTGCGTGTGGCGATTGTGGCGACGGGAGGCTTGCTTCTGTAGAGTCAATACTTTCCGCAGTTGAAGGTCTGTTCTTATAATGTCTAAAAAACTTACGTTTTTAATTCTATCAGGTCCAACCAAAGAATATATAGACCCTGTAAGATATATAAGCAACGAATCGTCTGGGAAAATGGGTTTAGCTTTAGCTGACTATGCCGTAAAAAATGGATATAAAGTTATTTTTATTTCGGGCAAAGTTAAAAAATATCCTAAAAGAGTAGAGCTTGTAAAAGTAACGACTGCCCTTGAGATGTTTAAAGCGTCTAAATTCAATTTAGAGACAGCCGACATTATTATAAGTGTGGCTGCAGTTGCAGATTATAGACCTGCTAAATTTCAAAAACATAAAATAAAAAAATCTGGCAAATCAATGTTACTAGAACTTAAAAAGAATCCGGATATTGTAAAATATTGCGGAAAAAATAAATCTGATCAAGTTGTTGTTGGTTTTGCTCTTGAAACTCAAAACCTTCTTGCGAATGCCAAACTTAAATTGAAAAGCAAAAAATTAGATTTAATTGTTGCTAATGGGAGAGATTCTTTTGGCTATGATAAGACTACTGTTCATTTGATAAGTTCTGATAGTATTATAAAAATAGAAAATAGAAGCAAGAAATTTATAGCGGGAAAAATTATAGATGAAACAGCCAGAATATTTGAAAATATTAAATCTTTCAAAAAGAACGCTTGAGGAATATTTAAATTGGGGAGAAACTGAAATTGCTAAAATGCCTATTGATAAGATAATTTCAACAGAAGAATCTGTAAAAACACTTTCCCCAAAAAAACAATCTAAAAGTGTCTTGAGCCCTAAAGAAAAGATTGAAACTTTAAGAAGGACAATAGATTCTTGTAAGGAATGTTTTTTGGGAAACAATAGATTAAATGCCGTTATCGGCGTAGGTTCTCCGACAGCAGACTTAATGTTTGTCGGTGAAGGTCCAGGTTTTGACGAAGATCACAAAGGCGAGCCTTTTGTTGGTAAAGCGGGACAGCTTTTGACGAAAATTATTGAAGCGATGGGTTATACAAGAGAAAATATTTACATAACAAATATTGTTAAATGCCATCCTATGATAGACTCTACAAATCCTGAGAAGAGATCTAACGACAGACCTCCTACTCCACTTGAGATGGAAACTTGCAAACATTATTTAGATGAGCAAATAGAGATTATCAAACCTAAAATTATTGTAGCTTTAGGAGCATCTTCAGCAAAATGTCTGTTGTATAGCGAAGAGTCTATAAGTAAAATTAGAGGTATTGTAAAAGAATATAAAGACATAAAGCTTATGCCTACATATCACCCTGCGGCTTTACTCAGAAACCCGAGTTTGAAAAAATTTGTCTGGGATGATATGAAAATAGTAATGCATTATTTGGATACAGGGAAGATATGATAGTTTTAGACGTAGCTGTTCCAGTACCTTTAAACAAAACTTTCCATTACCTGCCCCCAGAAGGCGTAAATCCTGAAAGTATTGTCGGTAAAAGAGTTAAAATCCCGTTTGGTAAAAGAATTTTAATAGGTTATGTTGTTGCGTGTTTGTATATTGAAGAAGATTCATCTTTAAAGTTAAAGCAGGTTATAGAAGTTAGAGATGATGGAGTTTTAATTAACAGCGAAACAATAGAACTTGCAGACTACATATCAAAAAATTATATATGTTCTTTGGGAGAAGCTTATTCTTCTATAATACCTGTTTCCATGCAATCCCCTAAAAAAATTTCTAAAAAGACAAAAAATGTTTTTGAACTCTCATATAAAAGACATGTCTTAAATGTTCAGCAAAGAAACGCTGTTTCAGCAATAAATGCAAATTTGGATAAAAATTCTTACAGCGTTTTTCTTGTGCATGGCGTTACAGCTTCTGGTAAAACTGAAGTATATATAAATGCTATAGAGCATGCCTTAAATCAGGATAAAAATGCAATAATGCTCATTCCTGAAATTTCACTTACGCCTCAGTTTGTGGATATAATGACAAGAAGGTTTGGCTCTAAAATAGGCGTTTGGCATAGTGGGATTACAAATGTTGAAAAATATAAATTATTTCATAAAGCAAAAGCAGGCGAAATAAAAATAATGCTGGGAGCAAGATCTGCAATTTTTGCTCCATTCAAAAAATTGGGCGTTATCATTATTGACGAAGAGCATGAACATACATATAAACAAGAGCAAAAACCTTCTTATGATGCAAGAGAAATTGCAAAGTGGAGGGGAAAATACCATAATGCCGTTGTTATTTTTGGATCAGCTACGCCAAGCCTTGAAACCTATAGAGATGCGCAAGAAAATAAAATCTGTTTAATAGAACTAAGCGAGCGTGTTGATAAAAAAGAATTGCCTGAAGTAAAAATTATTTCGCTTAAAGAAAGACTTTTTAAAACAAGTTTGCTACTTCCTGAAACTGTTGACTCAATATCAAAAGCTTTAGCTCGTAAAGAGCAGATAATAGTTTTTTTAAACCGCAGAGGGTATTCTCCAGCAATTATGTGCAAAAAATGCAGTACTGTTTACCAATGCCCTAAATGCTCTATATCTATGGTTTTTCATAGAAATCCAGATTTAGTGAAGTGCCACTATTGCGGAGAAACAAAACATTTGCCGCTAACGTGTTCTGTTTGCAAAGGTGGAGAAGTTACTGTTTTTGGAACAGGAACACAAAAAGTTGAAGATGAGTTAAAAAGACTTTTTAAGAATGCAAAAATATTTAGGTTAGACGGCGATACAGCTTCTACCAAAGAAATATACGCAAACGCTTATAGTGGCGTAAAAAATGAAGAATACGATATATTACTTGGTACTCAAATGATAGCAAAAGGTTTTGATTTTCCTAGAGTAAGTTTAGTATGCGTTATAGATGCCGATACATCTTTATATCTTCCCGGGTTTAAATCTGTAGAAAGAACTTTTCAGCTTATAACTCAAGTTGCAGGACGCAGCGGTAGGGGAAACATTAAAGGCAGTGTTATAGTTCAGACCAATAATCCCACGCATTATGCAATAGAACACGCTAAAAACCATGACTTTGTAAGTTTTTACAACATAGAGATAGAGCAAAGAAAAAAAATGTTTTATCCTCCGTATTGTGATGTTGCAAAAATAGTCGTAAGAAATAAAAACGAACAAAAAGTTGACGAAGATTCTGGAAATCTTTTTACTTTTCTAAAAGGCTTAAACGACAGTTATGATTTAGGACTAAAACTTTTGGGTCCTGTTCCAGCTTATATTGCCAAACTAAATAATACCTATAGACGACACATCATTATCAAAGGCGAGAGAAAAAAAATATTGCATCTTGTAAAATTTTTAGAAAGTTTTAAACAATCTTCAGGAACATTTGTCGGTGTAGAAATAATGCCTTCTGATTTATTATAAACAACAATTTATCTTCCATTTACTCATTGCATAGCATGAAAAAGTTTAGCGTAAAACTAAACTCTTGCTGTTTTTTTGTTATAATTTTATGCTCCATGATAATTATTTTTTAAAAAATAGAGATTTTATGCTATCTTCAATAATTGCAGTCTTTTTCGGCGGAGCGATTGGTGCGGTGACAAGATTCTTAATTTCAGAATGGTTTCCTATTGCGAAATTTGGAATTCCGCTAACGATAATAATCATAAATTTTTTTGGTTGTTTTCTTATGGGTGTATGCGACGGGTTATTCCAAAATTTTACGCAAAATTATAAAGTCCGACATTTCTTAACGATTGGCTTTTTAGGCAGCTTTACTACGTTCTCTTCTTCCTCTTTAGAATTTTTTAGTCTGCTAAGAAGTAATCACTTTTTTGAAGGATTGTTATATCTTCACTTGTAATTTCTTTGCTAGGATTTTTGCTTGGATATTCATTGATTAAATTTCTTTCATGATAAGTCTAACATATAAAACTTTAAGTGGAGCTAAGGGGGATTGAACCCCTGACCTCTTGCATGCCATGCAAGCGCTCTCCCAGCTGAGCTATAGCCCCATCAAAATCATAAACTCCGTCTATAATTATACTAAAAGTTCGCTCAAATATCAAACCTTTGTAGCATCTCATCTTATAAAACTTGTTATTACTCTTTCATTTGTCCATCTCATATCTTTAAAAAAGTGTTGAAATTAAACAATAAAAAAATCGTTACATCATTTCTATTATTTATTTTCTAATGCTTTTTTTACGGCAGCTGAAATACGCTTTCCATCAGCAGCTCCATTTACTGCCACTACAGCGGCTTTCATAACTACACCAAAACTTTTATCTTCAGATTTATCTGCAACTGCCTTAACTTTATTGAATAATTCTTCATCGGACATTTCTGTTGGCAAATATTGTTCTATAACTTTTACTTCGTTTTGCTCTTTTTCAACAAGATCTTGTCTTCCACCTTTTTCAAAACTTTCTATAGACTCTTTACGTTTTTTTATTTCGCTTCGTAACACCTTTAACACTTCTTCGTCGGTTATCTTGATATTTTTCATATTTCGCATATTTATTTCGTTAAGAATGCTTCTTACAACATTTAATTTATTCATATCCTGCGCTTTCATGTAAGCTGTCAAATCTGATTTTAATCTTTTTATCATTTCCGTTTCTATCATATTAATCTCCATACTACAATATTAATATATTACCTTCTTTAATATTCAATTGTTTTGCTCTTCCCGCACTTAATTCTATAACTGTGTCTATTTTCGTAGGCGGAGGGTATGTTTTTAATCTTTCTTCTGGAACTCCTGGTTCTGGTTTTATATTTTCAGTAATGCCGACAATCACATTATTTTTTACCCATACAATATCTAATGAAAATTTCATATCTTTCATCCAAAAAGACACTTTTCGTGCTTTACCAAAGAAAAATATCATGCCGTCAAAAGGTATTTTATTTCTCCCAGAAAGCCCTTTTATTATTGTATTGCGTTCTTTTGCAACAACCAATTTCAATATTTGACCGTTTATCTCTACATTTAATGCGCTGCCATCAGCATATTCATCTATATTTGGTTTATTAACAAGCGTGCTAGGCAAAGAAATATAGCTATTATATGTTTTAGCATAAGAATTTATGCCAAAAGGCGTTTTCACCAAAATGGCAACAACTAACAACATAAAAATATATTTTTCTATTTTCATAATGTTAATTATACAAAATTTCTAAACTTTGTATTCTAATGCTCTATAACCTCTTGACATAAGTTAAATTTAACGCTACAATGTTAGCACTGTGTGAATATGAGCGCTAAAAATGGGAAGCTGCTAAAAATACGAAAAGGGGTTAATAAATGCGTCAAATATCGCTCGAAGTCTTAAAAGAAAGAAAAACAAAGATATTAAGCGCAGTTATACATCACTATATAAAGACAGGCAAGCCTGTGGGCTCGAAAGTACTTATAGATAAGTATAATGTTTCTCTTTCCCCAGCGGCAGTCAGAAATGTTATGGCTGAACTTGAAGAAGAAGGATTTTTAACGCATCCTCATACTTCAGCTGGAAGAATACCTACCGACAAGGGATACAGATCTTACGTAGATAATCTGTTGAAACTTCAAAGCTTTGCCATAGGAGAAGAAGAAAGAATAAGAAAAGAATATGAGCAAAAACACGAAGAAATAGAATCTCTTCTTTCGGAAACTTCGCGTATTTTGTCAGGACTTTCCCAATATGCTGGTTTTGTAATGGCGCCGCAAACCCAATATGATGAAATAAAAAATATTGAGCTTGTACAAATTTCAAACAGTGAGTTGCTTATAGTATTGCTTACTCAAAGCGGAGTAATCAAGCATAAAAAAATAGAAGCTTTTCTTTCTCAATTAAAAATAGCAAAACTTAGAAATTTTTTAAACGATAAATTAAGAGGCGTTTCTATAGCTCAGGCAAATAAAAGGATAGTATCTGAAATTAAAGATTTTAAACAACAGAAAGAAGAAATTTTAAAAGTGGCTGAAAAGATAAGCGATGTTTTCTACAATATAGAGAATGACATCTATATAGACGGAACGTCTAACGTAGTCTCAATACCTGACTTCAATGATTTTGAACCAGTAAAGTCGCTGATAAAATTTAATGAAAATAAAGAAAAGTTTATAGAAG
Organism: Candidatus Endomicrobiellum meruensis; assembly: GCA_031282625.1. Taxonomy (GTDB): domain Bacteria; phylum Elusimicrobiota; class Endomicrobiia; order Endomicrobiales; family Endomicrobiaceae; genus Endomicrobiellum; species Endomicrobiellum meruensis. The sequence continues at coordinate 21,855 of JAITDI010000004.1, read as the reverse complement.
TAATAAGCAAAAATTTTACTGGTAGCGGAATCAATGTTAAAATAGGCTCAGAAAACGCCATTGCAGAACTTAAAGATTTAAGTGTTGTAACTACAGTATATAAAAATGGCGATAGAGCTGTAGGCGTTTTGGGAATTATAGGACCCAAACGAATGGAATACAAGAAAATGATGTCTCTTGTAAGCAGAGTTTCTGAGATGTTAAACAAATTTTTTAAAGATATGGAAAAGTAAGCTATATGGGAGGGGCAATTTGGAAAACGATAAAGAAACTACTAATGAGCAAAAACAGGAACAAAACAGTTGCGAATACAGTGACGATGCAAGAGATGAGAAAGTCGCCGAGCTTGAAATTTTAAAACAATCTGTTGATGAACAGAAAGCTTTAGCTCAAGATTATTACGATCAGCTTGTAAGACTTAAAGCCGATTTTGATAACTTCAGGAGACGTTCAGAAAAAGAAAAAAAGGATTACTTAGATTGGGGAAAAGAAAAAATCCTTATAAAACAAATAGCAATTGACGACGTTTTGCAGCATGCCCTAAAAAGCGCCAAAGCAGAAAACAATATAGAAAGCATAATTGTTGGTCTTGACATGATAAGCAAAGAGTTTGCGAAGATGCTTAAAGAAGAAGGCGTTGAAGAGATACAATGCGAAAAGTTTGATCCAAATATGTGCGAAGCTTTGGATTATGTTGAAAGCGATGAAGAAGACGGGAAAGTTTTGGAAGTATATCAGAAGGGTTACAAAATGAACACCAAGTTGATAAGGACTGCCAAAGTTAAAGTCGCTAAAAACGACAAGAAATCTGAAAATAAAAAAGAAAAATAACTATAGGGGGAATTATATGGCAAAGATTATTGGTATTGATTTGGGGACTTCAAATTCTGCGGCTGCTGTTATGGAAGGTGGGAAGACTACTCTTATTCCTTCAGCTGAGGGAACTACGCTTGGAGGAAAAGCTTTTCCTTCTTATGTCGCGTTTACAAAGGATGGTCAGCTTTTAGTCGGAGAGCCTGCAAGAAGACAGGCTGTTACAAATCCTGAAGGTACAATTAGCGCTTTTAAGAGAAAAATGGGAACTGATTATAAATATAACGTAAATGGAAAAGAATTTACGCCTCAGCAACTTTCAGCTTTCATTCTTCAAAAGATAAAAAAAGATGCTGAAGCATATTTAGGTGAACCTATTTCTAAAGCAGTTATTACGGTTCCTGCATATTTTAACGATAACCAGAGGCAAGCTACAAAAGACGCGGGCGCAATAGCAGGTCTTGAAGTTGTAAGACTTGTCAACGAGCCTACAGCTGCTTCTCTTGCCTATGGTATAGACAAAGTCGGCAAAGAACAGAAGATATTGGTATTTGATCTTGGCGGAGGAACGCTTGATGTAACCATAATGGAAATGGGCGCTGAAGGAACTTTTGAAGTTCTCTCAACTTCAGGCGATACACAGCTTGGCGGAACCGATATGGACAATGCTTTGATAGACTATATTGCTGAAGATTTCAAAAAAGCAAATGGCATAGATTTACGTAATGATAAAATGGCTGTTCAACGTTTAAAAGAAGCTTCTGAAAAAGCAAAAATTGAACTTTCAAACGTTTTGGAAACCGATATAAATCTTCCGTTTATCACCGCTGATGCGTCAGGTCCTAAACATTTAACGCTTAAACTTACAAGAGCCACTCTTGAAAACCTTGTAAGACCTATCGTTGAAAGATGCAAAACTTCAATAGATCAGGCGATAAGAGATGCAAAACTTATTACAGATACTGTTACAAAGATAATTTTGGTCGGCGGGCCTACAAGAATGCCTATTGTCCAAAAGTTTGTTGAAGACCACGTAGGTAAAAAAGTAGAACGTGGGATAGATCCTATGGAATGCGTATGCTTTGGAGCAGCGGTTCAGGCAGCTGTATTAACAGGAGATGTTAAAGATATCCTTCTTTTAGACGTAACTCCGCTTACTTTAGGTCTTGAAACTATGGGTGGCGTAAGAACGCCGTTAATAGACAGAAATACGACAGTTCCCGCTAAACGTTCTCAAATATTCTCAACGGCAGCTGATAATCAGCCAAGCGTAGAAATTAACGTTTTACAGGGCGAAAGACCTATGGCAAAAGACAACTTATCCCTTGGTAGATTTATGCTTGACGGCATACCGCCTGCGCCAAGGGGCGTGCCTCAGATTGAAGTTACTTTTGATATAGACGCAAACGGCATATTGCACGTTTCCGCAAAAGACAAAGGGACAGGTAAAGAGCAGTCAATTAAAATATCTTCATCAACGAAACTTTCAAAAGACGATATAGATAAATACGTAAAAGAAGCTGAGCAGTACGCTTCTGAAGACTCAAAACGTAAGGAAGAAATTGAAGCAAGAAATGAAGCTGACAATCTTGTTTACTCTGTTGAAAAGAGCTTAAAAGAGCATGGTGATAAAGTTTCTTCTGATGAAAGACTTGCAATTGAGCAGGCTTTGACTACTGCTAAAGACGCTCTAAAAGGCAGCGATATTGCGGTAATTAAGTCAACAAAAGAAGCTTTGACTACTGCTTCTCACAAACTTGCTGAGGCTGTATATAAATCTTCACAAGCTCAAAACGCACAAGGAGCAGCTGGACAGGGGCAACCTCAGGGCAACTCCCAACCCGTAGCCGAAGGCGAAAAAGTAGTGGACGCCGAAGTTGTTGACGATAACAAAAATAAATAACTATAAGGGTAATAAAGGTTATTAATTTGTTTGGTTTATTCGATCATATTTGTGGTATTGTTTTCTTCTACTTTTTGTATTAAGTATAAAAAAATCAAGGAGATAATATTTCAATGTGATTAAGTTGAGATATCAATGCCTTATAATGTTAAAATAGATAATTATATTATGAAGATGGAATTAAATGAAGTTCCCAACAAATGTCCTGCTTGTGGTAGCTATGTAGAATTGAAGATAATGAACTCTTTATATGTAGATAAGTATTTGATAGTTTCTTGTATTTGTCCACGAGATACTTGCAAAGCTCCAGTATTGTTAAATTATAATAATGCTCAAGAAATTTCTGAATTCAAAAATATTTTTATTCTTGATGGTAATAAAATAAAATGCATGTACAGTAATGAAGAAATTATATCGAATGTATAGGGCAAGTTTGTAGAAATTTATAATCAGGCATGGCAAGCAGAACTTTCTGGTTTAGATTTAATATGTGGTCCTGGGTACAGAAGAGCACTTGAATATTTAATAAAAGACTACGCTTCAAAAGATAGATCAGATGATGCAGAAAAAATACAAGATATGTCGGTTAGTAGTGTAATAGAAAAATACATTAATAATGATTCAGACTAAAGAGATAGCAAAAAAAGCAGCATGGCTGGGCAACGATGAAACACATGTAGTACGTAAATGGAAGGAAAAAGATTTACAGGATTTAAAGGAGCTGATTGAAATGACAGTTATATCTATCAAGCGTAGAGAGAAGATTAAAAGCTATAATCAAGACATGCCAAATAAAAAATGATTTAAGGATTATCTATTGTCATCATTGACTCAACAAAAGGATTATCAAAAAGCGCGAAATTATTGGAATAAATTGATCTGGTGTTTGAAAAAAGAAGGAAATCAGTTGGTGGCAATTTGTCAGTGACTGAAAACGAAAGTTACTGAGGGTAAGCTTTGTAATCCTGATATTAGAGACGTAAAAGCATTGTTAAGTTAATGCGTATGATGTGGTAAATATATGAAATATGAAAATATGATTTTTAAAAAGCCTATTGAGTCAAAGAATTATGAAAGCGATTCTAAAAATGTAATTGCTATTATTAAAGACATTCTACAAGAAAGAATTAAAGATGACAATAATAAAATTATTATTAATACAAATCTAAAATATGGTTTGCCTTTAGAAAATATTAATAAGATAGCGGGTTCAATTATTGAAGCGTGGTGTTATGAGGTATTTTCTAAGATATATGATATAAAGGAGAATAAATATCAATTAATAAATATTGAAGCACAATCAAGGCTAGGTATAGCGGATATAGTTCTTCAATTTAAAAAACCTAATTCGCATATTACGGCGAATGTAGATGTTAAAGCAACAGCGGAAGATATAAAGTCTTCTGGTAAGAGTCCAAATATAACGCCTTTTTCTAGGATTAGAACTGCTTATGTTGAGGACCCGGATTTTATGTTCATAATATTAAGCATAAAACATAAGGTGTATAGTCAAAAAAATTGTAATACTAATCTAATTGACAGTATTATGGAGATAGTAGGTTATAATTGCTTATGATTTAAAGTTTATATCGGATAAAGACATAAGCTATAATCCCGCTTTAGTTTCAGGGCAATTGCAGATAAAGGACATTTATTATATCAGTTTTACTAAAAGAACAACATGGGAATTTTGTCAGCTGCTAGATACTAAATATTTAAAGAGTTCTAAAAAAAGTATGGCAGATTGGTATAAAGAGGCTAAGAAAAACAAATGGATAAAGTAAATCTTATACATGCGGATGCCATTGAAGCTATGAAAAAGCTACAAGATAACAGCGTTGATTTAGTCGTTACTGATCCTCCATACAACTTAAGAAAGAATTATGGCGAAACACAAGACAAACTGGAGTTTAATGAATACTTAACATTTACGGAAAATTGGTTAAAAGAAGCGGATAGGGTATTAAAGCCTCATGGAACAATATACATATGGATTTATATCGTACGTTTACATGATACTAGAACAAAAAATGAAGTATAATTTTGTTTCTTGGATAACTTGGCATTATACGCAAGGCGTAGGAAAAACAAAAGGATACAGCCCAAGGCACGACGACATATTAATGTTTAGTAAAAACAAAAATTTTGTATTTAATATAAATGCCGTCAGGATACCTCAAAAATTTTATCGTTCAATAAATAATATGCGAGGAGCAAATCCTGGAAACGTGTGGAAATTTTCACATGTTCATTATTGCAGCGCAAACAGACAACAACACCCGACGCAAAAACCGGAAGCGCTGTTTGAACGTATGATATTAGCTAGTTCTAATGAGGAAGATATTGTATTGGACCCTTTTTATTGGTTCAGGCACTTCAGCTAGAGTTTGCCAGCAGCTTAATAGGAATATTATAGGTATTGATATAAACAAAAATTATATTGAGATGACAAAGAAAAGATTACAAAAACATTTCTATGGATTTGATAGTATAGATGAAAGGTTGATAAGAATTCCAAATGACTTAAACAACATTAAAATTAGAGAAGAATATGTAAAGAATCATATAAATTGGTTTTTAAAAAATAACAAAAACCAAATTGGTAATTTTATGAGCAAGTACATCTTAAAGTACAGCGCAAAAAATAAAATAAAAGATGAACAAAATATAAATTTGTCTTTATTTGACTTCCGCTCATAAAACTCTGATTTTATGAAACCTTTGTTATTGCAGACAAATGGTTGTATTAGGCTTTATGTAATTACCGCAGGGTGTAGCGTTATGCGTTGTGTCTAAAAGTAGTTAGCGGGCATATATTTTACTATCATTGTGCGAGGTAATTTAATGGAAGACAAAGCATTGACTGTTTTTGAGAATTTTAACATTCGTAGATATTATGACGAAGAAAAAGAGAAGTGATATTTTTCTGTAGTTGATGTTGTCCATGCTTTGACAGGGGCTAAAAATCCTATAGAGTATTTAAAAAAGCTTAGAAAGCATAATGGAGAACTCGGAGGCTACATAGGGACAAATTGTTACCATGTAGAAATACCTGTCAATGGTAAAAAACGAAAAACGCTTGCTGGTGATGTAAAAGACATGTTGCGTATAATTCAATCTATACCAAGTCTAAAGGCAGAGCCGGTAAAGTGATGACACTTGTCAAAGTTGGTTATGAATGTATAGAAAGAGGTATCGGATCCTGAGAAATCCATAATTAATATAGAGACAGAGAAAACTGGAAAAAACATGGAAGAAGCGATAAATAGCTACAGCAAAAATTAAAAGGATTAGAAGCACAAAACTTACGAGAATATGAGCGAGGCGGAGCTTATATTTACTGTTCTAGCTGAACTTTCAACAAGACAAATAGCTGAAACTGAAAATGCTGAAGGTATTGATGAAAATAAAAAAGCAAGTGTCAAAGGTGGATGTATTGCAAAGAAAGCTAGAGCAGAGCTGGAACTGGAAACAGGAAAATCAGTTATCACAGAAAAGAATTTTTTAAAAGAAGATAATGTCAAAACTTTGAAGTTAAGGAATAAGAGAAAATGAAACGCGATTACTATGAAGTGCTTGGCGTTGCCAAGTCTGCAACTAACGATGAAATCAAGTCGGCTTACAGAAAGCTGGCTTTAAAATATCATCCTGACAAAAATCCTGGAAATAAAGAAGCCGAAGAAAAATTTAAAGAAATAAACGAGGCTTATGAGATCCTTTCCGACGCTCAGAAAAAGCAGCAGTACGATACTTTCGGTCATGATGCTACGGGCGGCGGGAATCCATTTGGCGGTCAGGGCAGTTATCAATACTCAAGTGGCGATTTTTCAAATATGAGTGATATTTTTGGAGATATCTTTGGCGATATTTTTAGCGGACAAGGTGGACGAAGAGGCGGTAGAGCTTCTTCACAGCACAGACGCGGTGAAGATTTACGTTATGATATAGACATTTCTTATCTTGAGGCAATGAACGGTGCCGAGATTTCAATAGACATACCCAAACAAGAAGTTTGTTCTTCATGTCATGGAACTGGCAGCAAAGATGGCTCTGCTCCAAAGCAGTGCCCTCAATGTAAAGGGTCGGGACAAGTAAGATATTCTCAAGGATTTTTTTCTTTCACTCAAGAATGTCCTAAATGTTATGGCAAGGGAACTATTATAAGCAATCCATGCCCTGATTGTAGAGGCGAAGGAACTGTAAAGAAAAGAAAAACTGTTAAAGTAAGAGTTCCCGCAGGTGTTGACGAGGGAACGTCTTTAAAAGTTTCTGGTTCAGGAAATGCTGGAGCAAACGGAACTCCAGCAGGAGACTTATATGTGGTTGTGCATATGAGATCTACTCCGGGGTTTAGAAGAGATGGAGACAATTTACACACAGAGATTTCTGTTTCCTTTTCGCAAGCCGCAATGGGTGTGGAATACGACGTTCCTGTTTTGCAGGAAAGCGTAAAGGTGAAAATACCAGTAGGCACGCAGCCGGGAACAACTTTAAGAATACGCGAGCAAGGCTTTCCAAAACTTGGAAGAAAAAATAGAGGCGATTTATTTGTTAAAGTAAACGTTTCGGTTCCTAAGTCAATGAACGATGCGCAAAAACGCGCTCTTTTTGAATATGCTAAATCTATGGGCGAAGTGCCTAAAGATTCAAAATATCAAAGCGATAACTTCTTTAAAAAAATTTTCGGATAAAATATTAATAATTTTAATTTTGAAAAAATGGTCTTTCTACATTTTTTGTGGATAGGTTGTTTTTGTTATATTTTTTTAATTGACAAATCTATCTGTATGTGATAGTATTTTTAACACCACAACTGGTAGTTTTTGGCTATTCTTATCTTTAAAATAAAGAGAAAATTTAATGAAATGTCCTTTTTGCGGGAGTATTCATGATCAAGTTCTTGATTCGCGTCCTATAGAACACACGTCTGCAGTCAGGAGACGCAGAGAGTGTTCCAATTGTAAAAAAAGATATACAACTTTTGAAAGACCCGAAGAAGTTACTATTATGGTAGTAAAATCCGACGGTAGAAGAGAGCCTTTTGATAGAAAAAAGATTTGGACAGGCATAGACAGAGCTTGTAAGAAAAGATCAATTTCAGTTGAAACAATAGACAAAATAGTCAATGAAGTTGAAAATGATATTATGGGCGAATATGTTATGGAAATTCCTTCCAATACCATAGGCGATAAAATTTTGGAAAAACTTTGGGACGTTGATTTGGTAGCATATGTAAGATTTGCCTCTGTATATAGAAAATTTGGAGATATAGACACTTTTATGCAGGAACTAAAAAAATTGAAGAAAGAACATATGAAACGCAACAGTAAGAAATAAAATTGTTTCTAGCAGCTAGTTTAGATAATAGAGGACAAAGTAATTTATTTTTTAATAATGAAAAGATATGTAGGTTTTATTTATAGGAGATTTTGATGTCACAAAAATTTATAGAAGATTTTCTTTCAAATTTAATGAGAGTAATACCCGCAATGCACTGAATGTGGCGAAATGTTAACTTTTTCGGAAGGCTGCGTTGTCTGTCACGGCTGCGGATATTCTAAGTGTTCTTAAATAAAAGGATAAACACAAATGGTTAAGAATGATAAATGGATAAAGAAAATGGCTGTTGAATGTAAAATGATAGCCCCGTTTGAGCATGGTCAAGTTAGAGACGGTAAAATTTCATACGGAACTTCTTCTTACGGATACGATATGCGTCTTTCTAATGAATTTAAGATAATGAAAAAAGGAGCGAGAGTTTTGGATCCCAAACAGTCTCAAGATAACTTGTTTGATACGGTAACTGTTAATGATTATATAGAGATTCCTCCAAATTCAGTTGTTTTAGGGAAAACTATAGAGTATTTTAGAATACCTAGGGATATAGTGACTATTGCATTTGGAAAGTCTACATACGCAAGGTGCGGTATATTTGTAAACATCACTCCTTTTGAGCCTGAATGGGAAGGTTATGTTACCCTTTCAATAGCAAATACCACGTCAGTCCCTGTAAGAGCCTATGCAAATGAAGGTATAGCTCAAGTACTATTTTTAGGAGTAAATGAAATCTGCGAAGTTTCTTATGCTGACCGAAAAGGTAAATATCAAGCTCAGAAGACTATAACTTCAGCAAAAATTTGATACAATGTTTTAGATTTCTTACTTTACTTACCGTATGGGTATGTATTTAACATAAGGAAGGGGTATAAATGTCTGATTTTATAAGGATATACTTTTGGGAAGTTGTAAAGTTTCATTATTCAGATTTTTGTGGTCGTGCTACTCTTAAGCAGTTTTGGTATTTTGCATTAATTCTTTTTGTTTTGTTTATCATTTTAAATGTTATCCCTGTAGAAGTTATTTCTTCTTTAGTATTTTGGTGTATCTTATTACCGTCATTAGCGATAGCAACCCGTAGATTGCACGACGCTAATATGAGCGGGTGGTTTCAATTATTATGGTTTATTCCAGTGTTTGGTTGGATAATAATGCTTGTTATGCTGTCTTTACCTGCGATAGATTCTAATAGATTTGATAAAACTGAAATAAAAAGAGTTAATGAGCATATAGACAGAAAAACAAATGTTACTCATCGTGTAAAAAAAATGGCAGGACATATAAATACAAACAAAAGTAAGAGGACAGGAAAAGAAGAATGATTTTAATTTTGGATTTTGGCTCGCAGTACACACAGTTGATTGCGAGACGCATAAGAGAAGAAAAAGTGTACTGTGAAATATATCCCGGAAATAAGTCGCTTGACGTTTTTTCAGGAATTAAAGATTTGAAAGGCGTTATATTGTCTGGAAGTTATGACAGCGTTTACTCAAAAGATGCCACTTGTCCTGATTCTAAAGTTTGGGAGTTAAATGTTCCTATTTTGGGTATATGCTATGGAATGCAGCTTATAGCTGAGCATCTTGGTGGAAAAGTCATTCCGTCAAAACGCAGAGAATTTGGAGTTGCAAATGTAAACGTAAAATGTGACTCCTCTTTGTTTAAAGGTCTTAAGTCAAAAGAAACGCTTTGGATGAGTCATGGCGATAGTCTCTCAAAAATACCGAAAGGTTTTAAGATAACGGCAAAATCTGAAAATTCTCCTTATGCGGCCATAGAAAATATTTCAAAAAATATATACGGCGTTCAGTTTCATCCTGAAGTAAAACATTCCATAAATGGCAAAAAAATATTAAAAAACTTTATATTTAATATTTGCGGTTCTAAACGTGACTGGACAATGAAGTCTTACATAGTGGACGAAGTGAAGAGGATCCGCCAACAAGTTGGCGATAGCAAAGTTTTGTGTGCGTTATCTGGCGGCGTGGATTCTTCAGTTGCGGTTGTAATACTGCATAAAGCAATAGGCAAGCAGCTTGTCTGCGTTTATGTTGACCACGGACTTCAAAAATTCGGTGAAACGGAAAGAGTTAAAAAAATTTTCGGTAAGACATTTGGTAAAAATCTCATAATTGTTGATGCCAAGAAAACATTTTTGTCAAAGCTTAAAGGCGTGACTGACCCCGAAGAGAAAAGAAAAATTATTGGACATACTTTCATAGAAATTTTTGACAAAGAGGCAAAGAAATTAAAAGGGATAGACTATCTTCTGCAGGGAACTATTTATCCTGATGTGATAGAAAGCGTTTCTATAAAAGGCTCAAAAGCACCTATTAAAAGCCATCATAATGTTGGCGGACTTCCTGAAAAAATGAAGATGAAGTTAGTTGAGCCTTTAAAATTTTTGTTTAAAGATGAGGTAAGAGTTTTAGGAAGAGAACTTGGGATTCCTGAAGAAATTATAAACAGACAGCCTTTTCCAGGTCCGGGTCTTGCTGTGAGGACTTTAGGAGAAGTAACGGAAAAAAAGCTGAATATTTTAAAAGCTGCCGACGAAATAGTAACTCAAGAAATAATTAAAGCAGGTCTTTATGAAAAAATCTGGCAATCTTTTGCTGTGATACTTCCAGTTAAAACAGTAGGTGTTATGGGTGACGCTAGAACATACGAATATGTTATTGCTATAAGAGCTGTAAATTCCGACGACGCTATGACAGCCGATTGGGTAAAATTTCCATATGATCTACTTGGATGCATATCTTCCAGAATTATAAATGAGGTTAAAGGCGTAAACAGAGTGGTTTACGATATTTCAAATAAACCTCCAGCTACCATTGAGTGGGAATAATGAAAAAAGTAATATTAAATTTAATATTAGCCTCACTGGCAGCTAGTTGTTTATTTTACAGTTGTGGAAAATATGCCAATGGCGGCGATAAATATGCGGCTTCCATACAGATAAAAGGTTCGGACACTATTGTAAATTTAATTCAGGCATGGTCTGAGAATTTTGTAGAACAACATCCCACATATAATGTAAGCGTCACAGGTGGAGGTTCGGGAACAGGTTTTGCATCTTTAATTAATAAGACTTGCGATATAGCTATGTCTTCCCGTGAGATAGAAGATAAGGAAGAGTCGTTAGCAAAGAAAAATAATGTAACCCCATTTGAGTTTAAAGTCGGTCTTGATGGACTTGCGGTTTTGGTGAATAAAAATAATCCAGTTGACAAATTGACGATAGAACAACTTCGCGATATATTTATGGCAAAAATTACAAACTGGAAAGAAGTTGGCGGTAAAGATTTAAAAATAGTAATTCTTTCAAGAGAAAGCAATTCGGGTACGCACATGTTTTTTAAAGAGTGCGTGTTAAGGAATAACGATAAAAACGCCAAAGACGAATTTTCTGTTCATTCTTTGATGATGTCTTCTTCGCAGGCAATATATGATGAGATAATGCAAAATCCAAATGCTTTGGGCTATGTAGGAATGGGATTTGTAAACGATGGCGTTAAAGCGTTATCTGTAGCGGTTGACGACAAAAGCAGTTATATTTATCCTAGTACGGAAAATGTTTTAAAGAGATTGTATCCTATTTCAAGACCGTTATATTTATATACTAACGGGGAGCCTAGCGGCGTAATAAAAATGTTTATTGATTATGCTTTGTCTGACGAAGGACAAAAAGTTGTTTTAGAAACAGATTTTGTTCCGATAAAAAATTAGAGAAAAAGAGTGCAGATTTTATGAATTTTCTTGAACTGAAGAAATCAATAACCAAATTTTCAATTGAAAGTAGAGATTTTTTGAAAATGACTTCAACTCTTCAAGAGGAACTTTTTGAATTAAGTAGAAAACAATTGATTGCAATACTCAAAGAAATAGGTACAATGCCAGAATATATAGTACACGACTCAACAGAAGAGAAATTGTATTCAAAAGTTACAGATATATTGTTGGCAAAATCTTTACAAGAACTTGGAATTAGAGCTTCTGTAAACACAGAAAGAGCAAATTGTGCTGATGTTGTAGGTAGGAGCTCATATCATGAATACTCTCTTGTAGGTGATGCGAAAGCATTTCGTTTAAGTAGAACAGCGAGAAACCAAAAGGATTTTGAAGTTAAATCTCTAGCAGATTGGAAGATAGGTAACGATTATGCTGTACTAGTTTGTCCATATTTTAAATATCCAAAAAATAGCAGCCAAATATACGGACAAGCTCTTGATTCCAATACATGTCTTTTTAGTTGGGAACACTTGTGTCTTTTGTTAGAAAAAGATGTAAGAGAAACTCCTGAATTGAATTTATCATTCCTCTGGAATGTGAGTAGCGAGATTTCTGAAAATGTGTTTGTCAATGACAAAAACAACAATTTATATAAAGCTATAAATAATATTGTCTGTACAAGGTTAAATATCTCTTATGATGATTTTCTAAATTATTTTTGTAACTGCAAAAAATCAATAATAAACCGCAGTAGGTCTGAGATAAGGTATTGGCACAGTAAAATTGAAGAAGTTAAAGGTTTCTCAAAACAGAAGGCTATAAATGAGTTATTAAAATCTCTAAAAATCAAAGAAAAAATTAATTCCATAGAGAAGTATATAAAAGAGCTTAAGGGTTAATTTATGGGAAATGATGTTGTGAAGTTAAATAGCGTAATTTTTGGTGATTGCAAAGAAGTGGCATGGTTGGAAAGTTGAGACCAACTTATGAACCTGTTTTATGGTTTGTAAAGCCGTATAAAATTGGTTCTACAATTGCAGACAATATGTTAAATAATGAGGTGGGGGCGTATAATGAGATAGGGTTTATGAAGTATGCTAATAGTCCAAACAACATTATAAATATATCATCAGAATGTTCGGACATAGGATTACATCCTACACAAAAGCCGTTAAAATTGATGCAATCTATGATAGAACTTACAACACGCGAAGATCATATTGTTTTAGATCCTTTTTGTGGTAGTGGAACTACGTTGGTTGCAGCTGCATTATTAGGAAGAAAGTACATAGGTATAGATATCGATAAAACATATTGTGATAGAGCTATTAAAAGACTTGAAAATTTAGAAGGTGATAATGAGAAAAATTTGTTTACAAGTTGTATTTATAATAGTTCCAATAAAAGGTTGATATGAGAAAAGTTTTAGATTTTATTATTGAAAAAATAATTTTTATATGTGGAACAGTGTCTATTATATTTGTTATCTTAATTTTCTCTTTTTTGTTTAAGGAAGGTTTTTCTTTTTTTAAAGATTTCGGAGTTTTAAAATTTATCGGAGGACATTTTTGGTATCCATCGTCAGACCATGCTTCGTTTGGAATTTTGCCATTAATAGTGGGTTCAGTTTTTGTAACCATTGGAGCATGCGCTATTGCCGTTCCTATAGGAGTTATGACGGCTTTGTTTATTTCTGAAATTGTTCCAAAAGGTATTCGCGATATTTTAAAATCTTTAGTTGAACTTATGGCGGCAATCCCCAGTGTTGTTATAGGTTTTATTGGAATGATTACATTAGTTCCTCTGGTAAAAAGTATTTTTAATCTGCCTACTGGTCTTACGGCTTTTTCAGGTTCAATAATGCTTGCCTTCATGGCTATACCGACTATAGTTACAATATCTGAAGACGCTATACGTTCGGTCCCTTGGCAGTATAAGCAGGGAGCTTTAGCTCTGGGCGCTACAAAGTGGCAGACCTTGAGAAGAATTATTCTAAAGGCGGCTATGCCGGGAATAATTGCGGCGGTAATGCTTGGCATAGGTAGAGTAATTGGCGAGACAATGGCTGTAATGATGATAACAGGCAATGCAGCCCATATCCCTCATTCTATTTTTGAGCCTGTAAGAACAATGACTGCAACAATTGCGGCTGAAATGGGCGAGACAGTAAGAGGTGGCATGCACTACAGATCTCTATTTGCGATAGGACTTGTTCTTTTTTTAATAACATTTCTTATAAATTTTGTTGCAGATTTATTTCTGGGGAAAAATAAAAATACATGATTAAACTTAATCCTAAACTATCTCAAAAATTTTCATATACGCTACTTTGTTTTGCTGCCATTTTGGCAATAGCTCCAGTGATTTTAATGGTTTTTATAATAATAAAAAATGGAGCGTCGGCTATAAGCTGGGAATTTTTATCGTCAATGCCTAAAAGTGGCATGTGCGTCGGCGGAATTTTACCAGCAATACTTGGCACTCTTTCAATAGTGTCGTGCGCTATTGTGGTTACTCTTCCCGTAGGCGTATGCGCCGCTATATATTTAAACGAATATGCAAAAGACAATATGCTTACCAGAATAATAAAGCTTGCAATCGTTAATTTAGCTGGAGTTCCATCTGTTGTTTACGGGTTGTTTGGGCTTGGTATTTTCGTTATGTTTTTAAAGCTAGGAGTTTCTATAATTGCAGGTGCTTTAACCTTGTCAATAATGGAGCTTCCAGTCATTATAACTACCGCTAGAAGTTCGTTAGGCAGCGTGCCGTACTCTTTTAGAGAAGCGAGTTTGTCCTTAGGCGTAAGCAGATGGCAGACTATAAGACATGTGGTTCTCCCAAATGCCATACCCGGCATTTTAACGGGAGCCATTTTAAGTATTGCAAGAATTTCTGGGGAAACCGCTCCCATATTGTTTACTGCAGCGGCGTTTTACGTGCCTCATCTTCCTCGTTCAATATTTGATCAAGTTATGGCTTTACCTTACCACCTTTATATTATTTCAACGCAAATTCCAAACATGCCAAAAAATATTATATATGGTACGGCTCTTGTTTTGTTAATGATGGTTTTGACTATGAGCTGCATTGCTATTTTTGCAAGAATTTATTTTAGGAAACGTAGAAAATGGTAGATAAAATAAAGATAGAAAACTTAAGTTGTTACTATAATAAAAAATGCGTTTTAGAATCTTTAAATCTTAATGTTGTTAAAAACGAAATTTTGGGAGTTATAGGACCTGCCAACAGCGGTAAAACTACTTTTTTAAGAACGTTAAATAGAATGAATGATTTTGACATTACGTATTCAAGAAAAGGCAGCGTTTATCTTGACGGCGATAATATTTTTGACATAGACGCGGAGAATTTAAGAAGAAGGGTAGGTATGCTTTTTGCCATGCCGATACCTCTCCCTATGAGTATTTACGACAACATAACTTATGCACCAAAACGGTTGGGTCTTGTTACAAAAAAAGTTGATTTAGAGAATATGGTTGAAAGCGTTTTAAGGGATTCTTCCCTTTGGGATGAGGTAAAAGACAGGCTAGGAGCTTCGGCTATGAAGATGTCAGGAGGGCAACAACAAAGGTTGTGTATTGCAAGGGTGCTTGCAATAAATCCTGAAGTTATTTTATTTGACGAACCTTGCTCGGGTCTTGATCCCATATCAACTGCAAAGGTTGAAGAGTTAATGGTAGAGCTTAAAGAGAAATATACTATAGTTCTTGTTACAAATAACGTTAAGCAAGCTTCCCGCGTTAGTGACAGAACGGCGTTTTTCCTCATGGGCAAGCTTATAGAAGTTGATAAAACCGATAAGCTTTTTGTTTCTCCGAAAGAAAAAGAGACGGAAGATTATATTACCGGACGCTTTGGATAATAAAATGCCAAATTATAGAATTTTCATTTCAGCTGGAGATCTTTCTGGCGAAGCTCATGCTTCAAATCTTATAAAAGAAATAAAAAAAATAAATCCTTCATGTTTTGTTTCATCTGCTGGCGGCAATAATCTTAAAGCCGTTTCAGATAGTTTTATTGAAGATATAGTAAATATAAACGCTTTTGGTTTTTTACCGATTAAACAAGCGTTTTATTTGAGGAAAGTTTTTAAAAAAGTAAAAAGGCATTTTTTGGAGAATCGTCCTGATAAAGTTATTCTTGTAGATTATTACGGGTTTCATATACATGTTGCACGGCTTGCAAAGTCAATGGGAATTTCTGTCTTCTATTATATTAGTCCTCAAGTTTGGGCATCTCGCAGCGGCAGAATAAAAGAACTATCCAAAGTTATAAAGAAAATGCTTGTTATTTTCCCATTTGAAGAAAAACTTTATAAAGATAACAATGTTGATGTTGTTTTTGTAGGAAATCCATTGATAGATAAAATCTCTCAAAAAACAGATTTTCAAAAACACAATTTTAATATTTCAAATCCTCCAATTATAGGCTTGTTTCCGGGAAGTCGCCAAAGCGCCATAAAACGTCATATTCCTATACTACTTGAAACTGCAAAAATATTAAAAAAGGAAATTAACGCTAGATTTGTAATGTTTTGCGTTTCAAATAAAATTAATTTTGTACTGCCTGAATATGTAACTTTTGACGGGTCTGGAAATTTTGAAAAAAGAGTTTCAGTTGATTTTGCTATTTCTCCTTCAGGTACGGTGTGTTTGGAAAACGCTTTGATGGGAATCCCTATGGCTATAGTTTACAAACTCTCGTATTTTAATTATTTTTTTATAAGGGCACTGATTAAAGTAAAGTATATAGGAATAGTTAATATTTTAGCAGGGAAAAGTGTTGTTCCAGAATTTATACAATTTAACACAAATCCTAAAAAGATAGCTCAGTCTGTTCTGGAACAGCTAAAACCTGAAAATTACTCGTCAAAAGTTCAAGAACTCCTTTCTTTTAGAAAGTGTCTAGGCTCTCCCGGAGTAAGCAAACGAGTTGCCGAAATCATTTTAAATAGCTAGTGCAGATAAATAATTTTTAAAGTGAATAACTAAATAAAAAAGGGTACGAGATAGGGCTGCAGGAGCTAATGGGAAAGATGTTGACGGTGTATAAAAGGTTTTATAAAATATACATACGAGTGCATTGCTCAGAGAGGATAAAATGCTTGAATTTAGAAAGGATGATTTATATATTGAAAATGTAAAACTTTCCGATATAGCTAAAGAGTATGGAACAAGCACATACGTATATTCAAAACAACAGATAGTAAGCAATTTTGAAAATTATAAAAAAGCTATGGCTTTAAGAGACGGACTTATTTGTTTTGCTTGTAAGACAAATTCTAGCGGAGCTATTTTGAAGATTCTCGCAGGTCTCGGGTCAGGAGCAGACACTACGTCGGGCGGTGAGATTTACAGATGTTTAAAAGCAGGCTTTAATCCGTCAAAGATAGTTTACGCTGGCGTGGGCAAAACTACTGAAGAAATAGAATACGCTTTAAAAAGTAAAATTTTTATGTTTAATGTTGAGTCTTTTGAAGAGCTTGACATTATAGATAAAACAGCTGGCAAACTAAAGATAAAAGCAAACATTGCTTTTAGAATAAATCCGCATGTAAATCCAGATACGCATTCTTATATAGTAACTGGTAAAAAAGGCACTAAGTTTGGCATACCTTATGAAGATGCTGTAAAAGCATATTTAATTGCAAAGAAAAAGAAAAATATAAGCGTTGTTGGCATACATTCCCATATAGGCTCGCAAATTCTTGGAGTTGAACCATTTGTTGTTGCTGCTAAAAGAATAAAGAAGATAGTTGACGAAGTTGAAAGGTATGGCATGCGGATTTCGTATATAGACTGCGGCGGTGGTCTTGGTATTAAGTATGAGAAAGGTGAAAAAGTTTTTTCTCCAAAACGTCTTATGTCTGAAATTTTTTCTGTTTTTGATAAGGATAAAAAGTTTATATTTGAGCCGGGTCGTTCAATAATCGGTGATGCAGGACATCTCTTGGTAAAAGTTTTGTATAGAAAAATGTCAGGAGGAAAAAGCTTTCTTATAACCGACGCAGGAATGAACGATTTGATAAGACCAACTTTATACGACGCTTATCATGAAATAGTTCTTGTCAAAAAAACTAACGCTAAAAAAGTTAGAAGCGACGTAGTTGGACCCATATGTGAAAGCGGAGACTTTATGGGCAAAGATAGAATGCTTCCAATAGTTGAACAAGGCGAATATTTGTTAGTGACTTGCGCGGGTGCTTACGGTGCCGCTATGTCTTCGGAATATAATTCCAGACCTTCGCTTGCCGAAGTATTAGTGAACGGTAAAGAGACAAAGCTGATAAGGAAAAGAGCAAGCTATAAAAATTTGATGCTCAATGAAATTTTATAATTGAGAGATAGAATGGAAATAAAATTTTCAAAACTTACCGCTGCAGGCAATGACTTTGTATTGATAGATAATAGAGAAAATACAATTCTTGAAAAAGATTATCAAAATCTTACGAAAAAATTGTGCGATAGAAAATATTCAATAGGTGGCGACGGGCTGATTTTGTTGGAAAAAAGTTCTTGCAAAGATTTTAAAATGAAGTATTTCAATTCCGACGGTTCTCACGCTTCAATGTGTGGAAACGGCGGGAGGTCAGTTGCCAAGTTTGCTTATGACTTAGGTGTGGCAGATTCGCAGATGGTTTTTGAGACTGACGCAGGAGTTATAAACGCCGAGATTTTATCAGGCGACAGAGTTAAGCTTAATTTGTACGAGCCTAAAGCTTTGAAAAGAAATATAAAAGTTAAGCTAAGCGATAGAGAATTTGATGTTGATTTCATCAACACAGGCGTTCCTCATACTGTAATATTTGTTGACGATATTAACAAGATTGATGTTTTTAAATATGGAAGAGAGATAAGATGCCATAAAGCATTTGCTCCCTCTGGCACAAATGCGAATTTTGTGAAAGTTACAAAAGATAATACTCTTTTTGTGCGTACTTATGAGAGGGGTGTTGAAAACGAAACTTTGGCTTGCGGAACAGGTATAACTGCTTCGGGAGTCATTTCAGTACTAAAAGGATTTGCAAAGTCTCCAGTAAATGTTATTGCAAAAGGCGGGGACAAATTGTCGGTTTCTATGATGGTTGACAACGATAAAATAAGTGACGTAGTTCTTGAAGGTCCTGCTGTTATTTCTTTTAAAGGTATAGTAAAAGTTTAACTTAAACGCAGTTGATGTGGGGGATTTATGTTTTCGGGAGTTTACACAGCACTAATAACGCCTTTCAAAAAAGGGAAAGTTGATTTTGACGCTTTAGGTAAGCTGATTGAGAACCAATATAAAGCCGGAGTAAATGGTATTGTTCCCTGTGGGACGACAGGCGAATCTCCTACTTTGTCGCATGAAGAACACGAACAGATTATAGAGTTTTGTGTTAAGCAGGCAAAAGGCAAGATGAAGATTCTTGCTGGAACAGGTTCCAATTCTACGGCTGAAGCCATACGGTTTACTCAATTTGCAAAAAAAGTCGGTTGTGACGGAGCTTTAATGGTTGCTCCGTATTACAACAAACCTACTCAGAAAGGGTTATATTTGCATTTCAAGAAAGTTGCGGATTTGGTTAATATTCCTATTGTTCTTTACAATATCATGGGTAGGGCTTCTGTAAATATAGAGCCTACAACCATAGCTAAACTTTGCAAAGATTGCAAAAATTTCATCGGTGTAAAGGAAGCTTCGGGATCTTTGTCTCAAATGAGCGCACTAAAGGCTTTAGTCCCAAATATTGAGCTTCTTTCAGGTGATGATGCTCTTACTCTTCCTGTTCTTTCAATAGGCGGTATAGGAGTAATTTCAGTTTTATCTAATCTTCTTCCTTTGGAAACGTTATCTCTTATAAGAGCTTTTGAAAAAGGAAATATTAAAGAAGCTAAAAAGATACATTATAAGTTTTTACCTTTAGTTAACGCTTTGTTTATGGAAACAAATCCCATACCTGTAAAAACTGCTGCGGCTATGCTTGGTATTTGCAGTTCAGAAATAAGGCTTCCAATGTGTGAAATGGAAGAATCTAACAAGTTAAAATTGAAAAAAGTTTTAAAAGATTTTAAATTGTTGAAATAATTGAGGTTTTATATGAAATTAGCGATTTGCGGAGCTGCTGGAAGAATGGGACAGTCTATAATCGCCATAGCTAAAGAGGATTCTGAGATTCAAATATCAGGAGCTTTGGAGTTTGAAGGTAGTAAAGCTATAGGCACGGGATGTCCTATAATATTTTCCGTCACTGATTTGGAAAAAATTTTTAAAAATACTGATGCATTGATAGATTTTACAAATCCTGAAAGCGCTTTAAAAAATTTGGACTTGGCTGTAAAACAAAAAGTACCTGTAGTTATCGGCACTACGGGCTTTTCCAAAGAACAAAAAAAGAAAATATACGGGGCTTCAAAAATTATTCCTATAGTTTTTTCGCCAAATATGTCGGTAGGTGTGAATATTTTGTTTAAGCTTGTTGAAGAGGTGGCTAAAAAAATTCCAGATTATGATATAGAAATAGTTGAGTTGCATCATAATAAAAAGAAAGACTCTCCTTCGGGAACAGCTGCAAAGCTTGCTGAGGTTGTGGCGTCTTCAATAGGCAAAGATATTAAAGACGTAGGCATTTACGGCAGACCTTCGGCTAATTCTGCAAGAAAAAAAGACGAGATAGGCGTTCTTTCTGTAAGAGCGGGAGATATTGTCGGCGATCATACTGTTTACTTTGTAGGATCCGGCGAAAGAATAGAATTGATACACAGAGCGCACTCCAGAGATACTTTTGCTGCAGGCGCAGTTAGGGCTGCAAAATGGGTTGTGGGTAAAAAACAGGGACTATACGATATGTCTGATGTGTTATCATTAAAATAAATTTTAGAGTCTTTAAGTTGAAATTGTTCTGATCTAAATATTTGCCGTTGTTTCTTTACTTTAGTTGTATCAATCACTTGCATACTTGTAACCTAGTTTCTCAAATTTCAATGGAGTAATGTGTTATGTCAACAGAAAGATTAGTGAAATGGAGCAAAGAAGCGAAGGAATTTTTTGAAAAGGCAAAAGATAATAGTATAGTTTTAGATTTGGTCATATCTTTTGGGTGTGCTAGCCAGACGGGAGAAGGATTTGAAGAGTTAGTTAATACAATTAATAGTAAAGAAATAAAGAGGAAAGTAAAAAAAGTAGTTATAACAGACACATCATACTTGTACAGACATATTATTCCGTATTTTTCAGGATATTCGGATAAAAATATTCCTACAGAATGGGTCTTAAAAAATAAGAGTGCAATAGAAAAACTAAAAGTTAATACAGAGTTAAAATCTTGGGTTAGTGGTTTAGAAAGCGGTGGGGTTAAAGATTAGTACAGGAAAATAAAACAAGATTTCTTTGTGGATTCTAATTTTAAAGATGCAGTTATACAGTTAGCGATGGAGTTTACTACTAAAAATTTTTATGACGTTGAAATTGGGAGAAGTATAGATTTTATACTTGAAGAAACAGCATATACTGCTTTTAATCTCAATGGTGCAAATGTAGTTTACCCTACAGGGATTTCAGAACCAGTGGATATATCATTAAGAAAATATAATTTATATACACGGTTTTTATCTTACAAAGTGTCTAATCATGCTCAATATCATAGTGTTGTAATATTAGATAGAGCAACAGTTGATAGGGAAGTTATTAAATTTATTAAAGAAAAAACAAAAAATGTTAATTTTTTTGTTGTAGATAGAGAAGGCAACATAATATATATGAATCAATCTTTAGGCGATCTAGTTTCTGAGAAAAATGCTAAAGAAGTATCGCAAATTACTTGGCAAAACTCGCTTAAAGTTATGGAAAAAAAGATTACACTTACTTTTGAAGAAACGGATAAAGGCAAGACATTTTTATCGGTAAAATCGCCATTAGTAGTAAATGAGAAAGTAGAAGGAGTAATAGGGCTGTCAGTAGATATAACAGATCGCAAAGAGAAGGAAGATCTGGAAATAAAACTGAAATTGCAGGAAGAACTGTATAGAATAGCAAGGGACGTATCTCATGATATAATGTCGCCGTTAACGGCATTG
>JAITDI010000036.1 GCA_031282625.1 Candidatus Endomicrobiellum meruensis | reverse complement strand
TAGAAATAGAGAGAACAAAAGCAAGAGCGGAAGCAGATAGAGTAGCGTTAGAGAAGAGAAAACAAGAAGAAATATCAAAGATGGAAATAGAAGCAGCAAAGGCAAGAACGAGAGAAATTGCAGAAGCTGATAGGCTGAGAACAAGAGAAGCAGCTGATAGACTAGCATCAGAAAAAAGAAAGCAGGAAGAGCTTACAAGAGCAGCATTAGAAGTAGAGAGAACAAGAGCTAGAGTAGAGGCAGATAAAGTAGCGTTAGAGAAGAGGAAACAAGAAGAAATAACAAGAATGGAAATAGAAGCTGCAAAAGCAAGAGCAAGAGAAATTTCGGAAGCTGATAGGCTGAGAACAAGAGAAGCAGCTGATAGACTAGCATTAGAAAAGAGAAAGCAGGAAGAGCTTACAAGAGTAGCATTAGAAGTAGAGAGAACAAGAGCCAAAGCAGAGGCAGATAAAGTAGCGTTAGAGAAGAGGAAACAAGAAGAAATAACAAGAATGGAAATAGAAGCTGCGAAAGCAAGAGCAAAGAAAGAGGCAGAAGCTCAGAAAGCCAGAGCAGAAGCTGAACAAGCAAAGATAGAAATTGAAAAGACAAAGAAAGAAATAGAGGATGCAAAGAAGAAACAAAGAGAAGAAGAAGAAAGAGCAAGAAGAGAAGCAGGAAGATTGAAAGCAGAAGCAGAGGCAAAAGCCAAAGCGGAAGCAGAAAAATCTAAGGCAGAAGTTGAAAAAACAAAGAAAGAAATAGAAGATGCAAAGAAGAAGCAAAGAGAAGAAGAAGAAAGAGCAAGAAGAGAAGCAGAAAGATTAAAAGCAGAAGCAGAGGCAAAAGCCAAAGCGGAAGCAGAAAAATCTAAGGCAGAAGTTGAAAAGACAAAGAAAGAAATAGAAGATGCAAAGAAGAAACAAAGAGAAGAAGAAGAAAGAGCAAGAAGAGAAGCAGAAAGATTGAAAGCAGAAGCAGAAAAATCTAGAAAATTAAGAGAAGAAGTTGAGAGAGAAAAAAAAGAGGCGGAAAAGCTCAAGAAAGAGGCTGAGAAATTAAAAGCAGAGGCAGAAAAGGCAGAGGAAGAAGGTCAAGTGTTATATTTAGGAGTAGAAGTTAAGTAAAAGTTAATAAGGAGACTAAAATTTTTGAGTTAATAGTGCTATGATTAGGAATAAAAGATAATGACTAAGAAACAGAAAAATGTGTTTCCGTATATTTTAGTATCTGTGTTAATCCATATACTAATTTTTTCTTTAGTTTTATATGAAGGAAATAAAAATAAAAAGTTGCCTAAGTTGATAGAAGTATCATTTGATTCCCCAACTCCTTTACCAGAACCAGAAATTGAACCTTTACCAAAGCCAGAGCCTTTACCAGAACCAGAAATTGAGCCTTTGCCAGAGCCAGAGCCTTTAAAACCGGAACCGCCGAAGAAGCAAACTTTGAAATCAGAAAAAAAGAAGATTGTTTCTGATGAAAAGAGCAATATAAAAGTTACCGATGATAATGATGATGCTATACAGCCTGAAGATTTAAAAATTGATGCTGAGATTTTTAAATTCCCTCAATATGCAAAAAGCATACAGAAAAAAATAGCTGATGTATGGAAACATGATAAATGGAATAACTTAAGAGTTGAAGTATTCTTTAGAATACACAGAGATGGGTCAGTTTCAGGTGTGAGAATAAAGAAATCTTCAGGAAATGCAAGTTTTGACGAGAATGGAGTAAGTACAATTAAAGCTGCAGCACCATTTGACAAACTTCCTGAAAGGTTCACAAGTAACACATTAAGGTTTATTTTTGTATTTCAAAAAGGTAAAGTATAAAAAATTGTAGTGTAAAAATGGACAAAAAAAAAGGAGAATATAAAATGTTTGAAGGAAAAAGTTTAATTGAAATATTAAATATGGGAGGCTGGGTCTTATATGTTCTACTAGGACTATCAATATCGTCTCTTACCGTAATTTGTTATAAATTTGTTGAATTCTGGCAAAAATCTAAAGTTAAGAGGGTAGACTTTTTACCTCTTCTTTTTGAAAAGATAAAAAATGATAGCTTGGAAAAAGCTATAGAATATTGTGATTCTGTCAATACGCCGATGGCAGCTGTTTCAAAATCTGGAATAATTGCTTTTAAATCAGGTGAAAATTTAGGTGAATTTATGGACAGAGAAATAATGATTCAAACTGTGGAATTAGAGAAATATATAACAATATTGGGAACAGTGGGAAATATAGCGGTGTATATAGGGCTGTTTGGAACAGTATTGGGTATTATATCAGCGTTCCATGATATGTCTGCTATAGGAGCAGGAGGAATTACTGTTGTTATAGGAGGTGTTTCAGAAGCTTTAATCGCAACAGCAACAGGACTGTTTGTTGCAATACCTGCATCAACAGCGTACAACTTTTTTGTAAAGAAAATAGATAAATTTATAGTTGGTATGGAGTATTGTTCATCCGCAATAGAAGATAAGTTTAATTTAAATTATTTTCATAAGGGAAAGAAATAGATGAAAGCAAAAACAAACAAAAGCACTGTAAAATCAGAGATAAACATAGCTCCATTTACTGACGTTGTTTTGGTTCTTTTGATTATTTTTATGATAGCAACACCGGCATTAATGCAGCCAGAAATACAAGTTAATTTGCCAAAAGCAGAGTCAGCAGATAGTGGGAATACATCAGCAAGTATAGAAGCTTTAATATCGCAAGATGGAAAAGTAGCTATAGATGGTAAAGTGATAGATTTATCAGATGTAGAAAGAGTTATAAAGGAATTACTTGCAGAGGACCCAAATAAAGCAATTGTAATAAAAGGAGATGTAAAAGTAGATTACGATCACGTAATGCAGTTTATGGATAAAGCAAAAAAAGCTGGGGGAACAAAATTTGCTCTTGCTGTTGAAACTAAATAACTTATTTACAAATCAAACTAGATAGTCACGCCATAGCTTTAAAAAAATATAAACAATCTGACACAATTTTGTATAATATATAACCGTAATCATAGGGTTAGGAAAAATTTTTGAATTATTTTATTGAAACAATCGGCTGTCAGATGAATATGTGCGAGTCTGATAAACTGGGACTCGCGCTTTCAACTTACGGAGCTTCAAAAGTAAATATTTTGCAGGCAGCAAATATAGTAATACTCAACACATGTTCTGTTAGAGCGCAGTCTGAGCAGAAAGCGTTTTCTTTTTTAGGAAGAGCGGAAGAGTTTAAACAAGACAATCCAGACATTAAGATAGTTGTTGTAGGCTGTATGGCGGAAAGAATAGGTTCTAAAATTAAACGACGATTTAAAAGCGTTGATTTGATAGTAGGAAGTAAAGATATAGATAATGCAGCCTTAAAAATTGCAGATTTGTGTAATTTGCATGATTCTTCTTTTAATAAAATTGAAGATTCTCCCAATATTGTAAGATATGTGACAATTATGCGTGGTTGCGATAATTGCTGCTCTTATTGTGTTGTGCCGTTTGTTAGAGGCAGAGAAATAAGTCTTAATGCTTTAGATATACTAGAAGAAAGTTCTTTGTTAGTAAAAAACGGTGCTAAGGAAATAATGCTTTTAGGGCAGAACGTAAATTCTTATAGATACAAAGACTTTAATTTTACTTCACTGGTAAAAAATCTTGCGACTATCAATGGTCTTGAGCGTATAAGATTTATGACTAACCATCCAAAAGACTTAAGCGACGAACTTATAGAAATGATGGCAACAGAGTCTAAAGTTTGTTCCCATATTCATTTGCCAATGCAGTCCGCTTCAAATAAGATTCTTAAGGCTATGAACAGAAAGTATAGTTACGAACATTACGTTGACTTGGTCAAAAAGTTAAGAATGGCAATACCTGACATAAGCATAACAACCGATATTATAGTGGGCTTCCCGGGAGAAACCAAAGAGGATTTTGAAGAAACTTTTAAAGCCGTTAAGGAAATAAGATTTGGCGGACTATATGTTTTTAGATATTCTCCTCGTCCCAATACAAAAGCCGCAAATATGCCCGACGATGTTCCTTTGGAAGAAAAAAAGAGACGCCATAGGCTTATACTTGAAGAATCTAATAGAATTTCTGTTGAAATAGTTGCTTCAATGGTTGGCAGCGTTCAACAGGTTTTAGCCGAGAAAATAGAAAACGACGTTATAGAAGCAAGAACAAGAGGCGGACGTAAGGTTTTTGTAAAAGGCGGCAGCGAAAAAGATTTAGGCAGACATTTAAATGTCAGTATAAAAGAAGCTAAAATAAATTCTTTATTTGGCAATATTATATGAACAAGTTTATAATTTGGTCTGCGCTGATTCTAGCGATATTTTTTCTGGTAAATGTTGAATATAAAGTAGGATTGCTGGATAAAAAATACTATGATGAGTATATAAGTGAATACTCAAACAAATTTGGTGTAGATTCCCTGCTTATTAGGTCAGTTATAAAGAAAGAATCTAACTTAAACCCGGAAGCGGTTTCTAATAAAGGCGCTGTAGGGTTAATGCAGATTATGCCTAAAACGGCGCGCGAGATAGCTACACAGTTAAATATCTCCGACTATTCTTCGGACAAGCTAAAAGATCCTAAAATAAATATAATGTTTGGAGCATATTACCTAAGAAATCTATTAGATTATTACAATAATAATCTAATACTGACTTTGGCGGCGTATAATGCGGGGATCGGCAACGTTGACATATGGCGTAGAGAAATTCCAGACTTGGCTATAAACGCGGCAAAGATACCTTTTAACGAAACAAAAAACTATGTAAAATCTATAATGTTTATTTATAAAATTCATAAATTCATATCTCAAATAAAAGTCTAGGTTAATCTCAATGAGAAAAACATCTTCCGAGAAGTTGACGCCGTTAATGAATCAGTATTACAGTATTAAAAACAAATATCCGGGCGTGATTTTGTTTTTCAGACTTGGCGATTTTTATGAAATGTTCGGGGAAGACGCTGTTCAGGCTGCTCCTGTTTTGGATGTTGTGTTGACCAATAGAGCTGGCACGCCGATGTGCGGTGTTCCCTATCATTCTGTGACTCCTTATATAAGAAAACTTATAACAACAGGATTGAAGGTTGCTGTTTGCGAGCAGCTTGAAGAGTCAGGCATTTCTAAAGGTATAGTGAAACGAGGAGTTACAAAAGTTATAACGCCCGGAACGATCTTGGAAGATACTCTTTTAGAGTCAAAAGAAAATAATTTCTTAATGTCTATTGTTTTTGACGAATACGCAATGTCTGTGGCACTTGCAGCAGCCGATATTTCAACAGGAGAATTTTTTGCCTCGGAAACTTCTTTAAAACTTCTTGACGCTGAAATTTCAAAATATAACCCGGGTGAGTTGGTTATATCTTCAAGCACTACAAAAAATAAAAAGATTCAAGATTTTGTAACAAGTGTTAAAGCTCCTATTTCATATGTGAATGATTGTTTCTTTGATTTTGAAAACTCAAAGAAAGTAATAATAGAACATTTCGGTGAAGGCTCATTCAAGGAATTCGGATTAAATCAAAAAGAAATTGTCCGCGCTTGCGGCGCTTTACTTTCCTACATAAAGGAAATGCAACAGCAAAGCGCTGAAATTTTTTCAAATATAAAGTACATAAATAATTCGGATTTTATGTACTTAGATGCAGTTGCTATAAAAAATCTTGAGCTGCTTACCTCTTTGGCAAGCGGTAAATTTGAAAATTCTTTGCTGTCAGTAATAGATTCTACTAAAACTCCAATGGGGGCAAGGACTATACGTAGATGGCTCACTAAACCGTTGCTAGATGTGTCCAAGATAGAGAATAGACAAAATGCGGTGAATTTTTTTATAGAGGAATCGTCGCTAAGAAAGGATATTGCGGAGAAATTTAAATATGTTTCTGATATTGAAAGAATAATTGCAAGAATATCGTCTGGAACAGCAAATCCCAAAGATTTATCTGCTTTAAAAGATTCTTTAAAAGTTATAAATGACATCTCTAAAATTCTATCAGCAACGAAAAAGTTGACTTTTAATATTCCTGATAATATACGGATTATAGAAAAGATTTCTTCTTATATAGTTGACGAACCTCCTGTATCTCTAAAGGATGGAAATGCAATAAGAAGCGGAGTTAATTCTGAACTTGACGAATTAAGAAAAATATCAACAGACGCAAAAGGATTTATATCCAATCTTGAGGCAAAGGAAAGAGAGTCTTCAGGAATCAATAATCTTAAAATAGGATACACTTCCGTCTTTGGCTATTATATAGAAGTAAGCAAATCTAATGTAGCTTTAGCTCCAAAACATTACGTTCGCAAACAGACAGTTGCTACCGGCGAGAGATATATAACGGAGGAGTTAAAATCATTGGAAGAAAAGATACTTTCTTCTCAGGAAAAAATTTTGAGACTTGAAAGCGATATTTTTAACTCTTTAAGACAGGAACTTTCCCTATATACTTCAGATATTTTAAAGACATCGCAAATTATTTCAGAAATAGACGTATTTTGTGGGTTTGCCTCAAACGCTTTAGAGTACAATTATGTCTGCCCAAAAATTTCAAACACTAAAGAGCTTTCCATCAAAGATGGAAGACATCCAGTTGTTGAAAGAATATTAAAAACCGGCGATTTTACAGCAAACGACGTTTTTTTTAATGAACAATCAAGAATAATGATTCTTACAGGTCCCAATATGTCTGGTAAATCAACTTATCTTAGGCAGATAGCTCTTATTGTGATAATGTCTCAGATAGGCTCTTTCGTTTCTGCGTCTGAAGCTGAAATAGGTATTGTTGACAGAATATTTACGCGCATAGGAGCCGGAGACAATCTTGCCGGCGGCGAGTCAACTTTTATGGTAGAAATGGCGGAAACTGCCAATATTTTAAACCAATATACACAGAGAAGTCTTATAATCTTAGATGAAGTAGGTAGAGGCACATCTACCTACGATGGAATGTCTATAGCATGGTCAATAATAGAATTTCTTGGTGACGCCAAAAGAAAGGCAAATGATGGCGCCAAAGTTTTATTTGCGACGCATTACTTTGAACTTACGACACTTTCTGAAACTCTAAAAGGCGTTGTAAATTTCAGCGTTGATATTAAAGAATGGAACGGAAACGTTATATTTTTACATAAAATAATTGAAGGCAGCGCTGATAAGTCTTATGGCATACATGTGGCAAAAATTGCCGGACTGCCTCATCAAGTAATAGAAAGAGCCTATAAGATTTTAAACAAACTTGAAGCGGATTCTGTGGCTAAGTCAAAAGACAATGAGAAACAGATGGAATTTTTATGTCACTCTGAGCCTCAAGAACCTCAAATTTTAGTAGAATTAAGAAACGTTGATATAAATAACTTAAGCCCCATTGACGCTTTCAATTTACTTCGTCAATGGAAGGAAAAATATAGGTAAAATGCCGATAAATATTCTTTCTCAGGAAACAATTAATAAAATAGCCGCGGGGGAAGTTGTAGAACGACCTCTGAATGTCGTCAAAGAACTTGTAGAAAATTCTTTAGACGCTTTTGCATCTTCTGTAACCGTAGAGATAGAAAAAGCTGGTAAAAACCTTATAAGAGTTTCCGACAACGGTTGCGGTATGGATAAAAAGGATTTAGAGTTGTCCATATTAAGGCACGCCACAAGCAAAATAGAAAATTTTGAGGATTTATCCCACATACACACAATGGGGTTCAGAGGAGAGGCCCTGTCTTCCATAGCGGCTGTATCTACTTTTGATGTAAAGACAAGAAAAAAGGGAGAATCTTCGGGTTGGAAGCTTTCAAGTAACGGCGGTAAAAATGTAAACGTTGTTCCATGTTCAGGTTCAGAAGGAACAATAACCGAAGTCAGAGATTTATTTTTTAACGTTCCCGCTAGACAAAAATTTTTGAAAAGCGATTCAACAGAGCGGTCTAGAATTATAAGTTCTTTTGAAGAAATTGCTCTCGCAAATCCAGAAATATCTTTTAAAATGTTTTCTGAAAATAAAACTGTTTTTTCAGCTTCTAAAACGAACAATAAACTTGAAAGAATTTCAGACATATTGGGCAAAGATTTTGCCAAAAACTTAAAGCGTGCAGAGGTAGAACACCCTAAAGTAGCGCTAGACATTTATTTTACTGGAAGAGATAATTCTCTTGTCAATAAAAAATATCAATATCTTTTTGTAAATTCTCGTCCAGTAAATTATCCTAAATGGCTTACGCATTGCCTTTACCAAGCGTATAGAGAGTCTATTCCGCATGATAGGTACCCTGGTATTCTAATTTACATTACAATTGATCCTTCGGAAATAGATGTAAATATACATCCTACAAAAAAAGAAGTAAAATTTGCCGATGAACAAAGTATGTACGATATTATCTACAAGATTATAAAAAATACTCTTGTTTCGCATTCCTATCCTGAAATAAAAATAAATATTGAACCAACAGAAGACATGACTTTAAAAACTCCACATATTCTAAATAATTTTACTCATCAACATAAAGAAAACTATTCTCTTAGAAAGGATGACAATGTTGTTGCTGAGCCAATATCAAAATATAACCCTAAAAATTATTCAATAGATAAGTATGCTAATGTTTTTGCCAGACAACAAGAGTTTGTCTCTGAGAGCTTTGATGAAAATATAAAAGTTTTGGGACAAATTTTTGGCACGTATATTGTTGTTGAAAACAAAGGCAATTTGTATATTTTTGATCAACACGCTGCAGCGGAAAGAGTAAGATACGAAACTTATCTTTCTCAGATAAAAACTCAATCTTTAAAAATGCAGCAGTTACTTATTCCTGAAACTTTTGACATATCTCCCAGCGGAGCGGCAGTTCTCAAAGCAAATATTGCTTTGTTTAATGAGCTAGGAATAATTATTGAAGAATTTGGTCATAATTCATTTAGAATTACCTCATATCCCGCATTGCTTGGCAACGTGACAATTGAGCAAATAATTAAAACTATAGTTTCAGATATAGAAGACGACAAGAATGCTGAAATGAAGGAAAGAACGGATAAGATTATTCGTTGCGCCTGCAGGTCTAGTATAAAGGCAGGAGACAGCGTATCTTTTATTGAAATTAAAAAAATGATAAGCGATCTTTTCAAATGTAACCATCCTTTTACTTGTCCCCACGGCAGACCTACAGCTTATAAAATTTCTTTAAACGAGCTAGAGAAATTCTTTAAACGTAAATAAGCGGAATTGAATATGAGAAACGCAATAATAGTCATCTCAGGACCTACTGCAAGCGGAAAAACAAAAAAAGCCGTTGAAATTTGCAAAGAAATAAACGGAGAAATAATCTCTTGCGATTCAAGACAAGTTTATAAATATTTAGACATCGGGACAAATAAAGAAGGTATTTTTATACAAGATGGCATTCGTAAAATTGGTAAAATATGCCAGTTCTTGACGGATATTATAAATCCAAATGAAAATTATAATGCGATGGAATTTGTTAAAGATGCAGATTTAAGAATATCTAAAATTGTTAAGAAAGGAAAAGTGCCTGTTATAGTTGGCGGTACGGGATTATATATAAAAGCTTTGCTTTACGGTCTTGACGAGATGCCAAAAGCCGATGAGTATGTGCGAAAAGAATTGAAAAGTAAAAGTCAAGAAGAGTTGTATGAGAGTCTTTTAAAGTTAGATCCTGCAGCGGCAGAGAAAAATAAAAGAAATCCTCAAAGATTGCTTAGGGCATTGGAAATTAACATGCTTTCAGGGAAAACTATGGGAGCGCTTATTAAGCCGAAAGCTCCAAGATATAATTTTAAGCATTATAGTCTTATAGTTGAAAACAATATTCTTTATGATAGAATTAATTCAAGATGTAAGGTGATGATAGAAAAAGGAATGATAGAAGAGACAATCAAGATCTTAGATATGGGCTATAATAAAAATTGCTCTGCATTGAGCGGAATAGGTTATAAACATGTAATTCAATATCTTGATAAAAAAATTTCAAAAGAAGAATTGATAATGGCTTTTGCAAAAGACACAAGACATTACGCTAAGCGCCAAAAAACTTGGTTTAAAGCTCAGTCTGACGTTGAATTTGTATTAGATTAGGGTTTAAAGCATGGAACATAAAACTCTTATAAAAAATGCAGGGAAAACTTCTTTTGGAACAATGCTCTCAAGAATTCTCGGATACATAAGAGACATGCTTGTCGCCTATTTTTTTGGAACAGGTATGTTTGCCGACGCTTTTTATGCAGCTTTTAAAATACCCAACCTTTTTAGACGGATATTTGGCGAAGGTTCATTTTCAGCGGCTTTTGTACCTGTCTTTAGCGAATATTTGCATACAAAAGATAAAAGCGAAACGCAAAAATTTTTGAATATTGTTTTTACAGCTTTGTTTATAACTCTTTTTGCGATATCAATTTTGGGCGTATTTTTTACTCCAGCGCTTGCAAAGATAATAGCTTGGGGATTTACAAACGACCCTGAAAAAATGCAGCTTACTATAGATCTTACAAGATTGATGTTTCCGTTTATTGTTTTTATTTGTCTTGCTGCTTTTTTACTTGCAATACTCAATACTTTACATTCTTTCTTTATACCTGCATTTGCACCGTCAATGCTAAGTTTTTCTGAAATTTTCTATATGTTGGCGGTTGCTCCAGTTCTTGTTTCAGAAAGTCAGATTAAAGGTCTTGCCGTAAGCATTATAGCAGGCGGCGCTTTACACTTTTTTATTCAGTACCCTAAACTTAAAAGTTTAGGCTGGCATCTAAAATTTATGTTGGATTTAAAGCATCCCGGAATAAAGAAGGTAGCTATTCTTATGTTGCCGTCTTTAGTCGGTTTGTCTGTAGATCAAATTAATGCTTTTGTAGATAATATTTGTGCATCATTAATTTCTTCAGGATCTGTAGCTGCTTTGTACTATTCCAATAGAGTTATGCAGCTGCCTCTTGCTGTTTTTGGTTTGGCTTTTGCTGCTGTTTCTTTACCGGCTATGTCTAAAGCTTATGCTCAGAAGGATATGGCTGCCCTAAAAAATTCTCTTAATTATTCAGTTAGGTTTATAAATTTTGCTTTGCTTCCGGCTGCAGCAGGACTCATGACTATAGGATTACCGATAATGAGGCTTTTATTTGAGCATGGAAGATTTTCATATGCGGGTTCTATTATGGCTAACAATGCTTTATTTTATTATTCTTTAGGGATCCCAGCTTATGCTGCGGCAAAAATTTTCGCTAACGCATTTTATTCGTTCCAAGATACTAAAACCCCTGTAAAAACCGCTATGTGGGCTATGATTTTGCATATTTTTCTATGCATAATCTTGATGCGTCCTATGGGTGTTGGCGGTCTTGCTCTTGCCACGGCTTTGTCTTCTTACTTTAATTTTATGCTACTTGCAGTATATTTGAGGAAGCGTATAGGAAGATTTGGACTGAGATTGATAATATTTTCTTCTTGCAAGTCGCTCATTTGTTCAATAATTGCTGCTATTGCAGCTTGGAATGTTTGCAAAGTATCCGACAACTTATTTGTTTCAGTGCCTGCCGCTATAATTTTGAGCTTAGCTGCCTTTATTGTATCGTCATATATTTTGAAATCTGAAGAACTTAAGACATTTAAAAATGCTTTTATCAGATAAGAAGGCAAACGTTTATGCCTGTATGTAAAAATAAAAGACTTGAACAGATTCCAAAACTTCCGGGCGTTTACATAATGCGCGATGGAATAGGAAATATAATATATATCGGTAAGGCTAAAAGTCTTAAAGACAGACTGTCATCGTATTTCAATGCAGACATAAATTCAAAAGCGGCTGCTATTATAACAGCTATGCGCAAAATAGATTATATTTTGTGCACTTCAGAAAGAGAATCGTTGATTGTTGAGAGACAATTGATAAATAAGATCAAACCATACTTTAATTCCATGTGGAAAGACGATAAGTCTTATCCTTACATAAAGTTTTCAGTAAGCGAAGATTTTCCTCGTTTAACATTTACAAGAAAGAAAATTGCCGATGGTTCTTTGTATTTTGGACCGTATCCTCAATTTTCCTACATTAAAAAACTTGTCCGTTGGCTTATAAAGTTTTTTAAAATTCGTCCATGCAAATTAAATTTTACGCAATGCGAACTTCCTGAAGAAAAAAAGGTTAAATCATGCATATACTACCATACAGGTATGTGTTATGCTCCGTGTATGGGTAAGATTATGACGGAAGAGTATAAAAACAAAATAAAAGATGTAGCGTTGTTTTTAAACGGAAAATTTAAAAAGCTGGAACATGAGTGGCAAACATGTATGTTTAATTTAAGTAATAATATGCGTTACGAAGAGGCTAAAGAAGTAAGAGACAGGATTTATGCTATTGAAAGTATGTCCGAAAGAGTGATGATTAACGAAATTACTCAAGATGAAATAAACAAGTCTGTTCAAAGGGCGGACAGCATAAATGAGTTGAAAAGAGTTTTAGGATTGAAAAATTCTCCTGCTGTTATAGAGGGTTTTGATAATTCAAACATACAAGGCACAAATGCTGTTGCCTCAATGGTTAGATTTCACAATGGTATCGCTGATAAAAAAAACTATAGACGTTTTAAGATAAAAAGTGTGGAAGGCGCAGATGATTTTGCCACCATGCGAGAAGTTGTTTTTAGAAGATATTCGTCGTTAATTAGAAAAAATGAAAAACTGCCTGATTTAATTTTGATTGATGGAGGAAAAGGACAACTTGGAGCCGCCGTAAGCGCTTTGGAAGAGCTTCAGGTTAACATACCGATAATTTCTTTGGCGAAAAAAAATGAAGAAATATT
Organism: Candidatus Endomicrobiellum meruensis; assembly: GCA_031282625.1. Taxonomy (GTDB): domain Bacteria; phylum Elusimicrobiota; class Endomicrobiia; order Endomicrobiales; family Endomicrobiaceae; genus Endomicrobiellum; species Endomicrobiellum meruensis. The sequence goes on along the minus strand of JAITDI010000036.1, from coordinate 10,266 downwards.
TTTTCCTACTAAGGACAAAGCATTAGTTTTAAGTAAACATTCCGAAGCTTTAAAACTCTTGCAATCGGTAAGGGACGAATCTCACAGGTTTGCGTTAAATTATCACAGAAAACTTAGAGAGAAGAGTTTGTATAAAAGTTAATAGTAACATGCATTTAAAATACGATTATGAAAATTAAAAATATACGAGTATGGTTTAGCCAACAATTGCTGAAAAAAATGCTGATACTTTAAATAGAAAATATTTTGTTGAAAATCTTAAAAATGTGATATCTGTTCATCATTTTGATGAACAAAGCGTTCGTATATGCGTAGATGCAAAATGGAAAGAGGGTAAAACATTTGTATTTAATTTGTTGAAAGAAAAATTAAAAGAAGATAGAGAAAAGATAAACGAAATTTATAAAAGGGAATATTTTCCTATTATATTGGCTGATAAACGCTTGATTTTAAATTACATGGATGAGTGCGAAGCCCACTCCTTGTTGAATTATTGGGGAGAAGATAATATAGCTATATAGCCCCAAAGCTATTTCTTTTTTAGAAAAACAAAATTTGACGAAAGATGAAAAACAAATTTTTAAGGATTTCAGGGAAAAGAATGAAGAAGATCCCTAGAAATATTATTAAGAAAATGAGTAAATATTCTGACTTTTACAAGAAAGTTTGGACAGCTTGCTTCAACATACCTGCAGGAAAAACGTATACATATAAACAAATTGCGGAAAAAATAGGATCACCTAAAGCTGCAAGAGCCGTAGGAACCGCATTGGCGAAAAATCCTTTTGCCCCGATAATTCCTTGCCACAGAGTTATAAGAAGTGATGGGAAACTAGGGGGGTATTCCGCTTCAGGTGGTTTGAAGAAAAAGCAAGCAATGCTTAAATATGAGAAGGAAACAGGAAAAAATGCTTCATTGGATTAAAGATAAGCATAGAAACGCTGTTATAAACATGTCTATAGATGAAATGTTATTTAATGAATATAATGGCATTCCTGTTTTAAGAACTTATTACTGGGATAACTCTTATACAACTATAGGTTATTTTCAAAAAGCAAATGAGGTTGTTGCAAAAGATTTTGTAAGAAGATTTACAGGCGGTCTTACGGTAGATCATCAACACGACATTTCATATTGTTTCATTGCTTCTTCAAAATATTGGAATGTTTATAACCAAAATGAGACTTATAAGATTATTCATTCAGCTATAAAAAAGGCTTTGGAAGAGTGCGGTGTTTATGTGACTATGCTTGAAGAAAAAACAGATCACGTGGATAATATTTGTGTAAATACTTTTTATATCAATGACTTAGTTTTTGAAAGTAAGAAAATTGTTGGGTCATGTCTTAGAAGAAGAGGTAATAAAATTATTGTTCAAGGGTCGGTGCATATTTATTTAGATAAAAGTGTTGGAGGTTTGTTCTCAAAATTGTTTGCTAAAAGCTTGGCGTCTGTTATGAATAAAGATTTAACAGAAATAAAATTAGCTGAATCTGATATCAGTGAAGCTTTAACAATAGCCAAAGGAAGATATTCAAATTACAGCTGGAACAATAAATATTGATTAACTTTTTGATAATTTATAGAATTTTTATATGACGATCTCTAATATTGAAAAAATAAAATGCCCTCAAGGACATCTCTTTGAGGCAGGTTTGCTTTCCGCTATAAGCGTTGCAGACAACCCTGAATTAAAAGAGGCTTTGATAGCGGGCGAAATTAATCTAGTTTCATGCCCTGTTTGTGGAGAAATGTTCTTTGCTGAGTGTTTTATACTCTACCACGACAGTGAAAATGAACTTATAGCCTTCGTTTATCCTTTGAGTTTCCAAGAGCAAGCCGCTCAATGTAAAGCTAAAATGAAGAAAGAGTTTGACCTTGCATTAGCAAACTTTGAGGAAAGGCGAAAAATAAACTATGAGCCTATTCTTTTGTTTGGTATTGAAGATTTAGTTTTGTTGCTTCGTTCAGAACAGAATATTGAGGATGAAGAAACTATTTTAAAATATATTGTGCCGAAATTGTCTCTAAAAATTGTAAAAATATCTCCGCACCTTTCGCGCAGGCTTGGAATCCCGAAATTGCTTCCCATGCCTAAAGGTCTAAAAGAGCTAGATGTAAAAGTCTTAACAGAGAGTTTGCAAACTCTTATTAAATATAATCCTAATCTTTTGCATTATGCTGAGCTATTGGAAAAAATATCAAAACGTAGAATAAATATTTCAGATATAAGATAATGCTAATTTTTTCTTTGCGAGCTAAACTCCTAATTTTTTCTGCTGCAATTTGTTTGTCGCTATCCTCGGTGTTGTTTGCCGATCTGAAAATCACTGAAATTCAAAAAACAACCGAATTTTATGAAGTTGTTTTAAACAATGATATTAAAATCTCGAATATATTTTTAAGAGACAATGTTTTGGAATTTCCTAAATACAAGAATAAGAACAAAACTTACAAACAAATTACAGTTTTAAAAAAAGATTTTAAAAGTTATTTGTTAGACTCCTTGTTGAATAATAATATATTTTCAGGAAAATGCATAACATCTTTTAAAATAAATAAAATGTCTGTTTTGAAAAATAATAAGTCTATAAAAGCGTTTGCTTCCATTATTTTTGACGATGATATTGAGGTTGAATGTCGTATTATGAATGGCAAAAAAGGTTTATGGATAGCATGTCCTTCAAATTTGAAGCATGGCATTTGGATAAAGAATTTTACATTTATAAACAAAAATTTGCAAAAGAATATTGAAAAAAAGCTGATTACAGATTATACTTCAGTTACAAGTTAATTGATAATTATAATTATGCAAAAAAATAGAATAAGCAAAAATATTATAGATATTATTTATGATTCTCTATTGCCCGTTGCTTCGGGAATTTTTTTTACTGTTTGGGCTGTTAATTTGCTGAACCATCCAGTTATGTATTTCCCAGTCATTGCCTTTCCTATAATAATAATTTATTACTTTTCAGGAAGTGTTTTCAGCGGAATTCTGACATCTATATCTATTGTTACAGGCATTATAGAATCCTTATTTTTTGTTGAATTGAAAACAGAAATATATATATTGCTATTTGAGTGTTTGGCAATACTTGGAGTGTATTTAATTCTTGAATTTTACAGAAGAAGATATATTTATATTGAGGACAAATTTCTAGTTGAATGCGATGATTTAAACAAAAAAATTGCAGAAAAAGAATTTGCGATTTCCGAAAATAAGAGAGTAAGCAACAATTTGTTAGGACAAATTGAAAATTTCAGAAAAATAGGCGATATTCTTCAAACTTTTCATAGTTCTTTAAACGAAAAAGAAATAATACATAAATCTGAACATATTACTTTTATGCTTTTTTCTAAAGGAACTTGGAAATTAAAGAAATATGATGATAGCGATGAGATTGCTTCTTATATAAAACAGACGTCTAGTCCTTTGATAGTCGCAAATATTAAAAAAGATAATCGTTTTGAGAATATGCATAAGTCTGGAAAAATATCCATTATAGCCGTTCCTATTAAGTTTAACGAAATATTTTGGGGTATTTTGGAAGGCTCGTCTTATAATGAAAATTTTTTTTCGCAGGAGAATTTACAGCAATTATCAATGTTTTCAAGCGTTATAGCTACGGCTTTAAATAATTTTTATCTCTATAAACAATTGCAATCTTTGGCAATATCCGACGGTTTAACTGGGCTTTACACAAACACTTATTTTAAAGAAAGATTGAGCGAAGAATTGAATCGTTCATTAAATAATAAGATACCTTTTTCTTTAGGACTATTGGACGTAGATGGGTTTAAAGAAGTAAACGATAAGTATGGTCATCAAGCTGGCGACTTTGTTCTCAGAAGTATAGCTTCTATCTTGCGGTTAAATTTTAGAGAATCTGATTTTATAGCAAGATATGGCGGAGAGGAATTTGCTTGTATGATGTTGCATACATCTTCCAAAGAGGCTTACAAAATTTTAGAGAAAATTAGAACATTTATAGAACGCGAAGATTTCTTTATTCCTGTTGAAAGTTTGCTGCCTGTTCGTTTAAAAATAACGGTTAGCTTGGGTTTTGTTTCGCTTAAGAGTAAAGCTCAAGTATCTCAGGAAGAATTTCTGAAAAATGCTGATGAAGCTCTTTATAAAGCGAAACGTTTGGGGAAAAATAGGGTTGAAGAATATATATGAATAAAAAAATATTGATATTATTATATCTCCTTTTAGCTCTAATATTTTTATTTTTCATCATCCCGGGCAAAGATAGTACTATGGTTTGGTCGTCGTTTGTGGCATTAGCAGGTCTTTTGTATGCTTATTGGTACAAAAAAGCAGTTTTTATTTTTTCTCCCATAGCCTGCGCAATAGCTCTTACTTTTACAAGGGAGTATCCTTTTTCTGCGTTTAGTGCCTGCGTAAGTTTTCTTTCTTTGATGCCGGCGCCTTATTATTTCTATAAAAAGTCAAAGGATATGGAAAAAATTTTATTTTTAAAAAATAGGGAACTCAAATTAAAATACCAAACTACTCTTTCTAAATATAGAAAAGCATTTTATAAACGGCAGAAGCAAGAAGATAATATAGACAAAGTGGTTAGATTTTATGGTATGTGGAAAAATTTGCATATGAGCGTATCCAAAGATGAATATGCAGAAGTTATTTTGAATTCTTTTGACGGTCAAGTTGGTTCTAAAGGTCAGGCGTTTTTTGAGAAAACACAATCAGGCTGGATTGTACTAAAGACTTCAGGTGTATTTCAGAATAAGGATATTGTCAATTTGCCTGACTTGTTGAATAAGGACAAAAGTTATGGTATCAGTTCTGTCTTGGATATTAATGATTGCAAAGTTGTCTATTGGTTTTTAAAAATTGGCAGCAATATTCTTGGTTGTTTACTAATAGCGACCGATAAACAATATTCCGATAGATTTGTTGAGGAAGGCATGATTTTTGCTCCGCAGATTTCATTGGGATTTAGAAGGGCAACTCTTTTTGAAATAATGTTACACAGATCAAGAAGAGACGGTTTGTCCGGATTGTTGCTTAAAAATTATTTTTTACAAAGGTTGGATTCTGAGATTCAAAGAAAAGAACGTTATGATTATAGTTTTTATATTTTGATGTTAGACCTAGATTCTTTTAAAAGAGTTAATGACGAATATGGGCATTTGGTTGGTGATTTAACGCTTGCTTCCATTGCTAAAACTGTTTCAGATTCGGTAAGACCTGGAGATTTGGTCGGTAGATATGGTGGTGAAGAGTTTATAATATTAATGCCTCTAGTAAATAAGAAAGAAGTAAAATATTTGTCCTTTAAAATAAAAGAAGCGGTAAAATCGCTAGTCTTTAACGAAAATGGCAAAAAATTTAGTATTACTATAAGCATTGGAGTGAGTGCAGATTCAAGAGAAATATCTAATCCTGATCTTTTGATAAAAAGCGCCGATAAAGCTCTTTATGAAGCAAAAAAACAAGGCAAAGACAAAGTCGTATTATATGATGATATAAAGAGGTAGAATCTCTATTTTTTCTGATTAAATCTTTATGAAGAATCTCAACACATAAGATGAAGAAGAGAAGGGAAAAGATAGACATGTTTTATAATTGAGATACTACAAAAAATTGACATAAGGGGAGGTTTATGTTAGAATCTTCTCTATGAAATCATGCGAATTGGCAATAGTTATTGCGTTAATTTTAATAGCCATTTCTGTAACGGTTGGTACAGTTTTTTTGATAATTGCTCTTGTTAAGGTTAGAAAAGCGGCAGGAGAGCTTGAAAAGGCTTTGCATAAACTTAACTCTGAACTAGATATTGTCAGCAAAGTGTCAAGCAAAGTTATCTCTTTAACCGAAAAAATATCATCTCCAGTTGTTTCAGCAGTTTCTCTTATCTTTTACGCTTTGTCAAGCGTTAATAAAAGAAAAAAGCAGACAGGGGAAGAAAATGAGTGATAATAAAGATACTTTATTAGCTTTTATTTTGGGCGGACTAATAGGAGCAGCACTTGGAGTACTGTATGCTCCTAAGTCTGGTAAAGAGACAAGGCGAGAGATAAAGAGATTTGGTGAAGATGTTGCCGATAAGGTTAAAGATTTAGGTGAAGATTTAACCGAAAAAGGACGAAAGGTTTACGAAGACGGGAAAGATAAAATAAGCGAAGTTTTTGAAGCTGGTAAAAAGGCTTTTGAAGGTTATATCAGGAAGTAAACAGCTTTTAGATATGCTGAGGTAGCTCAGTTGGTAGAGCACAGGTCTGAAAAACCTGGTGTCGACAGTTCGATTCTGTCCCTCAGCATATTTTTTATATGTGATTTGGTCGTTTTTTGGTCGTACGGATTAAAATTCGTACGTTTTTTATATCAATATGGTAGTTTTGTGACAGCATTGTTTAAGTAAGCAGGACTTACGTTAGCATAAATCATTGTAGTTTTAATATCTGCGTGTCCTAGTAATTCTTGTATAGCTTTCAGAGATTCTCCTCTCATTGCTAAATGGCTTGCAAAAGTATGACGCATTATGTACATAGTAGCGTTTTTAATGTTGATTTCTTTTCTTTTAAACACCTTTGCAGTGGATGTGGTATAATTTTGATAACTTGGTCTGTTTCCTGTATAATCTGTTACTAGCCATTCGCTGTTGCCAATTAAAGCGTATATTTCTTTAATGATAATCATTAAGTTATTTGACATTGGGTTAGTACGTGCTTCGTATGTTTTTGGTTGCCAATTTTTTTTGGGATTTACCGATATTCTTCTATTATTAATGTCAATATCTTTTTTTGTAAGATAGTATACCTCTTCAGGTCTAAATCCTGTGTACAATGCAACAAGGTTTGCCAAATAGTAAATATTACGATTTGTGTTTGCATTTTTATATTTATTTATTTCATCTATACTTAAAAAATGAGGAATTTTGCGTCCTTGCTTAATGTATTTTAATCGTTTGGCTGGATTGTCTTTTAATTTTTTATCTTCAATAGCATAATTAAATAATGCTTTAATTTTCATTATTTTGCTATTTACGGAATTTATACTCTGACCTCTTTCTTTTTCTTTGGTTTTATATTCCTGCAAAATATCAAAGGTAATATCGTCTAAATACTTAATTGTTTCGGGTATGTTTTTAAGAAAGTGATTTAATAACGTTCGGGCGGAGAGATATGTTCTTGTAGCTTTATCTGTTTTTGATACTTCAAGATATTTTTTCACGAAAGGTGCAAGTAAAACCCTTTCTGGCTTATATGAATTACTATTTTTTAAGTTTGTCAGGAATATAGACTGTTCATCTTTGGCATCTTCAAAAGCAGTGGCATTGCAGGTATAACGAAACTCCTTGCCATTATCGTAATATTTAAAACTCCATTTTTTTGACCGCTTTATTAACTTTCCTGCCATAAGTGTCTGCTTTATACTTAAATCTTTTTAAAATTTTAAAATATATTAAATTATTTATTGTATTTTTTGAAATAATCGTCAATTTCACTCCTTAATTCAATGCCGACTCGCTCAAAACAATCTAATAAATCGTTATAAGTGCCTTTTCCGCTTAAAAAATCCCAAAACTCTTCAGCTACTTTCAGTTCATTTTGGATATCAAGCATTCCTGCTATTGTCCATCTGGCATAAGGTTTCGGTTCATAAGGATTATATGGAATTGCTATCAACGTGCTTACTTTTGCTTTTGGATTTTCTGCAAGTATTGCGGCTATCCACTCTAATAATGTTCTTTTAAATTCCTTAAAACCGCCTTTGTTTGGTTTGGCTGTTTTAATATCAAATAGAAATTTCTCACCGTTTGCTTTTTCAAGAAAAACATCTATCTTTGTAAGTTTTACTCTATGAATTTTGCCGCTCAGACATACCTTTCTTATTCGCTCTATCTCATCATTTTTATTCGGTCTAATATTTGCCGCTGAAATTTCATCAATGATACTTTGTATTTCTCTCTGAGCGCCATCGCTTATTCGTGTTCCTGCATTCGCTTGTTTTGCAATTACATTAAAATTGGCTTTTGCCAATTCAAGTGCAATCGGTTCAAATATGGCAGTCCCAAAATTTGTATTTAAAGAATGTATAAAAGAAAACAATGCCATCCTGTCTTTGCCAAGCAGTCTTGTGTGAAATGGCATGGATGCAGGCTCAGGCTTATAATTTTCAAATTTAACTCTTAAGCTCTCTTTTAAAATACTTTCAATACTTAGCTTCTGAACTCGACTCAAAGCCATTTATTTTTCCTTTAAATGAAAGATTGTCTCAGAATATGCGTTTTTATTTTTTTCTGTACGATTTAACACAGGACGTTTGAATTGATTAACAATTCTCATTCCAGCTTTTTGAGCTATTTCAGGATATAAACTATATTTGTCGTTTGCCACTAAAAAAACATTGTAGTCGTCTTTTAAGTATTTCTTACAATTATTCAAAACATTTGAAATGCCTTCAACGTAACTTCTTAGAGCGCCTTTCCTTTGCCCTCTAAATAACGGTCCTATTTCAAGTTCGTCTCTTCTTTCAAAATCAAATAAATCATAGGCATAGGCATGCTGTTCATGGTAATCTATAAGCCCAACATATGGCGGACTTGAGAATATGCCTGAAATCTTTTGTTTTTGAAAAACTTCAGCAAAAATTCTATGCTTTTTTGAAAGTTCAGACTCAATGTTTATAGCCCTGCTGTCTCCAGTTAAACAATATTGGTACGTAGTTGTCTTTAATTTTTCAAAATCTTTTAATCTTTTAACGGTATCTTTTGAATATGAACGCCACCACTTCATGATTGAGAATATAGGTTTACAGATTTTGCCGTGCTTGGAACAATAATAAGCAGTTGATACTGGTTCTACAAGTGTTGCTAAGTCCGAATGCGTAGTCGCCCTACACGAACGCATTGTGCGGCTAAGTATTAAAGTAAGCATTTTCTTTATATTTTCATCTTTAACTTTTTTGATTTCGTTAAAAACAAAATTTAACTCGTTTCGTATATTTTTAATATACCACTTCTCTAAAAATATTTTAGGATTTTTCTTAAGCAGTTTTATCTTATAATCTGTAATTAACTTTTCATAAATCAGCAAGAATTGTCTTTTTTTCTCTGCGCCGTAACTATTTTCATTTATAAGTTTTTGCCTTACTTTATATTTGAATTCAGGAACAGGAAAATATTCATCGTTGAATTTGTTTAATTTTTCTATAAGAATATCTTCAAAGTCTACGATTTTTGATAGTATTGCTTTGTCGTGTAATTTAATTGTTATTTGTTTTATTTGTTCTTCTAAATTTTTAATATCATATTCGGCAATTTTGCAATTTGAAATAAAAGCGTTGAACGATGACACGTCTATGCCTATTGCGTGTATCCCAAGTTCGTTTGCCTGCACTAACGTTGTTCCACTGCCACAAAAAGGGTCTAATACAATATCGTTTTTATTAAAATATTTTTCAGCTTTAAACGTGTCAGTATGGCTATCTAAAAAATACTCAACAAGTTGTGGTATAAACTTGCCTTTATATGGATGAAGTCTGTGAACGTGCTTAGTTGTATCAGATTCTTTTAAATTATCAAAAGATAATTCCCAATTTAAATCTTCCCCTAGCTTCTCTCTCCAAATAGTTTCTCTTGAATTATTTAAGGAATGATAATAACTTGTAAGTTCTGATTTTAGAACTTGTATTGACCTGTTATGACCTATTTTGGCAATACGACCATACTGGATTAAATAAGAAATGTTTGAAGCCGTGACTTCTTTCCCTAAATAATTCGTAGCCCAAACACTAGCTTCTTTGATATTTAAGTATTCTAGTTGCTCTTTCATAACGCCCATTATACAAAATCTAAGAATAACTTATAACTTTTTTAGAAGTTATGAAGTAAGGAAGCACCTCCTTTTTTTTCTTTTAATTCAAGAAAAATAGTTAATTTCCTACTTTTTTATCTTTTAAATTGCGAAGTTATATCCTATCCCTAGCATAATAACATCATAGTTAATATTCTCTTCCAAGCGTTTAACGCCTTCATTTACAGTATTTATTTTAGCGTCTATAGGAATGATGTTTTTCATAGCGGATAAATCAATAAAGAAATTTTTATAATCAAATTTCACAAAGACCTTTACGCTGTAAACTTTGTCTGCTTTAAACTTTCCCTGTGCAGTTTCATAAATATTCCGCTTGGAAACTACGGGCGTGAGCCCGTAGAGGAAACAAACTCCCAAGACTTGTTTTTCCGTAAGTATGTTAAAATAGACGAATGCAAAAAAGGAAACAAGCTCAC
>JAITDI010000033.1 GCA_031282625.1 Candidatus Endomicrobiellum meruensis | reverse complement strand
TTTTAATACCATTTATGTCTTGGGCGTTGCCGTTTATGTTTATTCCTCTTGCTGTTATGATTCCATCTGCTATTGTCGCTTCCTTTGAGTTTTGGCAGAAAAATGTAATCTCAAACGCTAGGAATAAACTTGTCAGGCAAGTAGATACATCAAAACTTAAAGATAGCCTTACTGCAGCAGAGTTGATTCCCTCGGATATTTCTGAGGTTGATCAAAAAAAGCTTTTTGAAACACAACTTATTAGTATGCTGCCAGATAATTTCAATGAGGTGTCCATAGTTGAGTTCGGTTATGATATGGACCCCGGTGTTGCTATGCATTATGATAATGTTAGAGATAAAATAGTCGTAAATTTTCTCTTGGCAAGACATCTATTTTTTGATGAATCTGGTAAAAATATTACAAATCAGAAATTGCTTGTAACTTTTCTAAAACATGAGTTAGCTCATAGAGAGTTTGCAAATCCTCGAAACAAAGTCCGTTTCTTTATACACAATAATTTTACTTGGCTTGAAGAATTCCTTGTTTCTTTTGGCGATGTATTTAGACCATTAACATTTACTTTTCAAAGACTCAATCCCGCTGAACAATCCATTATAAGTAGTTATGTAGAATCTTCTGCGGTTGTAGGAGGAGTAGGTGCGGTAGTGCAACTAGAGTCTCAAGCTCTTCAAGTAAAGCAAACTGAAGAGAAGAGAGAACCATTTGTAGAACCAAAAGCAGAACAAGCTGAACTAGAAATAGAACCTATACCTATAATACAGGAAGAAAAAATTGATATTGATCAAAGAGTGGAAGCATTTGCAAGATTAGTTAAGGAGCTACCCTTTGAAATGCAACATAGTTTTGTAAAAGCAGTTTTAGGCAACGACGCTCTTACTGCAAGGTTTATAAGGATAATAACAACTTCTGATGAAACAAAATGGAAAAAAGAATTATCTGGAATGGAAATAAGTGTTAAAGATATTACAGACGCCATTAAAGCAAGCTTTACTTTAGAGCAAGGAACAATGAGAACAACAGAAGACGGAAAGATAATGTTTAACCTTCAAGATGTTCAAAAAAGTTTAGACAATGGAAGAAATGGGATAATATCTCTTATAGTAAAAAGCATGAGGGAGTTGGATCATATCAGTTATATTGAGGCGAAAGATTTTAAAGGTTTTAAGAATAGATTTAAATCATTCATACACAGGCGGTTAGGATTTTTGGAACGCACTCAGACTTTTATAGCTGGATTGTGGAGATTTGTGAGTCTTCATATAACAACATCTAGTACTGCAAGGAAATTTACAACAGAATGGGCAGGAGTATCAGTAACATGGATTCCCCCTTACGGCATTGATCTATCTGATACTTTACAAGATGCCCATATAGATGACGAAGGAAAATTGATAGAACCGTTTGTTTTGTATGGCAAACAAAGATTTGCGGGCAACAGACGAGGCACGATAACAAGAATTGTAAGAGTAACATACAAAAACGGCACACAAGCATATTTGAAAAATTTTAAACCTGGACAAAAACTTAATGATGAAATAGCAGCTGTAGAAATATCTTACAATTTTGAGTCTGAAACATGCGCAATCCATTTTGATATGGGAAATATAGAAGATGGCTTTGTTTCCCCTCATCCTCTTATTGCAGGGATTAGAAATCATGATGTAGGAAACGGATACCATGTTGACGGTTTGGGAAATAATTTGCCAGTCAGACGTGGTCATAATCTTCTAGGCTGCAGATACGTAACAATGAGCGGAAAAATAATAACCATAAGCAAGGAAGGGCTTGAAAATGGATTTGATATAGCTGGAGAAGAACTAAGCGGAGACGTAAGCATACAATTAATATGGGAACCTATAGTCCACGTGGTAAACGTTGAGTTTTATGATAGAGGCGACAGGCAAGAATTGAACAGAGGAAGGCAACAAGTAAAGGTTATAGATGGGCACGACGCAAGAATAAAAGGTTTTGCTCCGGGTGTTATTGATGCCACAGCCAATTGGTTTAAGCGTTTTTTTACAGGACTTAGTGGAAACAAAACAGGAATAACAACTCATACTATAACATGGGCAAAACTACCAGAAGGGTTATCTTGGCCAGATAACTACAATACATTTGGTCTTACTGAAGATTTTGCAAGCAGCATAGAAGAGGGCGTTACTTTAGAAATGCCTCCTATGAGACTTGGGCATATAATGCTCCCAAACGGACGCATCGGCACTGTCAGATGTAAAGTGATTGACACTGTTGCCAATCAAGAAATTATAGATTTCCAAATGGGAAAGACGCCAGTTGACAGAGACTTAAGAATTGAATACGAATTTACCCCTGATAAAGCAGAATATTCCTTGAATTTTGAAGCTAATGGTGGAACTTTGGGAGATCAGCCTGAAATAGAAGTAACCAGCGAAGGACAAGCTGTTATACCAAAAAACACTGCTCTACCAACAAGAACAGGGTATATTTTCAAAGGCTACCAGATTGTTAAATGCTCGCACATATCGTTGTTTAATATCAGCATCACGGATCAATACAACTATATGACAATTACACCAGACCAGTTACAGACCGGCATTACACTAGGAGGCATAGTCGGCGATCTTGTACTCGTGGCTCAATGGGAAAAAGAAGAAGCTCCAGCTATTCAAGAGCAAGTCGCAGTTCAACAGGAACAAACACAAGCAACACAATCTAATTTGCTTTTTAGAGCACTAAAGTTTGTATTTATAGATTTTCTACTCTTGAAAGTACTAGTTCCATTTATCCGCACAGTGTTGAATGCAGCTATAGGAAAATATGGAAGAGTTTTGCAGATAGTAGCATGGGTTTGTATTGTAGGAGCAATTATTTGGTTAGTAAACAAGTTGATAATGCATCCAACAGCAACCATGCTGAAGATTGCAAAGTTCTTCATAAAATTTTACATCGTATTTGCCGGATTTGGATATTTAAACAATCTAGAAAAAGTTTTATTTATAACTTCTCTAGCAACAGTATTTTTCATACTTCCTGTGCTTACCACATTTATAGCAAGTCCTTATTTACTTCTTATCTTCTTTCTATCAGCATCGTTCATTGCGTATTCAGAATTTAAAATGAAAATAAATTGGTGGAATTGGGCTAAAAGAACTTTTGGCAAAGTGTTTAAGTTTATATTTTTGGCAAGCGGAAAAACTTTTAGAAAGAGCGTGCAAATAGCGAAGATAGCGGCAGGCGAACCTATTAAGTATGCTATAAACCTCTATGACAATATGAGTAATATTGCAGATAACTTGTCTGAAATACCCGTAAGAGAAGGGTATGAGTTTGGCGGACTTAAAATACTCAATACTGATAAAGTTTTTACAGTTGAAGATATGAAAAGTGACTTTGTCGTACCTCATGAATTTTTTGACGGCACTAATACTATTGAGTTTGAGTATGTTTGGCTTACTCAAATGAAAGCGTCATTCCTTCCGGGAACAACTGCAGAAGTTCAAAACATGCCGCAAGAAATAACAGAGGGTGTTTTAAGAGGCAAAAAGTTTGAATTTCCGGGATTTAGAGAATCAGGTATTTTTAATGCTGCTTGGGGTTATAGCAAATATTTAGTGCCATCAAGAGCAGGATACGATTTTGATGGTCTTGTGATAAAAATAGTTAATCATGAAGACATAATAATAGATAGAGATAAAGCAATGGCAGGTTTTGAAATATCTGAAGATCTTATGACAGGACCTGTATCATTTGAAATAAAATGGAAAGCAAAAGAAGGCACAGTAGAGGAAGAAGAAGTCGCGGCGCAACCAGAAGCGCCAGCTCCTCAACAAGAGCCTAAAGTAGAGCAAGCTGAAGAAACTGCTCAACCAATATTAGAAGAGAGAGAGGAAGAAATAGGACAAATTGTTCTTCCTGAAGAAATAGAAACATTTGCAAAATTAGTTAGAGAATTACCGTTTGACATACAATATCGTTTTATTGTAGCAGTTTTTGGTATTAACAATATGCCTCTTGTAGCTAAATTTATTGGTTCAATATCAACGCCTACAGAAGCATGGCGAAGGAATTTATTTAAACAACAAGCAGATAGAGAAAAAATCTCAGAACTCCTTAAACAGCGTTCTGGTGCATTACAACCAATGGCAGCAACTGAGGATGGAAGAATAATTCTTAATTTAGATCAAATTAGGGATCTCTTGGAAAAAAGCAGCCGACAAGGAATAAGAAGCTTGATAGTACAAGCTACGAGCGAATTGGACAGGTTGCCCTATATGGACGCTTCAAGAGCTATCAGAGAGGCACAGGAAGCTGCAGAAAATGCTGAAAAAACTGCAAAAAGAGCCGCAGCTGCCAAAGAAGTGGCAGACAGAGCTGATTATGAAGCAAAAACATCTAAAGATCCCAAAAAGGCTGATGAAGCGCAAGCTGCAGCACAAGCTGCAGAGAAAGCTAAAGCAAAAGCTGAAGCAGCAGAAAGGATAGCCAAAGAAACTGCAGAAGCTGTAACAAGGTCAACAAAAATAAGAGCGTTTATCCACAATAACTTAAGATTTTTAGAAACATTTATCATATTTATATCAAGCGTATTTGTAAGAATGACCCTAACTGTAAAAACGTCTGCCATTGCAAGAAAATTCACAACAGAATGGGGCGATGTCTCAGTAACATGGATTCCCCCTGAAGGTTTAGAGTTAGAAGATAGCGATGCAACCGCTACGATTGACGAAGAAGGAAGGCTTATAGAGCCTGCTGTGATTTACGGAAAACAAAAACTTGCTGGAAATAGACGAGGCACAGTACAAAGAATAGTAAGAATAACCGATAAATACGGCAACCTTAAATACTTAGATAATTTTCAGACAGGAGATATCCTTCCTGATGGAACCAAAGCGGTAGAAGTATTTTACAATTTTATACCTGACACTTGCAAAATACGTCTTGACATGGGAGTACTTGACATGGGAGTAATAGATGCACAAGATCGTTTTGAAAGCAGATCTTTGGTAAAGGATCATGAAGTAGGAATGGGATACCACGTTGACGGTTTTGGCGAAGACTTACCGGTAAGAACTGGATATAAATTGCTAGGTTGTAGATATACCACAATGAACGGTCAAATAGTATATATCCCATTAAAGTTATTAAAAAAAGGCTTCGATATAACTGGACAAGAGCTAAGCGGAGACTTAAATATTCAACTAATTTGGGAACCAAATGTAAACGATGTAAAAGTACAATTTTTTGATGGTGAAGTTAAACAAGCATTAGAAGGAAATATAAAAGTTGTTCAAGGACACGGGGCAAGAGTTAAGGGACTTGCTCCAAATACTCTTGCAGCCTTTGCAGGCTGGATAAGGCGGATTGGAACAGGTCTTGCAGCAAGACAATCAGGCGTAAAAATGCATAAAGTATCATGGGCTAAACTTCCCCCAGGTCTTGACTGTCCCGATAATTACCAGACTGACGGGCTTAACGAAGATTTCATAAGCAATATAGAAGACGATGTAGTTTTAGAAGAACCGCCTATGAGAACAGGACGCATAATGCTTGTAGATGGGCGTGTTGCCACTGTAGTATGCGAAGTTAGAAATGCCAATACAGGACAGCTTATTCCAAATTTTCAATTTGGAAGAACGCTTGTAAAAGGGAATTTAAAAATACAGTACAAAATTATTGAAGAAGAAGAATACTCTTTACATTTTGAAGCCAACGGTGGAACGTTAGACGACCATCCGCCTATAGTAAATTATAACAGAAAAAGGAACGAGGCTAGTGTGCGAGCAAGTAATATACCCACAAGGGCTGGATACGTTTTTAAAGGTTATAAAGCTATTAAATGCACACACCAAACTGTATTGGGAGTAAGACTTGGAGATGATAGGTACGAGACTAAAAATATTGAGCCTAAAGATGTAGCTTCAGGTTTTATAATAGAAAATGTTTTCGGCGAGGTGGTATTAGTTGCCCAATGGGAAAAAGTACAGACACTTGTTACTAGAGAACAAAGACCTGTGTCCAAAGGGTTTATATTGCAAGTATTAACATCGGTATGGGCGGTGGTTAAAGGTGGTTGGGCTAAGTTGTCTACCAGACAACAAATAACATTTGTATTTGCTGGAATAATATTGTTAGCCGCCGGAACGATGTCTTTATTGCTTACTTATGGAATTATAGCCATAAGTTTCTCATTTTTTATTTCTATTGGATTATACATCATAGGAGGTCTTGCCTCGCTTATACTTGTCAGATTAATATACGTTATGATAAAAGGGTTTCTGTTGGACATGCTAAAAGCAATAGGCAACTTTTTAATCAAATCTTTTAAACTTATAGTGCTAGCCGGCGGCAAAACCCTTAGGAGAAGCTATAGAGTAACGAGACAAGTGTTCAGAGCGCCTATCAATTATGCAAAAAATTTCTATGAAAACATGACCAATATTGCTGACAATTTGTCTGGTATTCCAACAAAAGAAGGTTATGAATTTGGCGGATTTAGTGTGACAAACTATACTGAGACAGCAGAATTTTCAGTTGAAGAAATTAAACGAGATTTTATCGTACCAGGAAAATATTTTTCCCAAACGGAGCAAGGCGAACACATAGTAAAACTTAACTATATCTGGCTTCCTAAAGTGACAATTACTACAGGGGACGGAACAAACCTAGATAAAAATAAAAGGTCTGTTGAACTCTCTTCAAGAGAAGTTAATCTTGCGGAATATAAAGATCTCCTTGTTCCTCCTGAGGGTTACGGCTATACAACTTTGTATTGGACATGCGATGCGTATCCAGACAGAAAATTTGAAGCTAGTGATGTTGTCAAACTTGACAAACCTTGCACATTTACGCCTCATTGGGAACCTTTGCCCACAGTAAAAATATCCGTTGGTAATGGCGCATGGAAAGGCGCAGCCGAAGGTGATGCCACAAGAGAAAGATTTGTTGCAGTTACTGCTACATGGCAAGGAGCAATGCTAAATTTAAGAAAACTCAGAGATGAGCTTGAAGCCCCTGACGATTGTGATCCTGACAGTTTATATTTTACAGAAGGTGACAAGCTAATTGAAGAAGATGAAACAGGTCAAGTCCTGATAAAATCAAACGTTGTATATACTCCACATTGGAAACCTTTGGCTGGAAGTAACAAAGCTAGACTATTCATTGGAGAAGGAAAATCAATAATAATAACTGCTGATCCGGGTGGCTTTATAAATCTTGACGATGTCATCAGAAAATACGATCTTAAACCGAAAGATAATAAAATGTATTCAAATATACCCTACTGGACCGCTAATGGAGATTCTAATCTGCGATTAAGAAGGAAAGTAAAAATAAACTCTATATCTGTATTAGCCTTACATTGGGAAATATCCAGAGATAGGGTTACAAATGAAGGAGCTGATATACTTGGCAAAGACTGGAAGAATGAGAATCTCGTATATTCTATTACATATGATTTAGGATTAAACGATGATGATATAGACGATGTTTCCGCTAACTTAGATTCTAATTTACGTACGTTTTTTAGAGACACTAAACTAGATTCGTGGCTCGGTGACTTCTCCTTTCCCGGAGTTGATGGCAAGGATGGATATAAAATACCAACAAGACATGGCTATAGATTTAAAGGTTTTAGACTACAAGCTGGCAGTTTTGAGAAGTTTTATGGGACAAAGGCTTTTAAAGTTAATGCAGCGGATATAAAAGGTCCTATAAAAATGACAATGTTATGGGAAAAAGAATATTCTGTAATTTCTTCTGATCCAGATCTCTCAGCAGTTCTTGAAAATTTAAAAGCTTATGAAGGTAACAATTTTGAATTTCCGGGATTTAATAATGGAATGTTTCATTATAGTGGATATAAGATGCCAACACGACCTGGGTTTAAATTCAGAGGTGTTATGGTAAGAGTTGGAGATAATCCTCCACAAGAACATTTAGGGGTAGAGGCTTTTACTATCAAGAAGGAGCATATAACAGGTCCTATAACAATGACAGTGTTATGGGATGATAAAGTTTCTGTAGATTCTGATGATGAAACGCTGTCAGATGTTTTTAAGGGTTTAGACGTTTATAAAAACAACAAATTTTCCTTTAAATTTAATAGTAGTAATACCCCAACAAAAGAAGGCTACAGATTCAAAGGCGTTAAAGTAAAAATTGGCAACTATGAAGATATTTTTGGAACAAGTGGTTTTACTATCCATGGGGAAAAGATAACAGGTCCTGTAACAATAACAGCATTATGGGAAAAAGAATATCCTCTAACTTCTTCTGATGAGGAACTCTCAGCAGTTCTTGGTGATCTAAAAGCTTATCAAGATAACGATTTTGAATTTAAGGGATTTAAAAGTGGGGTTTTGGGTATGGGAGCAGGATATCCTGTACCAACAAAAGCTGGCTTTAAATTCAGAGGCGTTGAAGTAAAAGTTGGCAATAATCCTCCAGAAAAACATTTAGGGCTAGATGGTTTCACTATCTCTAAGCAATTGATAACAGGTGATATAACTATAACAATGACAGCGTTATGGGATGAAGAAGTTCCTGTAACTCCTTCTCAGGATCTGGGTATTGGAGATATAAAAGCTTATAAAAACAATGATTTTAGCTTTAAAGGATTTGGTAAGGCTATACTTTCAGCGTATTATGGATATGATATACCCAAAAAAGCTGGATTTAGGTTCAAAGGCGTTGAAGTAAAAGTTGGCAACTATGTAGAATTACATAATTTTGAGTCGTTTACTATCCCTGGGGAAAAGATAACGGGTCCTATAGCAATAACAGCAGTCTGGGAAAAAGAATATCCTGTAACTTCTTCTGATCCAGATCTCTCAGCAGTTCTTGGAAATCTAAAAGCTTATGAAGGTAACAATTTTGAATTTCCGGGATTTGGAACTACATATCCTATACCAAAAAAAACTGGATTTAAATTCAAAGGGGTTAGAGTACAAGTTGGCACTTTTGATAAGGAGTTTGGGACAGATCCTTTTACTATCCCAAAGGGAAATATAGCAGATACTATAACAATGACAGCAGTATGGGAGCCGCATTCTCCTATAACTTTTACTAAAGAAGATATTGATGAAATGCCAGAAGTTCCTAAAGATGAATTTTATTATAAAGGTGACAAGTTTCACTTTAGAGGATTTTATACTGCTTTCTTTGCTGCACAGATGGGTAGATATGGCTACACACCAACAAAACCTGGATATAAATTTCTTGGGGTTAGCGTACAAAATGGCAATGAACTGACAGAACAACATTTAGGTAACGATCCTTTTGATATAGATGTTAAAGGTCCTATAACAATTACTTATCTCTGGGAGAAAGCTTCTCCTATAACCGTTGATTTTGGCAATGGCGAAACCCAAGAGCTTGGTGATATTATAAAATTTAAAGGCGATACATATAACTTACCTGGAGTTGGTAAAGGTAACATTCTTATGATGGGAATGACAAATGGACTACCGCTACCTGAAAGACCTGGCTACAAATTTAAAGGAGTTTTTGTAGAGAATAATGGGGTTAAGACATATCATGAAAGTAACGCTGCTTTTGATATACCCGTTAATGGTGCTATAAAAATTACTTATGACTGGGAAGAAGCTTCTCCTATAACTTTTAATACAGACAATGGCGGCACAGCTCCGACACTTCCTAAAAATGAATTTTATTATAAAGACGACACGTTTCACTTTAAGGGATTTGGCGGTTGGACGGGATATACTGAGCCAAAAAGAGAAGGTTTTAAATTTAAAGGTGTTAAAGTGAGCAATAACGGGACTGATACAGACTATCTTGGTGACGTAGCTAACGCTGGTTTTGATATAGATGTTCAAGGTCCTATATCTATCACTTATCTCTGGGAGCAAGCTTCCCCTATAACTTTTAATACAGACAATGGCGGCGTAACTCCGACACTTCCTGAAAATGAATTTTATTATAAAGGCAGCAATTTTCACTTTAAAGGATTTTATACTGGTCTCGTACAGAAAGATAGATATGGCTACACACCAACAAAACCTGGATATAAATTTCTTGGGGTTGAAGTGAACAATGGTGGGAATATTTCACAGCATTTAGGTGCCGAGCCTTTTGATATAACTGTTAACGGTCCTATAAAAATTACTTATTTATGGGCTGAAGATTATCATGTAACTTTAGGCGACGAACCTCTTAGTAATGTAGTTCTTCATGAAGGCGACAAATATCATTTTGTTGGATTTGGCGGTTGGACGGGATATACTGAGCCAAAAAGAGAAGGTTTTAAATTTCTTGGGGTTAGCGTACAAAATGGCAATCAACCTCCAGAACAACATTTAGGTAACGCTGCTTTTGATATAGATGTTAAAGGTCCTATAACAATTACTTATCTCTGGGAGCAGGAAGCAGCACCCAAAAAAAAATCATGGTGGAAATCTGAAGAAAGCGCACAAGGTGCAGCGCAAGCCGCAGCGGAAATAGGGATGCTTTTAGGCACTCAAGTGGCAGGAAGCATGTTTGTAGCTAATGGACCATTGAAATTAATGAAAAGTGCTATGGATTCTTTTGCAGAGCTTGAAAGATCCCAAGTAGAGCAAATAGGAGAAGCTCAAACCTTGGTATCGCAAAATAACTATTTTAAAGGAAACGCAAACGAAGAAATACTAAGACAACTTTTAAGTAATAGCGAACTATCTCCTGAAGATGCTTCAATGTTTCTAAAATTTCTTTCAGATGTTGAGATTGAAACGTCAGGTGAAGTAATGTCGTACGAACCTAATACCCAAGATCCGTCCAAACCCGGAAAAATGCATGTAAATTACAAAATGCTTAGAGCAATGTTTTTAGACGCAAGTGGTAAAACAAAAAACATTGAATTATTTAAAGTTTTTGTAAAGCACGAGCTTACGCATATGGAGTTTGCAGCATCTAATAATCCGTTGTATAAAGCGGCGCACAATATTCCTTTTCTTGAAGAATTTCTAGTGTCCTTCTCTGACTTGTATGTATGGCAGCAAGCGCAACTAATATTACCTGAATATACGAATGTTGTTAAATTTGTATTTACAAATGCGCGAATACTCAGTATAGCTGCAGGAATAAGCATTGAAGAAGCAGAAAAAATATCAAAATTATATACAGGACTACCGCAAAGAGAAATGGCTATAGCATTGCTGCCAACAGTGCAGGGAGAGTTGTCAGGTGGTTCAACAAGTGCACAAAGTACACTAAGACCTTTAAGTTTATTTGTAGCAAATGCTTCAGACGGAAGTTTAACTCCTGCATCAAGTTACGCAGATAAATTTGGAGGATCAGCAAGCGATTACGCAACCGCCGTAGTTGAACACATACCGTCAACCGTATTAGTTCCAACAGGATACAGCAAGAGAATTAGTGTAAACGTATCGTTTAACGATCTAGCATACGATGTTTATGTAAGACAAAACGCTCAAGGCAAATGTTTTATAGGATTAAAGCTAAAAGGTGGAGCTGATTTAAAGCAGAACCCTACAATAGCAGCTCAAAACTTTGCAGCGGCAGTACAGTATTTTGCCAACGACCTAAATACAAACACAGTTTTAAGGGAAGAGCTAAACAGAGCGACAAACTTAGGAATAAGTTCCGAAGGCGTTGCAATGATGGATTTTGTAGGCTTTCCACCTGCTTTGCAAACGTCGCAGCAACTTACGCAGCAATTATACGAGTCCGGAGACGTGTCGCAAGGGCTTGTAGGCGTATATACAGCATGGGACTTAGAAATCGGTGAAGAAAATCTTACAACTATAGAGGAAGAGATTAGATCGCATCAGATATTCAAGTTAAATACTCATGAGAAATTTTATTCTCTAGACCTAAAAACTGCTAGACTATCCAACAGTGAATTTATTAGAGAAGCGGCTTCTATAAAGAAAAAAGAGGGAGCAACGACAATTATTTTAAATATAACAGATTTTGATTTTGAAACAATAAATTCAGCTTCTCTTCAAGAAAATCTTAAAGAAATCGCTAGCATAATTCGCTCTTTAGGGCTTAGACCTATAATCCAAGTAAGCATTAACAAAACAGCCGATTACGAGAATCTGTTTAGAATACTTATGGGACTTGGCTTTGAAGGAATAAGTTTGGAGGCGGACGAAATTGAAAACATTGAAAATATTAAAGCAATTCTTGAGATGTTGGAACAAGTCTGTGGTGAAAACAATATAACAACTGAAAGAAATACAATACATCTTAAAAATAAAGCAATCAAAGATGCTCTTGGCGACTTAACTAAATACAATGTTTTAGCTATAGTATCAATTGATGAAGAAACGCATGCGGCAAACATAGATGAAGGAGCGCAATTAAAAGCAAAGGATAAGGGTTATTTAAGAGGACGCCGAATCCTTGAGCAAAAAATAGACACAGGAGCAAGAAATGTTAGAGCTTTATTAAAATTAGTATTAAAAAATTCTTCATCAGTTACTCCTTTAGAAATCAAAGAAGCTACTGCACAAGCAGGATTAACAGATGCAGCAGTAAAAAAACACATTGAACTTCTATGTGCTAGAGCCTCATCAGATCAGGCAACAGCGGTAAATGACGTTTCTGTTATGGAAGCGTTAGGATTTTTGAGAGGGTTTATTGAATCTTATGCGTTAAGCCAATATCTACAAGCATTTGACTTATCACCTAAAATATTCAATATGAATACCGCAAGCGATAAACAATCCTTAACTATTATTTTAACCGCAGCACTTATAATAGATTCTGAAAATCAACTCTTTAAATCCCCCTCTGCGTTAAAAGAATTTATCGAGCAAGCCAAGACGACCTTTGAACAAGCGCAAGAACTAAGCTCTGAAACATTGGCAGATCTCAGGAAGCAAATGATAATGTTTGCAAACTCTATTTACAAACAAATGGATGAAGAAAGAGACATTGACAGTATTATCCGTACTGCTGATATGGATAATCCTTACAGAAAACTTTACATATATTTAGCAATAGCAAATGATTTAATAAATACTGTCTCGTTTAGGAAAGTTGTTGAGGAAACAGGTAATAGAGCAAAAGCGCCTATTTCAGCTGTGAAGAATATACTCGGCGCTGCTTAAAAACAAAAAGTCTAAAATAAAAGCACCCTTATGATTAGATTTTATAAGGGTGCCTCTAAATTTTAATTTATTTTGCTTACAGGAATAACATATTACTACAACAGTGGTGTTGTACCTTTCTATGTCTTTATAATTTAACACTTCTTCAGGTGTTCTGTACCGGCATACTAAACCATTTTCTAAAAGTAACAGCTTATTGCAAAACTCGACGGCAACTTGTAACTGAAGGAGCAAGCGAAACTCTGCAGGTATATTCTTTAGCTTATACAAAAAAATGCAGATAGCAATGAAATAAAACAAAAATACTTTTTCTTATTGTCATTTTTGACCATTCAAATCTGCTGTACAATCCGGGCATTTTACAGCTCTAACAGGTATTGTGGAACAACAAAAAGGACATTCTTTTGTATTAACCTGATCGGGAGTATACTTCTCTTTAAGTTGACTTATAAACTTTATCATTATAAATACACAAAATGCTATTATTATAAATGAGAGCAAAATATTAAAAAATATTCCTATATTAACAGTTACAGCTCCTGCAGATTGAGCTGCGGCAAGCGTTTCATAAGGTTCTTTTACAGTTTTCCCTTCTTTTAAAACTATGAAGAGGTTTGTAAAATCAAAGTCCCCTAAAAGTACTCCTATCGGAGGCATTATTATATCCTTTACCAAAGAATCAACTATTTTTCCGAAAGCTGCTCCTATGATAATGCCAACAGCCATGTCAATAGCATTACCCTTAACGGCAAAATTTTCAAAATCTTTTAAGAAGGATTCTATCTTTGTCTTTATATTAAACTTCATTTTGATTCCTCCATTTACTTTTTATGCTTTTTTGATGGTCAGAATTTCAACTGCCGTTGAAGTATTATTGATTTGTCCTCTCTGGAACCTTCTTCAGCATTAAACTCATAACTACCTTTCAAAAATAAATTCGGCGCTAATCTATACTGTAGTTCTATACCATGCCTCAAGTCAAACCTTCTGTTAAACTCGTCAAAAGTTAAGTTATATCCGAATAAAATATCTTTATTTATGTTCTTTTCCACTATATATTTTGTCCCAGAGAATAAATTAACAAGTCCCTGATTTTCGTCTGTAGAAACATTATTATTTGTATTGACATAAGAAATCCTAAAATTATCCGCAATACCCACTTTGCGAAACAACGATCTTGCCAGAGGAGTTGAAAACTTCTGATTAAAATATCTTAATACAATTTGCTTTACTTGCTTTAGTTTATCAGGATCAAATTCTACGACTGAAGAGTTTATTTCTTTGTCTTGGTCCATACCCATAATTTTAGCAAAAGTTTTTTGAGGTTCCATATCCTGATCATCTCTTGAGCTAAATCTTATTGCATTGCTTTTTGAAAATTCAGATAGTTTACACCTTTTGACAAATAATTTTATTGTTTCGAATTCTCCACCTGTCTTTGAAGGAACAATATTTTTCCCCTCTGCAGTTACATAAATTTGATTATCGTCAATTATTTCTAATTTGGCGCTTACTATATCAAATTCTATCCCGTAATAGTCCAGTCTTCCGCTTGTTAATTCAATAATTCCTTTGGATTTCAAACTATTAAGACTTCCGTTTATGTGTAAAGTTCCGCTTATCAAAGAAGAAACAAATGAATTTTCAAATTTCGTATTTATACCAGTACGCAAATCCAAGTCAAATTCAGTACTTGCTGGGAGTGAAAAATTAGAATCCTCATTATCTTTTTCCCCAGGGAAAGTAAACCTTGTATCTTCCAAAACAATATAACCAGAAATCAAAGGTTTCTGTGGAGTTCCGGTAATTTTAATATCAAACAAAGATGTTCCTGACGAATAATCTTTCAATACAGACTTTGATGTCATAAATTTTGAAACAGGCAGCTGAGGCACAGATATAGGAATTCCTTTTTTCCCTTCCGTAACAGCTCTAATATCAAAATCCTTTATAATAAAATTGTTAAGTTTTATTTGTCCTGCAATATTTACTTTGCCTGCTCCTGAATTAAAGGTAAACTTATTAAGTTTAATTAAATTGTCAGTAAGAGACATTTCAACTGATACATTTTTTATTTTATCAAGATACTCGTTAGAATGGAATATTCCGTCGGAAACTGAAAATATCCCATTACTTTTCAAATTTTTATAACTTCCGTTTATAGTACCTTTCAACAATAGTTTGCCATTTAAAGGATTTAAAAAACTATTTGAAAGATATTTTAAGATACTAAGTTTGTTATCTTCAATCTCATAGGAAATATCTACACTTTCTTTAGGTGTTTTTTCGCTTAAGCTAATAGGAAAACTCCCCTTTACAGCAATTTTTATACCGTTTCTTTTTGAAACAAATGCCTCTTTTATATAAGCGCAACTATTATAAAAATCCATATAAACGCCTAATTTATCAAACGGAGCATTCATCAAAGTCCCATTTGTTGAAGTGATTGACATATTGCCATCAAGAGAACTCACGTCGCCTTTGAGTTTAATATGTATATCAGCATCACCTTCTAATCCTGCAGGTAAATCAAAAAGATTTGACATAAATTTCCAATCAATGCTAAAACCTGCAACTTCAAGATTTATGCAATCTTTTGAAAAATTTCCTGACATATCAAAATATGACAATTTTCTTACAACATTCAATTTCTTCACTGATAAAGTGTCGCCAAAAATAATTTCACCGGATAAGTCAAAATCATTATTTTTGTCACTTGGTTTTTGAAAAAGTTTTAATCTGTCTTCTTTAAATGAATAATTAAAAAGGTAATGATTTAATTTATATTTATTCACCCACAAATTATTTAAATCAACAATACCATTTAATATAGAAATACCATTCTTTTCTACTATATCGCCAGACAGTTTAACGTTTCCAAACAAATACGACGGTCCAGCATGAATATTTAGCAAAAATAAATCTAAAAAATATTTATTGTTATTTAAATCACAAAAACCTTTATCAACCCTTATTTCACTATTAGAAATTTTTGCAGAAGCGGACTTTATTGCAATGTTTTTATTGATAATTTCAATTTCAGCTTTAAGATCTTTTAATTTAAAAGAACTTACATAAGCATCTTTAGTCTCCAGAAGTATCTTAAGTTCTGGTTTTTTATCACGAAAACGAATTTCTCCTTCACCGAAAAATTCGCCTTTAAAC
The DNA here is from genome assembly GCA_031282625.1 of Candidatus Endomicrobiellum meruensis. GTDB lineage: Bacteria > Elusimicrobiota > Endomicrobiia > Endomicrobiales > Endomicrobiaceae > Endomicrobiellum > Endomicrobiellum meruensis. The sequence goes on along the minus strand of JAITDI010000033.1, from coordinate 9,325 downwards.
GGCAAAGTGAATCCTGCCAATATATTTATAATGTTCTCATTTAAATTATTTACGCTTACCTGCAGACGTCCTACACTTGAATATACTCCCTTGAGAGAGAGTTTTGCCTTGCCTGATATAATATTCGTTTTACTTATATTCACAATTCCATCTTTATAAAAAATTACAGACGATAAAGAGAATGGTTGAGATAAATATGTACCTTTTTTTAACAAAGAGGAAATTTCAATATATGGATTATTTAATTTGCCTGAAAATCTTACAGAAGCATCTAAAAATCCATCAATTCCAGGATATACTCCTTCTATATTCGTATTTTTGAAATCAATAATGCCAGTTATCTCGTTTCTTTTTAAATTTGCAGATAGTGTCGCATTCAATCCATTATCAGATTTTAAATTTAACAAATCAAAATTTTTTGTTGAAATATTTACATCAGCTTCCATACTTCCCAAAGAAATGTCACTTATCTTTGTTTCAACACTCTTTAATACACCTTTTACCACTTTTCCATCACTTAAATAACCGTGAAACTCACTATGACAATCTGCTTTAACACCTCCTACAATAATATCTTTTAAGTTAATATACATAGAAGAGTCAGGATTTTCATGTGTAAAACCTATCAGTCCCTTTATATCAGCTATAGTAGTATTTGAAGCATTTTTTATAACAAAACGCTCAATCTCTACTTTATTTAAATCCGCTTCTCCTTTTACTTCAAATTCTTTAAAATCATTCCCATAAAATGTTCCGTCACAAGCTCTAAGATCAAGTTTTATACCTACATCTTTTTCATAACTTATATTACCGCCTGCCAGTCCTGAAATATCTATTTCTGAATGTCCTATAACCCGTAAAACGTTCAAAATATTAACTTCTTTAAATTTAAAATCTGTGGATATTACATTGCCTCCTGAAACTACATGCTTTAATAAAACTGAATCGTCACATTTATAAAAATCAAAAGTATATTTGTCTTTATCGCGAATTACAGTCCCTTTGGCGTCAGTCATGTTCATATTGGATATAAAAGAGAATTCAATCTTGCCTGAAGCTTCATTTATATTACCAGAAATATTCACCCTTCCATCAGCACTTTCTACCACAACAGGGATTAGAGGCATATCAGTTACATTTATATTTTTAGCATCAACAGTAATTGTCCCTCTTCTAATATTTCCTTTTACATACCCTGCTTTTTTATCTCTTATAATTAAATCGCCCTCATAATTTCCACCTTGTAAATAAATAGCTTCCAAACGTCTTTTCAAGCCATAGTCACAAACAACTTTGTACGTATCGTTATTATTTTTACTGCTTAACAATTCAAAGCTTCCTATATTAAAATTAAAAGCATTCAATTTTGAAGCCTTAAGGTTTAATTCTTTTAAGTCTTTTTGTTTTTTAAAACTCATGCTAAGTCTGCCAGATATAGATTTGCTTGTTTGAGAAAGATCAATAAATGCTTCTGCATTTATTGTATTGCTAAGCAGACCATCTGCTTTAAATTTTCCAAATTTACCTACAAACTCAATATCAGCGCTTTTTTCGTTTTTTAATAAAGTCCCCAAAGTTCCACCAAAATCAAAACCTTTGTAATTTAACTTTACAATAGATATATTCCAGTCAGAATTAAAGGATAATAAATCAATAACCCCTTTAGAATTTATAAGCATATTAATCTTATTTTTAGATTTAATGGTAGCTGTTCCATCAAAAAGATAACCTTCTTTTTGTTTCAATAAAGCTTCAAGTTTAACTGAATGTCCAGCTACATGTAAAACTGAGTCTAACTTTATCGTATTTGTATCAACATATACATAAGCATCGCTTATATTGAAAAACGCTTTTCCTTGTTTAATTAAAACTTCATTGATATAAACATCAATACCTCTTTCGGGAAGTTTTAAAACAGATTTCTTTTCGCTTGGTTTTAGAGCTGAAACATCTTGATTTTCTTTTAAATCAATCTCAATATTAGATATTTCAATTTGTCTTATACTTCCTATTGGAGAGAAAAAATTAAAAAGAAATTTGAATAGATTTAATTTGAAAGCAATCTTTTGGACTTTTATAACACCGTCAGCATCAACGTCTTTAAGAGATAGTTTAAACGGAGATAATGAAAAGTTACCTATAGATATGTTATGCCCGGTTTTGACGCTTATATATTTTTGCAAGTAAGGAACTAAAAGAAGTTCTCTTGCGCAGTACACGGAAATAGGCAAAACTAATATGATAAAAAATATTATAATCTTTCGCATACGCGCCTTAAAACATATAAAGTTTTTTCAGCAGATAAATAATTTAATATAAACAAAACTATTTAATCGGTGTTCCTGACGAACGAGCTAAAGCTTTAAACTCTTTTATAAGCTTAGCTGTTATTTTACCGGGTTTGCCGTCGCCAATAATTCTTGAATCAACTACAACAATAGGAACTATTTCAGCAGCCGTCCCAGTTAAAAAACATTCGTCGGCAGTGTAAACCTCATATAAGCTTAAGCGTACTTCTTTTACAGGAACTCCCGATTTATTTTTTGCAAGCTCTATAACTGCGTCCCTCGTTATGCCTATTAATGCACCTTCAGAACCTGCTGGAGTATAGAGAGCGCCATTTTTTACTATAAATATATTTTCGCCCGTACATTCCACAACATATCCTTCAGCATTTAACATAATAGCCTCAGCAGCACCGCTTCTTACAGCCTGCATTTTCGCAAGAATATTATTCAAATAGTTAAGAGATTTGACATTTGGGCTTAGAGAATCTTGCCTTATTCTTCTAGTAGAAACTGTTACAATTTCCATACCTTTTTCATAGAATTCTTCTGGATACAGTTTAATCTGATCCGCTATTATTACTACAGAAGGAGGTTTCGTGCAATTGCTGGGATCAAGACCTAAATTGCCGCAGCCTCTTGTAACGATAAGCCTTATATAAGCATCATTGAGCTTATTTGCCAAAATGGTTTTTATTAAAGCTTTTTCTATTTCTTTTTTATGCATCGGAATTTCTAAATTAATAGCTTTAGCCGAAGACCAAAGTCTTTCCAAATGCTCTTTTAATCTAAAGATTCTTCCATTATAAACTCTTATACCTTCAAAAATACCATCTCCGTAAAGAAAACCATGGTCAAACACTGAAATTTTCGCTTCTCCCTTTTCAACTAATTTCCCGTCAAGAAAAATTTTCATCTACATGCTCTCCTTATCTGCAAAATACAAATTATGCTTATAATATGCAACCATCAGCAATTCTAATTATTCTATCAGCTTTTTTGGCAAGACCTTCATCGTGCGTTACAAGAACCAAAGCAGCGCCTATATCAGCCGCTATGTCAAACAGCAAGTTTTCTATTTCAAGACCTGTCTGCCTGTCTAGATTACCAGTAGGTTCGTCCGTAAAAATTATACGAGGATTATTTATTAAAGCTCTTACAACAGCCGTTCTTTGTTGTTCACCGCCAGAAAGCTCTAAAGGATAATGATCTTGTCTGTGCAAAAGTCCAGCTTTGCTTAAAATATCTTGCGCCTGTTTTAATTTTGATTTTTTATCTTTCCAAACAGGGATGAGAATATTCTCCAAAACTGTGAAGTCAGGCATAAGATAATGAAACTGGAAAACAAAGCCTATATAATCTCTTCTGATAACGCGCAAGTATTTATCGTCTTTGGCAAAACAATCAATTCCGTCTATATAAACCTTCCCCGAAGTAGGTCTATCCATTAATCCTAAAATATGCATCAACGTGCTTTTCCCAGCTCCTGATGGACCGGTTAAAGCAACTTTTTGTCCAGACTTTATTTCCAAATTTATATTCTTTAATATTTTAATATCTGTAGAATTTTTTTTAGCATACTGTTTGTTTAAATTTTCAGCTTTTATATTCATAGTTAATTCCGATAAAATCGCTAACCATATCTTATAGTTTCAAGAGGGTCTAGTTTTGCAACCTGTCGTGCAGGGTAAAGACCTGCCAATATAGATATAATAAAAGCACTTAAAGCCACTGTCAATATGTCTAAAGGAATTATAGAAACTGGAAGTTTATCAACATAATAAACGCCTTTTGGAAGTTTAAATATATCAAGATATTTTAATGCAAAACTTACAGAAACCCCAAAAATTATCCCAAATACTATTCCTAACGAACCAACAATAAGTCCTTCGTAAAAAAATATTTTTGAAATAGAATAATTTGAAAATCCCATAGCAGACATTATCCCTATTTCTTTTGACTTCTGAACGCTTAGGAGCAAAAGATTGGAAATAACGTTAAATGCCGCAACAATTATTATAAGCCCCAAAATAAGAAACATCATTATTTTTTCAAGTTTCAACGCCGAAAAAAGATTTTTATTCATATCAAACCATGCTTTTGTTTTGTACGGATAAGACAAATTTTTTTGAAGCTCGGCTGCAGTCGCTGACGCTTTCTCAAAATTAGTCGTATGTATGTCAAGTCCAGTAATGGAATTAGGCATTGAAAATAAACTTTGTCCCTCTTTTAAATCTATAAACCCCAAAGAAGAGTCAAAGTCATACATTCCCGACTCTATTACTGCAGAAACGTTAAATTTATACATTGTAGGGATACTCCCTAAACTTGTAGGAAACATCAAAATAACTTCGTCACCTGCATCTGTAGAGATGTTTTTTACAAGCTCGCAACCCAATATTATTGATCTTTTTCCAATATTTTCACCGTTAAATTTAATATCTGAAATAACAATCTGTTTTGAAAGATTTAAAATTTTATCTTCTTTGGAATAATCTACAGCTTTTATTATTATACCGGCAGTAGAGGAAGAATTAATGCCCCTTACAATACCCTGCTTGTATATAAACGGCAACACGCTTACAACATTTTTATTAGTTTTTATTTTATCTTCTACAGAAATATAATCTTCAAAAGGTTCCCCGTCACTTCTTGTTACCAGTATATGTGGCTGTATGCCTAAAATTTTATTTCTTATATCACTTTGAAAACCGCTCATAACCGCAAGCGTTATAACAAGAGAGGCAACGCCCAAAGTTATACCACCTACGGCGATAAAAGTGGTAAGCAAAGAAAAAAAAGCTTTTCTTCTTGCTTTTAAATATCTTATCGCTATAAAAAACTCAACTGACATTGCACTCATAAAACTTTACTCTGGTCTCATGGCTGGAAAAGTTATAACTTCTCTTATAGATTCCACACCGGTCAACACCATAACAAGTCTGTCTATGCCTATGCCCAAACCTCCAGTTGGCGGAAGCCCTTGCTCTAAAGCAAAAATAAAATCTTCATCATAAGGCATAACCTCATCATCACCTTTCTTTTTGGCTTCCATCTGTTGAGAAAACCTTGTTCTCTGCAATTGAGGATCATTAAGCTCAGAATACGCATTCCCTATTTCCATTCCGTTTATGTAAAGTTCAAAACGCTCGGCTATTTCTGGTTGATCAAATTTAATCTTTGAGAGAGGAGAATAAACGGCAGGATAGTCTATAACAAAAGTCGGGCTTTTTAAATTTGGTATAACTTTTTCATCAAAAACCTGATCTAAAATCTTTTTGTCTGTAGCGTTTTTAGGTAAATCCAAATTCAAATGTTTTACCTGCTCAAACATTTTTCCGCTTTCAACATAAGGCAATAAATCAAGTCCTGTATATTCTTTTATCAAATCAAACATTTTTGCTCTTCTAAAATCTAGCTTTAGTTCAAGATTTACTTTCTCTGCTGCAGATTTAATCAATGTTTCAGTCAAATCCATCATATCATTGTAATCGGCATATGCTTGGTAAAGTTCCATCATTGTAAACTCTGGATTGTGATTTTTATCAATTCCTTCGTTTCTAAAGTTTCTCCCTATTTCAAAAACTCTGTCCATTCCGCCAAGAACTAAGCGTTTCAAGAAGAGTTCTGGCGCGATTCTTAAAAATAAATCTATATCCAAAGCATTGTGATGGGTTACAAAAGGTCTTGCGTTAGCTCCGCCTGCCAAAGACTGCAAAATTGGAGTTTCAACTTCTATAAAACCTAATTCTTCGAGTTTATGTCTTATAGCGGAAATAACCATACTTCTTTTCACAAAAACATTTTTAACCTCACTGTTGGCTATCAAATCCAAATATCTTTGTCTGTATCTCGTCTCTGTATCTTTAAGACCATGCCATTTCTCTGGAAGAGGTCTAAACGCCTTTGTAAGCATTGTCCATTTCTCTACCATTATGCTCAGTTCATTTGTTTTTGTTCTAAAAGGAATACCTTCAACGGCGAGAAAGTCAGAAGTATCAACCATATTTTTGAAAAGCTTATATTCTTCCGCTCCAACTTTATCTGCTCTGACATATATCTGAATCTTGGAATATCCATCTCTTATGTCAAGAAAGGCGGCTTTACCCATGTTCCTATAAGTCATTATTCTTCCTGCAGCTTTAACTTTTACATGTGAGACTTGTTCTTTTCCAAGAGATGCAAATTCTTTTTGTATATCGGCAATATTTTTATCCAAAAAATATTTAGCGGGATAAGGATTTATTCCCGCTGCTGCAAGGTCTTTTGCTTTTTGTTTTCTTTGTTGAATTATTTGCTCTATAGGGGTTGCCGCCTGCTCCTGTTCTCTCTTTTCCATTTGTCGTACTTTCCTCTGTTGCATATTATTTTAAATTTTAATAATTTTATCTTGAGAATTGTATCATTTTTTAATAATACAGTCAAAATAATTTTTTCAATTTTTCATTTAAAAATCAATCAATTTCTTTCCTACTAATGAATCTATATTTTCTATGACATTTGAAGGGATTTCAAGGATTGAACATGCATTCTTTATAGGCAAAATTATGCTGAAAGGTTTTACTTGTTTTATAACATTTATAACTTTATCTTTTTTATCCAAGTAAATAATATCTAAATCAAAACGCATAAAAAATGTGTGTATTGATTTGCAATTTTTGAATAATAACGCATAATCAGCGTCTTTCTTAAACATAAAGCCAACAAATTTTTGACAAAAAGTTTCTGCACTAACTATCTTTAATCTTTCCATTAATCGCCCCATCAAAATAAACTACAAAAACATCCTAAGCGCAGAGCGCATCTTTTGAATTTAGAAAACACTTGCTCAAAAAAAGTGCGAAATATTTTCAATATAAAATCATTTGATTTATGGCGTAAATAAGCGTAACTTTTTCAAAACAAAAAGTTCAAAAATCAAGCTCCATAATAAAAAATATTGTATAATTTCATATATGAAGAAGAATATAATATTCTTATCCTTCTTTACTCTTATCTTTACCTGCGGAATTTTTTATCCGATAGTAAATTTGCTTTCAAAAGATAAAGCAAAAAATTTGCAAAATCTTACATTGGAAAAAGCTCAAACTGCGCTAATAACAACAATTCCCTATTTGAACAAGGCAATCCAAAATTCCGACGACATCAGCCTTATTTCAAACATTGAATCTCTAGCAAATATTCCAAATATAACATCTTGCTTTATACTTGATAAAAATAGCAAGGTGATTATACACAATAACATAAATGAATGGAACACTGAAAAACACACCAATATTTATAATGAAGCCGTTATGCATAGAAAAGAACTTATTCAAGAAATGCCAGATGATAATTTTTTTCTGTTATCAGAACCAGTGGCAAACGATTATACTCTGCTGTGCATAGTTTCCGTTCAAAAAAATAAAGAAATTGTCAAATATTGGCAAATAAAGTATTACTCTATAGCTTCAGCTGTAGCGATGCTGATTATTATCATTTTTTACTTTCTTTCAAAACTCCTAATACTTTTTCCTTTCAACAGAATAAAAAAGAGCCTTGAAAATAAATCAGGAAATGCAATAAACGAAAAATATAATGAAATAACAGACATTTTTACAACAGAAAGAGATAAAATCTCAAAGAAAATAGAAAAACTTGAAGAAGATAACGAAAGCTTAATTAAAATTATTGAACATCATTATGCCACCTCAATTAAAGACAATCTAGCGTTTATACTATTAAACTCGTCAAATGATGTTGTATATTCTCATGATTCTACAGGAAAAATAATTAAAACCAATCTTACGAAAAATAAACAACATATACTTGAAGCTGTAAAAGATCCTAATATAGTTAAAGTCGTAATAAAAGCAAACGAAACACCCGGAAACAAAGTTGCTGAGTCATCAGGAAGTTATAAAATTTCTGCAGTTTCTATAAATAAAGACAGCAAAATTGTCGGGACCATAGTTAAAATAACAGAAAATTAACTTATTGAAAAAAGCTGCAACCTTTTTGAAAAACAAATATAAAAATGGAAGCCATGCTAAAATCCATTCTTAATAAAACTTATAGCAATTGGTCCAAAGATAACTATAAAAATTGTTGGAAATATTAACAAAACTAATGGAATAAGAATCTTTACAGGTGCTTCTTGAGCTTTTTTTTCCGCATATGAGAAATTTTCATTTCGCAAAGAGTAAGATAGTCTCTTTAAAATATCGGACATTTCTGTGCCTGATTCTAAAGCCATATTTATCGCACTGACAAAAGAATATACTTGCTCAACACCCGTGCTTTCAGCCATTTCCTTAAAAGCAACTTTTTTATCATAACCTAAAGAAATTTTTGCCAAAGCATTTTTTAACTCGTCACTCAAAGAACCTGACATTATACTAACGACTTTTCTGGATGCACTATAAAAATCAAGCCCTGCGGCAAGCATAACCGAAATTAAGTCAGCCATTTCCGGTAATTGCTTGAGGATAGATTCTTTCCTCCTTCTCAGTTCTTCCTTAATCTTTAAAACAGGCAAATAGAAGAAGAAGAATCCTACAGAAAGAACAACTATTGTTTGCAAACTTACAAAACACGCGGCAAATAACATGCCTACAGACATAGTAAATATTTGTATTGCAAAAAATCTATATGGAGTTATATTTTCATATTTTTTGCCAAGTAATTTTAAAGTTGCATCGTTTTTTTCAACAAGATAAACAAATTTTTTATATTTAATCTTTTTTGCCATACAAGACATTTTATCAATAATGATAAAAAAGTAATTTATTATAAAACCTCCTGTCTTCTTTTTTTCTATAGCATTTTTAATCTTCAGTTCAAATTTTACTTTCTTTACATTTGAAACTATGTAATAAATCACAAAAAATACAGCAAAAAACCAAAAAAAGCATAATAAGACTATCATTAAAATTCAATCTCCGTCATAAATATTCCGCTTGGAAACTACGGGCGTGAGCCCGTAGAGGAAACAAACTCCCAAGACTTGTTTTTCCGTAAGTATGTTAAAATAGACGAATGCAAAAAAGGAAACAAGCTCA
>JAITDI010000032.1 GCA_031282625.1 Candidatus Endomicrobiellum meruensis | reverse complement strand
AGAAGAGTGGGATGAAAGAGAGGCATATAATGGTGACGAATGCATATTTAGCAGACATAAAAGACTTTAACGAAAAGAGCGAATATATAAAAATATTCCCTAAAATGTATATAGATGATGTTACTATAGTATATAAAAATTAATTGATTATAATAACTTGATAAATTATTTTATAAGGCATGGTTATGTTTGCAGATAAAATTTATTTATTGTTATTGTTATTGCTCCCACTTTTAGCAGGATTTCTTTATTTAACATTTCGTAAAAGGGAGTTTGATTTGGTACTGCTTGTATCTAGGGTCAATTTCTTGTCGCTTACAAATGTTAATTTAAACGCTTATAAGATTAAAAATATTTTAATTTTTTTAGCTTTCTTTTTTATTATTATTGCTTTGGCGCGTCCACAGTTTGGCTATAAAAAGAAAGCTGTAATAAAAGAATCTTCTGAAATCGTTATATCTTTAGACGTTTCAAGAAGCATGCTTGCTCAAGATCTGAAGCCGAATAGACTTGAAAAAGCTAAAGATATATTGTTAAAGATTGTTGAAGAGAACCCCGACGAAAAAATAGGTATTATTGTCTTTGCAGGAAGTGCTATGTGGCAATGCCCTATGACCTACGATTCTCAGGCTTTAAAAATGTTCTTGCAAAGTGTTGAGGTCGGCAGTCTTCCTATGGGTGGTACTCAAATAAGTGATGCTATTTTACTAGCCTCAAAAGCTGTAGAAAAAGCACTTTCCAATGGAAAGGTTATGATTTTAATAAGCGATGGAGAAGATCACGATTCAAAAATTAAAGAAGCTATAAATAAAGCTAAAAAAGTTGGATTGAAAATTATTGCTGTTGGTATTGGTACGACGGATGGTTCACCAGTTCCTGTAAAAGATGAAAGCGGTATAATAAAGGATTATATTAAAGACAGAACTGGTCAGGTTGTTGTAAGCAAGATAAATGTAAATTTGCTTAAAAGTGTTGCCAATGAAACAGGTGGAAAATATTTTGATGTTTCAGGTAAAGATATTTCAGGAGAACTATCAAAAGCAGTAAGAGATTTAGAAAAAAATAAAAATGAGGTTACCCAAAGAGATAGTAAAATAGACAGATTTCAGATATTCCTATTTGTCGCTTTGGTGTTACTGTTTATAGAATTATTATTTCCTGTAAAAAGATTAAAGAAATGAAAATAGAGAAAAAACTTTTTGTTAAAATAATCACTTTTTTCATACTTTTGATTCTTTTATTTTTGATTTTATTTATATCAATCAAGAATGTAAGAGCCAATAGTAGAGCTATAAAATATTTTAATAAAGGAAATTTTGAAGCGGCTGCGCAAACTTTTGATAATGAGCTTAAAAATAATCCAAAAAACTATGTTGTAATAAACAATTCAGCAGGAGCAGACTATAAGCTAAATAAGCTAGAAGAAGCAAAGGCAAAATATTCGATTATTATAAATTCTACAGATGCTGCAAAAGAAGACAAATTTACGGCTTTGTACGATATGGGGAACGTTGAATTCTTAAAAAATAATTTTGAAAAATCTGCAGACTTTTATAAAGAAGCTTTGAAACTTAATCCGAACGATAAAGACACAAAATATAACCTTGAGCTGGCGTTGTTAAAATTAAACCAGAAAAACAGTAAACAAGACAGTAGAGACGATAAACAGAAAAGTGATAAGCAAAAACAAAATCAACAAGCGCAAGATTTTAAAAAGCAGATGAAGCAAAATGATAAAGCTCAAAAAGAAAATGAAAAGAAACGTCGAGAAGAAAATGACAAAAGCAGAGATAATACAGATTCTAGTTCCCAAAGAGGCGATAACGATAAACAAAAAGAGTTAGAATTAGAAAGAGAAAAAAAAGAACTTGATAAGCAGAAACAAGAAATAAGTGATAAAATAAAAAATTTAATGAATGTTCAAAAAGAAAAAGATCAACCTAGAAAAAAACAATCTGATGCTCAAAAAGAAGAAAAGTTTCAAAAAGACGAACAGACTGACAAAAGCGAGACTATACAACAAAACAATATAAAAAAAGATGTTAATAAAGATATGCAAGCTGTAATGCTTTTAAATTATTATAATGAAGCTGATAAAAATTCAAATAAAGTTATAAATAAAAATAAAGAACATTTAATAAATCGATCGCAAGAGGATTGGTAAATGTTTAAAAAGATATTTTGTTTAGTAATATTATCGCTAGGAACAACATCGTTATATGCGGACGTTATTTCTTTTAATGCGTCTGTAGATAAAAAAACGGTTGCTTTAAACGATTCTTTTATATATTCAATTACAATAAGTGGCGACGGAAAAAATTTGCCAGATCATCAAATAGGAAATATTTTTGAGTTTAACAGATTTGGTACTTCTACTTCACAAAGTATGACTATAGTAAATGGGAAATCCAATGTGAGCGTTACTTATAGATATACTTTGGGACCAAAAAAAACTGGTAAGTTTACAATACCTCCCGCTACTATAGCCTATAATGGTAAAACATACTCAACTGAGAGTATAGAGATAGAGGTTGTTCCTGCTAAAAATATTCAAAGCGTGTCTTCTGTCGATTCAAGACAGGGAAGCGTTCGCCAACATTCGTCGCAAAATCCTCCGGGGAAAGCATTTGTTAAAGCTTCAGTAAATAAAACGACGATTTACGAAAACGAAAAACTAGTTTATAGATTTAATTTCTATAGAAACGTTGATTTAATATCTAACCCTGAATACTATCCTCCTGATTTTACGGGTTTTTGGAACGATGGATCTAAGCCGAAAGAACGTTACGATGTTATTGATGGCTCTAACTATCACATTGATGAAATAGACACTTTTTTATATCCTGTCGGAGTTGGAATAAAGACTATCGCTCCTACAAAACTCAAAATAAACGTTATGGATTTTTCAGGTTCAGATGACGACTTTTTTTCTCTCTTTTCAAATATGGGGCGAGGACGAACTAAAGTTTTAGAAACAAATCCTGTAGAAGTAAAAGTTATTGCTTTGCCACAAGAAGGAAGACCTTCAAACTTTGAGGGAGCTGTAGGTGATTTTAAAATAAAAGCTTTGGTTGATAAACAGAATGCCCAGACAAACGAACCTGTAACTTTGACGGTTACTGTAAGCGGAAATGGTAATATGAAAAGCATAGCCAATATACATTTTGATGATTATAATGGTTTTAAAAAGTACGACACTATTGTTGCAAATACTTCAGATAATTCAAAAGAATTTAGAGCTATATTTATACCTCAGCTTCCGGGACAGAAAGAAATACCATCAGCAAGTCTTTCTTTTTTTAATCCTATAAAGAAACAATATGAGACTATTAAAACACAGGCACAAATAATTGTTGTAAGAGGAGAGCCTGTTTATTCATCAGGTACTTCTAGTAAAAAAATTGGCACAGATATAATCCGTAGAGGTATAAATTATAACAAGCCGATAAAAAATTTGAAACAATTTAAAGGACATTTTGTAAAAAAGCCTTCATTTTATTTGATCTTTGTTCCGTGTATTATTTTATTGATGACAGTTTTTGCATATAAGAAGATACAAACAAATCCTTTGAAAAAAAGAAAAACTACTTCTTCTGTTACAAAAATTCAAAAACTCTTAGAAAGCGCAGAGCTTGAAGTTTCAAAAAATAATTTAAGCTTGTGTTTGAAATTAATCTATCAAGCTTTAATGGAATTTGTAACTATTAAAACAGGAATATTATCAGACAATTTATCCGGAGTTCAAATAAAAGAAAAATTACTAAAGTCAGGACTAGATGAAGTATATATTGGCAAAATAATAAAAATTTACGATAAACTTAACTTCTATAAATTTGCTTCTGTAAATTTAGACAAAGAGTCCATAAAAACTTTAATAGATGCCGTAAAATCCTTGATTTAAATATAAATATTTGTCAAAGATATAAATAACTGGGTTTCTCTAATAACCTCAATGTCTTATAATTGCCGTGAGTTTGGCGACAATAGAGGGCGAAAAAAGCAGGTAATATTGTCTATATTGACAAACTTTTCAACGCTGTATTGTCGCCAAAGGACCAGTAAGAATATGCGTTGAAGTATTAGAGAGACCCAACTATATATAAAAGAGGTCTAAAGTGAAAAGAACTCTAATTAAAAGATTGTTTACGTCTTTATTGTCAATTTATTTTGTTCTGTCAATATTTGTTTCTTCATCGGCTGCTCAAACGTCTCCTCTAGTTACAGAATCTGTAGATCTTTATGGCGGATTGGGTTTGCCGACAGATACCATTCCTTTTATGAAAAAAGTCCGTAGAGGCACACTCCCTAGAAGATCAGGAACCGCGAAATGTTTTTAGAAAGGATTTTATAAAAATTATTTATGGAAACGATCCATATTTTAAACCTTTAGAGTTTTCAGATATTGCTAACCTTAATAAAAGTGTAGCTCTAAATCTTGTTAAAAAAGCTTTAAATCCTGCTGACTATACATTTGTCTTTGTTGGGAGTGTTGATGATATTAATACTTTTAAAGAATATACAGCGACATATTTAGCTTCTATCCCTGTGGGTAAAGAAAAAAACTTTTTACCGCAACATAATGTTACTCGTCCAGGGGAAGTTAAGCATAATGTTTATAAAGGAAAAGAAGAGTTAAGCAGTATCCGAATGAAGTGGATTATAAAAGAACAATATTCTCAAAATGAAGAAGCCATAGCAGATGTTCTGAGAGAATATTTAAATATTATTCTTATTGAAAATATTAGAATGAAACTTGGCAATACCTACAGTATTTATAGCTCTACTAATTTAGATATTTTACTTGGAGAATTGAGTTTAGGTATTTCATTTTCCTGCGACCCGAACAAAGTTGATGAAAGCATTGCCGAAATAATAAAAGACATAAATGCTATAGATTCAGGTAATATCAACCTTGATATTCTAAGTAAAGCAAAAAAAAGCCTGCAAAAAAGTATATGAAATTTCAATTCAAGACAATTCTATGCTTGCAAGAAATTATGCAGACTTGGCTGTTATATATGGCAAACCATTTGCCTCTATGGATGAATTCTTTAAACTCTATGATTCTGCGTCTTCAAAAGATTTACAAAAAATAGTCAATAAACTTTTGAAAGGCGGCTGTACTCAAGTTGTTTTATACCCCGAAAAATTGAAAGAATAATAGCCATAATTTAATAAATTTAATCTCTAAATTTATTATATAAGTACATATTGCAAAAAATTGTCAAAAAAGTGATAATATTGGGCAATGTGGAAAGGCTATATGATCAACTTAAGGAGGGTGTGTTATGGAAAAGTGGAAATGTTCTGTATGTGGAGATATTTATGATCCGGCACTAGGCGATCCTGATAAAGGAATTGCTCCCGGGACGCCTTTTGAACAGTTGCCTGAAGACTGGACATGTCCTGTTTGCGGGCAGCCGAAATCTGTTTTTGAAAGAGAATAACGAGCAGGATAACTTATGAAACAAGTATATTTGGACAATCAGTCTAACACAAGGCTTGATAAAAGAGTTTTTGATGTTATGAAGCCGTTTTTTCTTGAGTATTATGGCAACCCTCAAAGTATTTACTCTTTGGGTTGTGCATCTAAAGATGCTCTTGAAATTGCAAGAAAACAGGTCGCAGATTACATATATGCTGATGTCGGAGAGATTATTTTTACTTCTTGCGGTACCGAATCCAACAACTTAGCTGTAAAAGGCATTTGCGAAGCGCTGAAGTCTAAAGGTAATCATATTGTTGTGTCTGACATAGAGCATTTTTCTGTTTTAAATGCTGTAAAAAAGCTTCAAAAAGATGGCTTTGAAGTAACTTATATATCTGTTGATGAAAAAGGGAATGTAAGTGAAACGGAACTTTTAAAAGCCTTGCGGAAAGATACAGTTTTGGTTTCAATACAGCATTCCAATACAGAAGTCGGTACTATACAAGATATAAAAAAATTAGTTTCAACCATTAAAAACAGCAAAGTTAATGATTTTGTTGTTTTTCATACAGATGCAGTAAGTTCAGGTGGCATGATGCCTATAGACGTAAAAGATTTGGATGTTGACGCTTTGACTCTATCGTCTTCAGTGATGTACGGTCCCAAAGGAGCTGCCGCTCTCTATCTAAAAAAAGGGATACGTATTGTTCCTCAGATGGACGGCGGCGTACAGGAGTATTCTAAACGCGCAGGGACTGAAAATATTCCTGCTATTGTGGGGTTTGGGAAAGCCTGCGAAATAGCTAAAGAAGAAACCGCAGCTAACAACAGGAAAATTAAAGAATTACGAGATAAACTTATAGATGAGCTTCCAAAGAGGATAGAATACATTTATTTGAATGGAGCTTCAGAGAACCGTCTTGTAGGAAACGTAAATTTTTCAATTGAATTTGTTGAAGGCGAAGCGTTATTTTTGCTTTTAGACGCTAAGGGTATTATGGCGGCAAGCGGTTCTGCATGTGCAAATAAGAATCTTAAAATGTCGCATGTTTTAGACGCTATGAAAGTTGATGTTGCCGTCGGGCAAGGTTCAATTTTATTTACTTTATCAAAATATAATACAGAAGAAGAGGTAAATTATGTCCTTGACGAGTTCCCTAAAATTGTTAAAAGGCTTAGAGAAATGTCGCCTCTATATTCTTATTTTATTCAAACTGGAAAAAGAAAACCTGCAGGTCCAGGCACAGATTTTGATGATCATAATCACTGTCACTGCGATATAGAATAAGTATAACATTAATTGTATTTAATTATGATAATAATTTATAAAGATAGCTTTATGTGTTGCAATGGTTTTGCAATAGAGAAAGTTGGAAGTATTGGAGGGCAGTATGGCATTTTATTCTGAAAAAGTTATGGATCATTTTGCAAATCCGAGAAATGTAGGAGAAATAAGAAATGCTGACGGCATTGGAGAAGTCGGCAATCCTGTATGCGGTGATATGATGACTTTCTACATAAAAGTTAAAGATAATAAAATAGAAGATGTAAAATTTAAAACTTTTGGCTGTGGTGCGGCAATAGCTGTTTCTTCTATGGTTTCGGAAATGGCTTTAGGCAAAACGGTTGATGAAGTTTTAAAAATTACAAATGACGATGTGGCTAAAGCTTTAGGAGGGCTTCCTCCAAATAAACTACATTGCTCTAATCTTGGTGCCGACGCTTTGCACAAAGCAATACAAGATTACAAAAACAAGAAAAAATAAAGATATTTTAGCGAGGTATAAAATGGGTAACTGTAATTTTCACTCTCACTCCAGTGGTTGTTTATGCCCACATTGCGAAGACGAATTAAAAAACGGCTGCATGAGCCCAACATTTTGTAAACCATGTGGACAAAAGACTAAAAACATTAAAGTTTGTCCAGTGTGTCAAGTTGAATATTCTTTAGAATATGAAAAGTGTCCAGCCTGTTCCGTAATAGGCAAAGAAAGAGAATAATTATTTTATAGTTTATAAATTGTTTAAAGGATTTACTTTTTAAAAATTGGTTTGAAATTTGGATGTGAAAGGAGCTTTTTATGGTTGCAAAGATAATAAAAGACGGTGTATATGCTGTTGGAGCTGTTGACTGGAACGAAAGACATTTCCACGGGCATACATACGTGACAAAAAGAGGTGTTACATATAATTCTTACCTAATTATTGATGAAAAAATTACCTTAATTGACACTGTTCGCAAAGGTTTTGAAAAAGAACTTTTAGAAAACATTAGAAGTATAGTAGATCTGTCTAAAATAGACACAATCGTTATCAATCATATTGAACCAGATCATTCGGGAGCGTTTCCGGAAGTTTTAAAAGCGTGTCCTAACGCTAAAGTTTACGGAACTGAAAAAGCCAGAGAAGGGCTTTTAAAATATTACGGCGTAAGTGGAAACTGGACTGCTGTGAAATCAGGTCAAAGTTTGAAGATTGGGAAAAGAACATTGGAATTTATAGATGTTCCTATGATACATTGGCCTGATAGCATGTTTACATATTGTGCATATGATAAAATCTTGTTTTCAAACGATGGATTTGGGCAGCATTATGCGACTAACAAACTTTTTGATGACGAGGTTAATTTTGATGTCTTAATGGAAGAAGCTCAAAAATATTATGCCAATATTCTTTGGCCATTTAATATGCTTGTTGCTTCTAAACTTGTCGCTATAAGCAAACTAAACCTTGCCATTGATTTTATTGCTCCAAGCCATGGACTTGTTTGGCGTAAATATATTTCTGACATTATGGAAAAATATCTTTACTGGTCTGCTCATAAATGCAAGAAAAGAATTGCAGTTGTTTATGAGACAATGTGGAATTCTACTGAAAAGATGGCGCGAAGAATTGTTGAAGGCATAACTTCAGAAGGTGTTGAAGCTATTTTGTTTGATGTTACAAAAAACGATAGAACAGACATTGCTTCCTATATGCTGGACGCTAAAGGCTGGATTTTTGGCTCTTCAACTCACGATGGAGAAATGCTTCCCGTAATAGCAGGATTTTTACATTTCTTAAAAGGCTCCAAAGCTAAAGGACGTAAATCTTTTGCTTTTGGTTCTTACGGCTGGAGCGGCGAGGCAGTAAAGGATATAGAAGATACTATTTCTAATATTACGACTTTTGATCCGTCTTTTAGAGTTGTTTTTAATCCTACAGAAGAAGAGTTAAATAAGTGTTTTGAAGCAGGTAAATCTTTTGCTTCAAAAATAAAAAATGAAGAATAATCATTATATAGGAGGACAAAAAATGAAAGGTATAGTATGCAAAGTGTGCGGATATGTGGCATTGGATGGAGAAAAAGGGATTTGTCCAGTGTGCCATGCAAAGAACCAATTTGAAGAAAAAGAAGAAGCGTATAGAAGTCCAGATTTTAAAGCAGAGTCAGGCGAATCAGAAAAGAAGCATATTCCTGCTTTTACAGTTGTCAACGAATGCGGTTTAATACCAAGCAACGGTTGCAGCAGTGACGTACATGTGAAGATAGGAGAAATTCTACACCCAACATTGCCGGAACATCATATAACGGAAATAACTTTTTATCTTAATAATAAATTTATAGCCAATGTTATGTTGACACCAGATATAAATCCTGCGGCTGTAATTCATTTGAAGAAGGAAACGAAAGGAAAAGTTCAAGTAATAGAAAACTGTAATGTTCACGGTAAATGGTTTAATGAAGTTGAAATAAAATAAGTTATTAAAAAAGTTCAAAGAGAGGATTTAAACTATGGCAAAGTCAGTTAAAGGCACAAAAACAGAAAAACATTTGTTAGAGTCATTTGCTGGAGAGTCTCAGGCTAGAATGAGATACACATATTTTGCATCAAAAGCAAAAAAAGAAGGATTTGAACAAATAGCCGCTATTTTCATAGAAACAGCGGATAACGAAAAGGAGCATGCTGAGAGATTCTTTAAATTTTTGGAAGGAGGAGCTGTTGAGATAAGAGGAACTTTTCCAGCGGGAATAATAAGCGATACAGTAGAAAACTTAAGGCTTGCAGCGGCAGGGGAAAATGAGGAATATACAAAACTTTATCCAAGAGCGGCAAAAGTTGCAGAAGAAGAGGGATTTCCAGAAATAGCAGAATGTTTTAGGAGGATTTGCGTGGCAGAACAGCACCATGAGTCAAGATATTTGGAGCTACTTGACAATCTTGAGAATGATAAAGTTTTCAAAAAAGACATGACAATAAGATGGAAATGTCGCAACTGTGGTTATGTTTATGAAAGGAAAGAAGCGCTTGAAAAGTGCCCAGCGTGCCTGCACCCTAAAGCATACATGGAAGAGTTAGCGGATAATTTCTAAATTTGTTTAATTTAAAGTTAAACATTAAAATTATAGGAGCGTAAAATAATCCTTTACGCTCTTATAAACATTTTGTAGATAAACTTAGGTTTTACTCCTGAGTTTATCGGAAAGTCCCCCCGAGAAAAATATTATGCAAAATGCTATAAAAACATAACAGCGATGATATTAGTTCTTTTGTCTGTAAATTCATAACACTAAAAAAGCTCTAATTTTAACAATCTACTTCAATTTTGTTTCTTTTCTCTTTTTCCAAAATCTTCCTCACACGACAATCCTATTTTTCCTTATTCAAAAAAACGTCATTTTTCAATGCTTTTTGCCTTTTTTCATAAAACCTGAAAATCCCAAAATCCTAAACCTCTTTTTTATCAATTGTTTCCTCCATTTTTTCTCTTTCAAAAAATTCCTGCCAAATTTTTATTTGACAAGAATACTTTTTTTATAATATAAATTTAGTAAAACAAAATAAAAAGGGGATTAACCGTGCAAAAGTTTTTTGGATTAAAAGATAAAAAGTTTAATCGTTTCGTTTTGCGTATGTTGTATATTTCCCACATTGGCAGGTGCAGAACTTTATTTGAATGCTTATAGTGAATGTACGGCAGCACGGAATAGGTGTGACGCAGCAAAAGTAGAAGCTGGTAGAACGGCATGGAACAATCGTGATGATATTGAACGCTTCCGCGATACGCTTAGAAAACAACAGGAAGCAGACAGAATATGTGGAGCTGTTTTTGGAATATGTGAAGCAGAAAGAATACGAGAACAACAACGAGCTGAAGCAGAAAAGAGACGTGAGGAAGAAAGAAAACGGTTCGCAGAAAGAGAAAGGGAGCTTTTGTAGAGTAAAAAGGAGGTAAGAGAAAATGTTTAAAATCATTAAAAATAACTTTTGTAGTTTGTTTTTTGTTTTCTTTTTTTCTGTAGGTATAATACCGTATGTCTATGGTAGTTCTTTTGGGTATGATATAAAAAGCGCGCAAAAATCAAAAAATGCTCAAACAGCTTTGGATATATTTAAGTCCAAATGCGAAGACCGTAGCACAAATATGAAAGAAATAGACGAAGCTTATAAAGCGCTCATAAAAGCTGTTAAAATCTCCAATAAGGCTGATGTTCTATCTCAAAAGAAGTTTTTTGATGATTTTAAGGAAGATTTCTATGGAGATATCTCTATGTCTGTGGAGCAACAAAAAGATATAGAAGCTACGCAAATGGCTTTGCTAAAAGTCATGAAAGCAAGACATAAAGTGTATGCGAAAGTAATTGATGCCTTATATAAACTTGCTAAAACTGACAGAAACTACTACAAAATCAAAAAGTCTGATGTGATTGATAAAGCTCAGAAACGATATGAAAATTTAAAAACAGATGTATCAGATGCAGATGGAAAATTTTTTTCAAGCAAGCAAATTCTTAATGATAAACTTCAAACTATACGAAATGGAGATAATATTTTTACAAGATACTTTTCTTCTTGAAATCTCTTAACCCTTTTTCCTTATTATCTCTTTTCCCTCTTTGCTTTCCCTTCAACCTCGTTGACTTTGCTATTCCTTTCTCTTTGCAGTATTGCTCTATTTCCTCTTTAACTCTTTTTGGCATATATATCATTGTCGGCTGATAGTTTTGCCTATATTTATGTCCATACTTTTTTCGCAGTTTTCTTGTAATTTCTTTTTGGTCTTGTTTGTTCATTTTATGTATTCTTCTCTTTTAACTTAATTATTTTTATTCTTTTTTGAAGTTTAATTTAAGTTCATACTTAAACAGAGAGCCTAAGAAGGCAAAAAAGGGGATTTAAATGGATTTTCTTAGCGTTTCCCAGCATTTAATTAAAATCTACATATGTCCGTACATACGATTTATACGTAGGCAAGTTTCGCTTGCCATTATAGCGATACTTTTTGTTATTTTAATAACTTGGAAGCCTTTGCGTGTAAAAATATAGCAAAAATATGATAAAACATGTATGTTAGAAGCCTTGCAGACAGCTGATACTAAAAAACCCGATGGATACGGGTTATAGATTATTAATCCAACGGAAAAGGAAACTAAAATGGGGCATAGTAGCACAACTTGGACTAAAGAACACCAACCAAATCCTCAACAAAGGCATTTAGCTATACTAAAAAGAAACTACAAGCTATCCCTTCTATCTAGGATAATGAACTCAAGCTTCGCAGACTTTGCAAGAGACGGCGAAGCAAAGTATGCTTTCAGTCAGCTTTCTTTAAAAGGTAAATCCTTTAAAGAGTTCCAACAGAAAACTGTGGAAGAAATCTTAGGCAGAATGATAGCAAGAAGCATGGTCATAGGGTCGTTGGACAGTCAAAAGAACATTGCTAATAATATCCCCGACTATCTTAAGATGTTATTACCTTACAGTTATAACGAACTAGAAGACAAACAAGCCATTGAAATTAAGCAAACACCACTTGAGATGGAACTATAATAAATATGCCCTTTAGCTTTACAAAAACAGGTTATTGCTAACTCATTTATCCTTAGTTTCTTATTTAATGCCCCAAACTGACAATTCTAGAGCCTTTCGCCACGCTTGGCTTACTCCCCCCCCTCCTCTCTTTTTGCACTAAGGAAGGGCAATTTTCTACAATAACGTGGTTTTTACTGTATATCGCCTATATAAAGCGTCTTTCCCAATGGAATTAGAAGTTTTAGCATAGTGTGCAAATTGGGAGATGTGCTTCCTTTTTCCATTCTTGCTATTATAGGCTGTTTTATGCCGCTTACCTGCTCTAATCTTTTCTGGCTTAATCCTTTCTCCTGTCTTGCTTTAATAATCTCGCCTACAAGTGCAACTCTTAAATTACTTTCTGCAATCTCTTGAGATGTAAATAGTTCTTTACGTACATCTTTCCAATTGTTGCCTATTGCTCTATTTTTCATTTTTATTCTACCCAATAAACTTAAGTATTAAAATTTTCACAAATTTCACAATAAATAAATATTTTTTATTCATTAAGTTATATCATATGCATGGAATAAAATATTGTTGGGAAGGGGATATTTACATGGAGAAGAAAAAATTTGCAGCAAGATTGTTTTTTCATCAGTTTTTATAGTTTTGTTTTGTTGTTCCATTAAATTTTAAAGAAAAATATGCAAAGGGAAAATCGAATGAATATTCTTAAAAAACTGACAACAATTATGGTAGTACCTGAGTTTATTGGATAGAGTAGAAAGGAAAGATTTTGTGACTAAGAGCGTTCCAAAATGGGAACTCTTTTGTATATATTTAAATTTAAGGTTGTTATGTGAGAGGTTATTTTCAAAAATGAAAAAGATAATAGGGACGATGTTATGTATTGGCGTGTTAGCTTGTTTTGCTTTTGCTGAAAAAATTAATGTTTTATTATGTTTTTCAGAAAATTATACTCTTCAAACAGAAGTATTAATTGCATCTATTCTTTCTTCTAAATCGCCAAAAGAACATTTAAATATTCATTGTTTTGTTCCTAATTTTGAAAAAAGCATAACAAAAGAATTAGAAAAATTAGTTGGTATTATGGATAATAATAAGTCTTCAATATATTTCTATGATGTTCCTCTATTTAAACATGTTAAGAGCAAATCTGCTTCATACGCCTCTTTGCGGCTTCTTGCGCCAAAATATTTAAAAAATATTAATAAAGTTATTTATTTAGATATTGATATTGTTGTAAATAAGAGCTTAAAAGAACTATGGGACACTGAGATGAGTTCTTATTATTTCGCAGGAGTAATTGATACGGTAAAAACAAAAGATAATTTTAAAAATGAGATTTGGGACAAATTTAATATATACGAAGTCAAAGATTATATTAATTCGGGTGTTTTGCTTATTAATTTGAAAGAGATTAGAAAAGACATTATATCTTACTATAAATTAATTTTAAGCCCACAATTTCTCGGAGACATTTTGCCTTATCCTGATCAAGACATAATCAATAAATATTTTGACAAAAAAATATTAAAAATATCTAAAAAATGGAATTGGTTGTGTTATGATTGGGGAAAAGCGCCCCAAGATACCGCAATATTTCACTACGCGGGACCAATAAAGCCGTGGGGCAAGTTCAAAGAAAATTGGCATTTAACTCAAGACAAAGACATTGATTTGCCGCATGCTGATTTATGGGAAAAATATTTAAAAATGAAAAATGAGATTTTAAGTAAAAAGTGAGGGTCTTTTCAAATCTCGTTAATTATACATTTTCAAAACTACCATATGTTTAGGATTTTACACTACATTTCTGCATTTTTAACTCTCAAAACTTACCTTTCTTCTATTACCAGATAAACTCAAACAAAGAATTCACATTTTTTCCCAAAATATTTCTAAATTTTTTCAAATCAAATTATTACATTGATAACAAGCTTGATTAGACCAAAAGGAATGGAGGTGATGAGAGAACGACATTTAGAGTAAGTTAAGAATTTATTAGCTCTGTAAAAACACAATTCCAATAATATTCTGAAAGAAAAGCAGTACAAGAAGTCAGAGAAAGATAAAAACTGACAAAGATATTAAAAAATGGAGAAAGATTGTTATGAAGAAAGTAGTATTATTAGCAGTTATGTTATGTTTAGTATCACAATGCTGGGCAGATCCATGGGATGGCTCCGATACGTCGAATAGTACGTGGACTTCATCGCAGGAAGAAACAGCAGCACTACTAGTACCAGCAAGAACCATAGAAGAAATAGAAGCAGCAAGAACACGCTTGGGGCTTTTGGAAGAAGAAGACTTAGCAGTGGAAGCAGAAATACTGGAACTAAGGCTGGTACCTGAGTACCTCCATACACGAGTGACAGAAGAACTGATACGACAAACGCGAACGATGGTAGGACGGAATTTACTTCTAGTGCAGGCAGTCCCATTAATTATGGCGAATCCAACAGAAGAAGTAATAGCAGGTGCGGAGACAAGAGTACGAGAACTAAGAGACACAGTAAGAATAAGGAGAGCGGAAGTAGAAGCTAGAATAGAAACAGAAGAGGTAGAAAGAATGGCTACACAATGGAGTTTTGGCTGCTCCGTTATGTAAAACAATTTAGTTCCTGAGTTTATCGGATAGAGTAAAAAGGATTTCTTATAAAAATAGTCTAAGAAATAACGTTTTTTGAATAAGGGAAAATAAGGTTGTCGATACTACTCATGAATATTATCTTTGTGCTTTTTGGAAAGACAGCTTTGTATAAAAAATAATTCAGTCTTAGATAATATCTTTATAATAAGTTAGAAGTATATAAACAATTCTTTTTCTCTCTATCTGATAAATTAGGGGAAACTTGCAAATTTTAGACTTATATTTGCATATATTATTTGTTTTTTACAATTTCATACATGATTATTGACGCCGCAACAGCAACGTTCAAAGATTCAGCTTTCCCATACATTGGAATTTTAAATGACGCATCCACAAGTTTTTCAGTTTCTATTTTTATACCATTACTTTCATTGCCAATTATAAAAGTGGCTTTTTGGAAACAATGCAGTTTGTTTAAACATCTTTTGCTATTTAATGAAGCGGCAAAAGTTGTGATTTTTTTTCTTTTCATCAAAATAATAAGTTCTTTTATATCAATGTTATCTAATACAGGCAAATGAAACAGAGATCCCATAGCAGCTCTTACAGTTTTATCTGAATATATATCGGCGCTTTCTTTGGAAACAAATATAGCTTTTGCCCCAAAAGCGTCAGCTGAACGGATAATTGTTCCTAGATTTCCCGGATCTTGAATATTTTCCAGAACTATGAAAATGCCAGCTTGATTTATTAATTCTTCAATTTTATAATGTCTTTTTTCAACAACGGCAATTATGCCTTGAGGTGATTGTGTAGATGACAATTTTGAAAATAGGCGTTCAGATAAAATTATAGGCTTTTCAAAAGTATTAATAGTCTCATACTTTTGAGAAACTATGATTTGCCTAATATCCCAATCTTTAGATATTTCAAAAACTTGCCTTTTACCTTCAACTATAAATACATCATTTTGTCTTCGGAATTTTTTATCTTGAAGCTTTAAAAGATTTTTAAAGGTTTGGTTTTGAGAACTTTTAATTAACATGAAAGAATTTTACTATATTGAGTACAAAAATTAAAATTTTATTTTTAAACTCTATATTATGCTGCTGCGCGAATTTTTAACGTAATTTATCCCGTAATGTTTTTTTGTGGCTAACAAATAAGTTCGCCGTAAATTGAATCTCTTCTTGCAATAGCTTCTTTATTTGAGCATGTTATAGGATAAATATGACAAGGTTTGCACTACTTTGCTATACTAGATGTCAAATAAAATTTGATTCTAATATAAAATGCAATCAGGAGGAAATTATGGGCAAGTTTGAGTTAAAAAAAACAGATGTTTGGCAAAGTCTTGAGAAAAATTACAAAAAAACAGCCGTGCTGCATTTAAGGGATTTATTTAAAGAAGGCAATAGATTTAATGAATTTTCTATACGAGATAATAATTTAGGTTTAACTTTTGATTATTCAAAAAACATTATAACTTCAGAAACTTTTAGACTTTTAATGGATTTTGCTAAAGCTGCCAAGGTCAAAGAATATGCTGACAAAATGTTTTCCGGTGAAAAGATAAACTGGACTGAAAAAAGAGCGGTTCTTCACACAGCTTTAAGAAATAGAAGTAATAAGCCTATATATGTTGATGGTAAAGACGTTATGCCTGAAATCAATGCAGTGCTTTCTAAAATGGAAAAGTTCAATAACGATTTGAGAAGCGGCAAATGGGCAGGCTTTACGGGAAAAAAGATAACAGATGTTGTAAATATAGGTATAGGCGGTTCGGACTTGGGTCCTAAGATGGTTTGCGAGGCGCTTAAGTATTATGCTGACGGTCCTAATGCGCATTTTGTTTCAAATATTGACGGAGCAGATATTTACGAAGTCCTTAAGAACTTAAATCCTGAAACGACTCTTTTTATAATAGCCTCAAAGACGTTTACTACTCTTGAGACTATGACCAATGCTTCAACCGCAAGACAGTGGCTTGTGTCTAAGCTTGGAGATAAAGCTGTAAGCAAACACTTTGTTGCTCTTTCAACAAACGCAAAAAAAGTCAAAGAATTCGGCATAGATGAAAATAATATGTTTGAATTTTGGGATTTTGTGGGAGGCAGATATTCTTTATGGTCTGCTATAGGATTATCAATTGCCTGCTATATCGGTTTTGATAAATTTACTGAACTTTTGGAAGGCGCATATTATATTGATCAACATTTCTTAAACGCGCCTTACGAAAAAAATATACCTATTATTATGGCTACTTTAGGATTTTGGTATAACAATTTTTTTGGAGCTTCTACTTACGCTGTTTTGCCTTATAGCCAGTATTTGCATAGATTCCCTGCATATCTTCAACAAGGAGATATGGAAAGCAATGGTAAATTTATAGACCGCGAAGGCAACAGGGTAGATTACGAAACCGGTCCTGTAATGTGGGGAGAACCAGGAACCAACGGACAGCATTCTTTTTATCAGCTTATTCACCAGGGAACTAAATTTATTCCTTCTGATTTTATAGGTTTTATAAACTCTCTTGAGAAAGTCGGCGATCATCAAGAAAAATTGATGGCAAATTATTTTGCTCAGACGGAAGCTTTAGCGTTTGGTCTTACAAAAGAGCAAGTTGTTGAAAATCTTGCAAGGATGGGGTTTTCTCAAGCTGATATAGAATTTTTGACTCCTTATAAAGTATTTGAGGGAAACAGACCTACTAACAGCATATTGATAGATAATCTTACGCCCAAAACTCTTGGCGCGCTAATAGCACTGTACGAGCATAAAATATTTGCGCAGGGAATTATGTGGCGGATAAACAGCTTTGACCAGTGGGGAGTTGAGCTTGGAAAAGTGTTGGCAAATTTAATACTGCCGGAACTCAAAGGCGAAGCTGACAATAAGCATGATGCGTCAACAGAGAGTTTGATAAAGGTTTATAGAGACAAAAGAAAATAATTAATTGTCAGTTTGCTATGTATGTACCGTTTTGTAAGAAAAGAGTAATTTGTTAAGGGTAAGTTGTTAAGAGAACAATATAAATATGAAAAAGTATATTTTGGATTTTACTACAGCACAGCTTAAAGCGGCAGTAAAAAATATAATCAAAGAAGATTACAGAACTAACCAAATTATTGAGTGGGTTTATGTTAAGAAAGCGTCATCTTTTGACGATTTTACAAATATCTCAAAAAATCTGCAAGAAGAACTCAATAAAAGATTTACGCTCAGGGTTCTGAAAATAGTAAAAAAAGAGCGGTCTATTATAGACGGAACAATTAGATATACATTCCAAACTGTTGATAAGAAATATTTTTTTGCCGTCTTTTTGCCTGCTAACGGCAAAAATTCAGTTTGTATTTCTTCGCAGATAGGTTGTCCTGTATCATGTGTATTCTGTTCCTCTGGTAAAGTTAAACTTGTTAGAAACTTAACTAAAGGCGAGATTCTTGAACAGATTTTGCAGATAGAAAATGATATTAAAGAGAAAATTTCAGGCGTGTTATTTATGGGAATGGGAGAACCTACCCTTAATTTAAATAATATCGTGCTTGCTTTAAACTCATTATTATCAAATAAAGAGTTTGGCATAGGCAAAAGGCATATTACGCTTTCAAGCGTGGGGAATGTTCCGGCAATCAAGAAACTCGTAGATGATAATTTCGGTGTTCGTTTAGCTCTTTCTTTGCATTCGGTTGATGAAAAGCAAAGAAAAAAGCTGATTCCAAATAACTTCGGTTTTCATATTGAAGATATATTAAATGTAGGCAAGTATTATCTTAAAAAAACGAAATCTCATCTTACAATAGAGTATATTTTATTTGGAAATATCAATGATTCTGCAGCAGATGCCCATAAGCTTGCAAGATTGCTTAGACATCATGAATTGTTGAATCCTAGTGTTCAAGTAAATTTGATGCCTTTTAATCCAGTTAAAGGAAGCAACTTGCAAGCGACTCAAGAAGAAACAGTGCAAAAGTTTAAAAATATTTTAAAACTCAATGGAATTATAGTAAACATAAGGCAAGCAAAGGGTGCTGATATTAAAGCTGCCTGCGGTCAGCTTGGATACTAATTTATAATCTTTTAAAAGCCAAAATAATATTGAGTAGTTAGAGTTGAATGTTTAGAAAATTTTTTTCTTGCATTCAACTCTAATTTTATAACGAAAATTTGAACGTCTAAACTGTTTTTTGTAAAATCTATCAAGAGATTGGAATATAAAAATAGAAATTTAGGATATAAACGAGGTTTATGATTTTATGGGTTCCAGAAGAGAGGCAAGAGAATGTTCTTTACAGATGCTTTATTTAGCTGACAATTGCAATACTTCGATTGATACTGTATGCGATGCTTTTGAAGATATTATGCCAAAAGATGAAATTTATAGAGATTTTGCTATAGGATTATTTAAAGGAGTTTGTAAGAAAAAGGAGGAAATAGATGCTCTTATTAAAAAATATGTTAAAAATTGGGAATTGGACAGAATGGCTGTTGTTGACCGCAATATAATACGTTTGGCAGCTTATGAGATAATTGCTACACCTATGACTCCAATTAATGTTGTAATAGATGAAGCTGTAGAAATATCAAAGCGATATTCCACAAAGGATTCAAGTAAGTTTGTAAACGGTATATTAGACAAACTAAAAGTAGTAAGAGCTTAATTTCTTATCTCTACTTAGATTATTTGCCTGCAAAAATCTAAAAAATAAATTATGGAAAATATCCAAAATAAAATAAAACGCTTAAGAAAAGAGTTAGCTAGACATAATGCTCTTTATTATGATAAGAACGAGCCTGAAATTTCTGATGGAGAATATGACGCTCTTGTAAAAGAACTTGAACATCTTGAACAAGAGTATCCTCTTTTTGCGTCGGCAAAATCCCCAACAAAAAAAGTTTCAGGTTATGCTTCGTCTTCCTTCAAACCTATAAAACATGTTGTTCCTATGCTTTCGTTAGATAACACATATTCACGGGACGAAACTGCGTCATGGTACGAGAGAACGATAAAAAAGTTTAATAACTCAAACTTAGAATTTGTAATAGAACCTAAAGTAGATGGAGTAAGTGCAAGTTTAACGTATGTAGATGGTGTTCTAATTATTGGAGCAACTCGTGGTGATGGGGAAAGAGGAGAAGACATAACAGAGAACATAAAAACTATACAAGATATACCTCATGAACTCAAAATAGAAAATCGCCCTAGCTTTTTTGAACTTCGCGGAGAAGTGTATATAGATAAATCCGACTTTAAAAAACTTAATGAAAAAATATCTTACTTAGATGGCCAAAAATTTGCAAATCCAAGAAATGCTGCCTCAGGCTCGCTAAGGCAAAAAAATTCTCAAATTGCTTCTAAAAGAAAGCTTCGTTTTTTTGTCCATTCTTTTGGCAAGATTGAAGGTAAACAATTTGAAAAACAATCAGAATTTTTAAAATACTGCCAAAATTGTGGTTTTAAACTTCAAAATAATTTTAGAATCTGCAACTCTTTTGGAGAAGTGTCAAAGTTTATGGACATAATGCTTGAAAAGAGAGATTTGTTAAACTATGAAATTGATGGTCTTGTTATAAAAGTAAACAGTTTGAAGTTACAAAATGAGCTGGGAAGCACAAACAAAAGCCCAAGATGGGCGGTAGCGTTTAAGTTTCCCTCTAAACAAGCTACAACTAAACTTATAAAAATAAGATCTCAAGTAGGTCGTACTGGAATAATTACACCTTCTGCAATTTTAGAGCCTGCTCCACTTAGTGGGGTTACTATATCCCATGCTACACTCCATAATTTTGAAGAAATTGAACGTCTCAATGTAAACGAAGGCGATACTGTTTTGATAGAACGCGCTGGAGATGTTATCCCAAAGATAGTTAAAGTTGTGAGAAAGGAAAGTGAAAGTTTTTTTAAACCTCCCAAAAATTGTCCATCATGTGGCAGCGAAGTTGTAAAAGAAAATGAAAAAGAAGTCGCATACAGATGTATAAATCCCGAATGTCCTGCACAGTTTAGAAGACACTTGATACATTTTGTTTCAAGAAATGCTATGGATATAGGTGGATTTGGAGAATCCGTGGTAGATCAGCTTCTTGAAAAAAAGAAAATGCATAAGTTGTCGGATATTTATCGTTTGAGTTATGATGATTTTATAGAACTTGAACTTTTTAAAGACAAAAAAGCCAATAATCTTATCAAGGCTATTGCTGAAAGCAAAAAACGTCCTTTGAGCAAACTTATATTTGCTTTAGGAATACGCCACATCGGAGAAAAAGTTTCAGAAATTGTCGCTAAAAGGTTTAAAACTATGGAAGCTTTATTTGAGGTATCTCTTGAAGATTTTTCAAGAGTATCCGAAATAGGTGAAGTATTGGCATTGTCTTTAAGAGAATTTTTTGAAAATAGAACTGCGCGTCATGTAATAGAAGATCTGGTTTTAAGCGGAGTAAACATGACGGAACCTGAAACCTCTAAGAAAGGGTCGCAATTTGAAGGAAGGGCGTTTGTTTTAACAGGAGAGCTTGAAAAATACTCTAGAGAAAAGGTGTCTGAAATTATAAAGTCTTTAGGCGGAAAAGTGACATCTTCAGTAAGTAAAAAAACAGAGTATGTTCTTGTAGGGGCAAATGCCGGATCTAAACTTGAAAAAGCTAAAGAGTTAGACATAAAAATTATTGATGAAGCAGAGTTTGAGAAACTAATAAACATATGATACAAGATATAGAAATGATTTACCAAGACGACGATATTATAGTAGTAAACAAACCTTCAGGGATTATAGTTATCCCTGATCAACACACCGATGAAAGTGAAACTCTTGTTGGTATATTGAAAAAGCAGTTAAATCAAAAAATATGGGTAGTTCACAGAATAGATAAAGATACGACTGGCGTTTTGGTTTTTGCAAAAAATGCAGAAAATCACAGAAATATAAGCATGCAGTTTGAAAATTCTCAAGTATATAAGAAATACATTGTTCTTTTATCTGGCGTTTTGGAAGAAAATGAAGGAACTATAAACAAGTCTATACTTATTTCAGGACGAGATGTATCTATAGACATAACTGGAAAAGAGTCAATAACTAAGTTTAAAGTTCTTGAAAGGTTTAAAAGTTATACTTTAGTTGAAGCTATGCCTTTGACAGGCAGAAGACACCAAATAAGGATACATTTTTGGAGTTTAGGTCATCCATTAGCTATAGATGCTGAATACGGCGTGTCAGATCCTATAATGTTATCAGGCTTGAAACGCAATTACAAGGTAAAAAAATGCGAAGCTGAAAAGCCTCTTATATCAAGACTTACTTTGCATGCACAGTCTCTAACATTAACATTGATTTCTAGCGGTATAAGAAAAACTTTTGAAGCTCCTCTCTCAAAGGACTTTGAACTTACGCTTAAACAATTGAAAAAATACGCGAGGTAAGTATGGCAAGCAAAGTATATTTCCTTCCTTGGAACAGGATAAATGAACTTTATAAATTTTTGAAAGCTGCAAGAGTTTTTAATCACGTAAAATCTAGAAATTTTATTGCCATAAAAATGCATTTTGGTGAAGATGGTAACAAAGGGTATATTAAACCTGAATATATTTCTCAAGTAGTAAAAATTATAAAAGAAAAAACAGCGTATCCATATTTAACTGATGCAAGCACAATTTATGTTGGTAAACGTTCCGATGCGTACCATCATCTCTTGATTGCCAATAAGCATGGATTTAATATTGACTCTTGCGGATGTCCTATAATTATAGCCGACGCTTTGCGTGGTAATGCTGAAACAGAAATTGAAGTTAATTTAAAGCATTTTGAAAAGGTGACAATTGCTTATGATATTTATAACGCCGATGGCTTTATATTTTTAAGCCACTTTAAAGGACATGAGATAACAGGTTTCGGCGGAACTTTTAAAAATATAGGCATGGGCTGCGGGAGTAAAGCTGGCAAATATGCAATGCATCATTCTTCTCAGCCGACTCTAAACAATAAGCTTTGTATAGGTTGTGGAAACTGCGTAAAGCATTGCTATCAGAAGGCATTGTCTCTTTTAGATAAAAAAGTTGTGATGGATAAAACAAAGTGTGCTGGCTGCGGGCAGTGTATAGTAAATTGTGCATTTAAAGTATTTAAGCTAAATTGGAATGAAGATCCTGCTGCAGTTCAAGAAAAAATAGTTGAGTATTCCTATGGGGTTTTAAAGAATAAAAGAGCGACTTATGTAAATTTTTTAAATCATATAAGTAAATTTTGCGACTGTTTTTCTTTGCCTAAGAACAATCCTCTTATGGAAGATGTAGGTATAGTTGCAGGTGTGGATCCAGTTGCTATAGATCAAGCAAGTTATGACTTAGTAAATAAAGCTTACGGCAAAAATTTTTTCAAAAAAATATATCCTGAAATTGATTCTACTATACAGTTAGAGTATGCACAAGAACTAGGTTTAGGTGTGCGCGATTACGAACTTGTAAATTATTAAAATGAGAATTATAAAGATAGATAAAGTAAAATTTAAAAAGGATACTTTTAAAATATGTTTTGAAAACAATGACACTATAATTGTTTTAGCCGATACTATTGTTAAATTCGGTCTTAAAGTAGGTAAAGATCTTATGGATAAAGAATATAAAGAAGTTATGTCTTATGATAAGTCTAACAGAATAATGTCTGACGCATTAGCTTCGATTGCTTTAAGATCTTACAGTTTAAGAGGGTTGCAAGAAAAACTCTTACAAAAAGGTTATGATAAAGATATGGCTTTGAATGTTGTTAATAGACTTGAAGAATTGAATTATATAAATGATGATAAGTTTTCAAAAAATTACGCTGTTTATTTATCTCAGAAAGGTAAGGGGGAGTTTGCAATTAAAGCCGAGTTAGAAAAGCACGGCATAGATAAGGTTTTAATAATGGAAGCTCTTGATGAAGTGAAATTTCAAGAAGAACCTTACGAACAGATTGTTAAAATAATGCGTTCAAAATTTAAAAATTTTAAATGGAAAGATAAAAGCGAAGTAAGAAGGGCGGCGGCTTTTTTTTTAAGAAGAGGCTTTTCTTCAGAAAATATAGCGAAAGCGTTTAGAGAATACAAAAATATCTCTATTGATTAAACAACAGGAGAAGGCAATGAGTACGGCGTTGATTAGCGTTTCGGACAAAACCGGCATTGTGGAGTTTGCAAAGGAATTAAAAAATTTAGGTTGGGATATAATTTCCAGCGGCGGTACAGCAAAAATTTTAAAAGAAAAATCTATTAACTGCAAAGAAATATCTGAAGTTACTGGATTTCCAGAAATTTTAGATGGTAGAGTAAAAACGCTTAATCCGAAAATTCATGGCGGAATACTTGCTATAAGAAATAAAAATGAGCATATAAAAGAATTGCAAAAACATAATATTAGTGTTATAGATATGGTTGTCGTAAATTTGTATCCATTTGAAGAAACAATAAACAAAATCCCTAAGCCTGAAGACAAAAAAATATCTCAAGATGTTATAGAAAATATAGATATTGGCGGGGTAGCTTTGCTTAGAGCAGCGGCAAAAAATTATAAAGATGTTATGGTTATTTGCGATTCAAAAGATTATTCGGTTATTGTTGATAATTTAAAGAGCAAATCTATAAATGAAGATTTAAAATTAAATTTGGCTGCAAAAGCTTTTCGTTATACTGCTTACTATGACTCTTTAATTTCAAATTATTTAACTTATGAAAAATTCCCTACACAGGCATCTATACCTTTACAAAAGTTATCGGGTCTCAGATACGGCGAAAATCCTCATCAAGAAGCTGCATTGTATTCAAACGGTACAGAAACAAATAAGCCTATAGTAATATCTGCAAAACAAATCCATGGAAAAAAGCTGTCGTACAACAATTATTTAGATTTGGAATCAGCATGGAGGATTGTTCATGAATTTGATGTACCTGCCTGCGCTATTATCAAACATAATAATCCTTGTGGTTGTGCTGAAGGGAGCTATCTAAAAGATGCGTATTTAAAAGCTTTGTCTTGCGATCCCATAAGTGCTTTTGGCGGCATAATAGCTTTTAATAAGTTTGTTGAAGAAGATACGGCGGAAGAAATAAGTAAATTATTTGTGGAGTGTGTTATAGCTCATGGTTATTCTAAAAACGCTTTAGATATTTTAACCCGCAAGAAAAATATAAGATTATTAGTTCAAGAAATACCTTACAAGGAAGATAAAAATATTGTTGAATATAGAATGATGTCTTATGGTATGCTTGCTCAGGATAGAGACAATCTTTTATCAGCTGAAATAAAGCCCATGACAAGACGTCAACCAACAAAAGAAGAAAATGATTCTTTAAATTTTGCTTGGAAAATTGCAAAACATGTTAAGTCTAACGCTATTATTTTAGCCAGAGGCAGACAAACAGTAGGTATTGGAGCCGGACAGATGAGTCGTATAGATTCTTTAAAAATCGCTGTTGAAAAAATGAAAGATGTAAATCATACATTAGATGAGAAAAAATTTCCTCTTGTTTTAGCGTCAGATGCTTTTTTCCCTTTTCCTGATGTTATTGAAGAGTCGGCAAAGGCGGGAGTTACAGCTATAATTCAACCTGGCGGTTCAATAAAAGATGAGGATTCTGTTAAAGCTGCGGATGACAGAAATATGGCTATGGTGGCTACCGGCATTCGTCATTTTAAACATTAAATTACGTAAAAGCATGTTACGGCAAGGAGTGTTGATTATGAAGAAGTTTTTAGTGATGTCAATATTAATGTTATTAGTGGTGTGTGTTTTTTCTGATAATGCGTCGGCAAGAAGAAGACGTCATTTTAAGATAATACATGTTGTTTATCCTGCCAATCATTATTGGGATTGGGATAGCGATCCCATATATTGGTACCCTGATCCAATTAACGGCGATTTTTATTACAACTATACAAGTTATAATAATTATGAAACTGAAAGAAGTAAGACTAATACAGCGTTGAATGAAATAGAACTTCTTGAAAAAAGAAAAGCTGAATCTGAAAAGGCTAAAAAAGAATTAACAAAAGTAAAAATTACAGAAGCTAAATTTTATAAACAATATAGTACTGATGCTCCTGCCATTTCTATGGCTGAGATTACTTTGAAGAATAATTCAAACTGTAAGATTACAGCCATCTTTTTCAGAGGAAAGTTAATTACACCAAAGACTGGCAGGATTTTAATAGATGGAGATTTTAAGTGTGATTTGCCCGAACCGTTGGAGTCGGGAGTAGAAAATATTTATGAAATAGCTTTGAATGATTTTGGAGGTTGGGCTAAAGTAAAAGTTTCCGATACTACCAAATTTGACGTTTCTATAATTGGACTAGGCACAAGCGACGGGACAGTTTATGTAAATGCTTTTTCAAACAACGATCAAAAAAGATTAGATAATTTAAAGAAAAAATATATTGACTAAAAAGAAGTATATGAGATGATACAAGAAAAAAAAAGATTACAATTGCTGATATAACGGCGTTGAAAAAAAACTTTAGAACTAAAGAGTTAAATACCGTTTGTCAAAGCGCAAAATGTCCAAATATCGGCGAATGTTTTAAAAAGAAGACAGCAACATTTTTAATACTTGGAAAAAACTGCACAAGAAAATGCGCTTTTTGTGCTGTGGAAAAATATAGTCCAGAACTGGTTGATGGAGACGAACCTTCTAAAATTGCAAAAACAATAAAAGAATTTGAGCTTTCTTACAGTGTTATAACATCGGTAACAAGGGACGATTTGCCTGACGGCGGAGCAGGTCATTTTGCAAAAACAGTAAATGAGATAAAACTTGTTCTTCCTAATGCCAAAGTGGAAGTTCTTGTTCCAGATTTTTTAGGCAAGACAGAACTTATAGACATCGTTTTAGTTTCAAAACCAGATGTTTTTTCTCATAATTTAGAAACAGTTCCATGTTTATATGATAATGTGAGAAAAGGCGCAGATTATAAACGTTCTATGAAAGTTTTAAAGTATGCAAAAGATGCAGGCTTTAAAGTCAAAACAGGAATAATGTTGGGTTTAGGTGAAACTGAACGGCAATTGTTTGATATTATTAAAGATGTAAAAGATACGGGCATTGATATTCTCACTATTGGACAATATCTTGCTCCCACAAAAAAGCATTATTCTGTTGTTAAACAATATAAAGAGGAAGAATTTCAAAAGATAAGAGATTTTGCTCTTTCAATTGGCATAAAACAAGTAATTTCAGGAAGATATGTCCGTAGTTCGTATTTAGCAGAAGAATATTTTTAGAGGTATTTTTTGAGTAAAACGTATTTATCCGGCGTAGGCGGTAGTGGTAAAGCTCACTATTTATTTAGATGCATATCTAAAGAGCAAACTGATATTAAAAACAAAAAATCAGATTTGGGCATTTTTGCTTTTGTTAAAGACGAAGAACTTAATTCTTTTTACTATGATTTGAAAGCTTTTTTTAGTTTAAATAATGAAATGCCTATACTTTTGCTTCCTTCTGACGATGCTGAGCAAAGGTCTTTTACAACAGATAGAATAAAAGAACTGAAAAATTTTGTTGTTTGTGCTTCTGACATTTCAATAAACTCTCCTGTTTTAAATCCAAAAAACAATAGTCGTTTTACAGTTGCAAAAAATAATAAATACAATTTAAATGATTTAATTGTGTCGCTATCTTCTTTTGGATATACAAGGGTTAATTTTGTTGAAGATAGAATGCAGTTTGCTGTAAGAGGTGATTTAGTAGATGTTTGGTCTGCTGCAAACCCGATGCCCGTTAGAATTCTTTTTGAATACGACGCTGTTGGCGCCATAAGAACTTTTGATCCGTCAAGTCAGTTGTCAAACGCTTTCCTTAAAGAAATTAAAATACTTCCAATCAACATTTCGGAATCAAAATCTACAATTAGAGATTATTTTAAACATGAAGAAAAGTCGGAAACGTTATTATATTTTGACTATGATATTGATAAGGAAACAAAAAGATTAGCCGAAAACGTTAAAGTTGTCATAAATGATCCGCTTAATCATAAAGCTCAATATCAAGGGTATAAAAGTTTTACTGGTTTTCAAGGAGATATAAACTTTTTTTTAAAATCGCTCAAAAGCTTTGCTGAAAATGGTGTAATGATAAAAATTTACTGTGCTAACGATGGTGAGCGGCAGCGTATTTACGATATTTTTCGCGAAAATAATTGGAATTATAAAAATCCGGAATTCTTATTTGGTAATTTGTCTCAAGGTTTTTGCTTGGAAAAAGAAAAGCTTATTTGTATTTCAAGCCGCGAAATGCTTTATAAGAAAAAACCTGCAAGTTTCCCTA
Source organism: Candidatus Endomicrobiellum meruensis (assembly GCA_031282625.1). Lineage (GTDB taxonomy): Bacteria > Elusimicrobiota > Endomicrobiia > Endomicrobiales > Endomicrobiaceae > Endomicrobiellum > Endomicrobiellum meruensis. The sequence goes on along the minus strand of JAITDI010000032.1, from coordinate 37,735 downwards.
AAATAAAAGGCGGCAGAAGGCTAGAAGGTATTTGGGAAATTTCTGCTGGCGATTATGTAGTTCACGAAAAGTATGGGATAGGACGTTATGTAGGGTTAAAAACAATTTCTCGAGATAACAGCGTTTCAGAATATTTGTGTATAGAATATAGGAACGGAGATAAACTTTACGTTCCACCTGATGAGATCAAAACTGTAAAAAAATATGTCGGCGTTGAGGGTATAAAACCTAAGTTGTATTCTATGGATACTCTTGCGTGGGAAAGAGTAAAATCAAAAGCACGTGAAGCTGCAAAAGAATTTGCCAAAGAACTTTTAAAACTTTACGCGCAAAGAAGTTTGATTAAAAGAAAACCTTTCGGTCCACAAACAACTTGGGAAAAAGAGCTTAAAGATTCTTTTCCATATGAAGAAACTCCCGATCAGCTAAAAGCAATTGAAGATATTAACAATGATTTTCAAAAACCTTATCCTATGGAAAGGCTTATTTGTGGTGATGTGGGTTTTGGTAAAACAGAAATTGCTGTTAGAGCCTCATTTAAAGCTGTTCAAGAAGGAATGCAGGTAGCTGTTTTGTCGCCAACTACAGTTTTAGCTCAGCAGCACTACAATACATTCCACCAAAGACTTTCTATATTTCCTACAAAAGTAGCTGTTATAAGTAGATTTCAAACTAAATTAAAGCAAAAAGAAGTTTTAAAAAATCTTGAAGACGGTCATATAGATATTATAATCGGTACTCACAGGCTTTTGCAAAAAGACGTTAATTTCAAAAATTTGGGATTATTAATTGTTGATGAAGAACATAGATTTGGAGTTAAACAAAAAGAAAAAATAAAGTCTGTAAAGAAAAATATAGATATATTGATGCTTTCGGCTACTCCTATACCAAGAACACTTTCCTCCGCTTTGTCAGGTTTTAGGGATTTGTCGCTGATAGAAACGCCTCCTTTTGGAAAACTTCCGATAGAAACAAGCCTTTCTTTATATGATGATGGAATGATTAAAAAGATAATAGAAGCAGAGATCTCAAGAAACGGGCAGGTTTTTTACGTTTACAATAAAGTTGAAACAATTTTAACAAAAGCTGAAAGTATTAAAAAGCTTGTATCTGGAATTAGGCTTGGTGTTATACATGGTAAAATGAAATCAAAAGACATTGAAAATGTAATGTGGAAATTTACGAATTTAAAACTTGATGTTTTGCTTGCGACTATAATAATAGAGTCTGGTCTTGATATTCCTTCCGTAAACACAATGATAATAGAAGAAGCTGAAAATTTTGGGTTGTCGCAGCTTTATCAGCTTAGAGGCAGAATAGGTAGAGGCACTGAGAAAGCATATTGTTATTTGCTTTACAAAGATAAAAATCTAAGCGATGAAGTTGTTAAGAGGCTTGAAGCTATAAAGGAATTTAGCGAATTAGGCTCTGGGTTTAGGCTTGCTCTTAAAGATTTGGAAATAAGAGGGGCGGGCGGAATTCTTTCGTTAAATCAACATGGTTTTGTAAGAGATATTGGTTACGATATGTTTGCCAAACTTTTGGAGGAAGAAGGGAGGAAAGTTAAAGGCGATGTTCTTGAGGAAAAGGAAGCTAAGAAAATGACCTCCATAGACTTGCGAATGGATGCTTTGATTCCAAATACTTATATAGAAGACGAAAATATAAGAATTTTGTTTTACAGAAAATTCTCGGACGCTGTTAATGAAGATGTATTGACGAATGTCAGAAATGAGTTGATCGATCGTTTTGGAAAAATTCCGCAAGAAACACAAATGCTGTTTGAAGTGGTTAAATTAAGGATTGCTGCTGAAAAATTTAACATAGAAACTATTTCAGAAGACGATAATTATATTTATTTATATTTCTGTCAAGAAGGTGACTTTTCAAGATTAGACATTTCAAAATTTATATCAGATTACTCCGATGTCGTGGAATTTATGTCTGGGAGACATCATTTTTTTAAATTGAAGAAAAACAAAATTTCTGAAAATTCTATAGACTACATAAAAAAATTCATCATAAGATTTGGTTTTTACATGCGTTAATGCCTAATCAAAAATTGACAAGTAAAGCCGTTTTGTGTTATTCTTAAAGTGCCATTTGTCTATTTATTTTGTAAAAAATGGAGACAAATTTGTTTAAAAAAAGAACAATTCTTAACGAATATGTTTTTGTTTTGGCGATAGTTGTCCCTAACTTTTTATTCGTCGGAAGTTCTTTTTCCAATGATGTCTTTTTGGCAAGATGTATGAAAATAGCTGAATCTCGCGATCCGAAACTTGCTGTTACATACGAACAAATTCAGCTTGCTCGCTCCAGAACTACTCGCGCGGCAAGATCATTTTTCCCTCAAATTACGCTTCAACATACAACTTCTAAAGGGACAACCGCCATGGCATCAAGAAATGATGACATTGGAAATTACAAGGACTACGAATATAATTCAGAATCTTATGGTGTGAAAGCTTCTCAACCCATATATGAGGGTTATAGAACTAGAGGTACTTACGAGTATGAGTCTATGATGGTTACTGCTGCGAAGTTTAACTACACAAAAACTCGCGAAGAATTGTTTTCAAAAGTTAAGCTTGCCTATTATGAGTATATTACTTTAAAACAGGAATATAGCGCTTTGGCAAATGCCAATGAGATAGTCTCGTCGCTTTTTTTAAAAGTGCAAAAAGAATATAAAGCAAGAGCTATTTCGCAGCTTGATCTGCTTGAGGCAGAGCATTTCAGAGATAAAATCTACGATATGTACGAAGCGGCTCGTATAAACCTGAACTTTGCGATAAAGAAACTTATAAATGTTGTCGGGGTTACGGATATCGTTGAGATAAATGCGAAGGAATTGGACGTTCTTTCAGATGATGTTCCTGAAATTTCTTTTTCTTTAGACGATCTGCTAAGATTTGTTTTAACTAACAACTTAGAGGTACAGACTGCTAAGGTGCAGGCTGAGATGGCTGATATGAAGATTAAAATAAATCGTTCAAAAGTTATTCCAAAATTTTATGTTGAAGGCTTTTACGGAAAAAGCGGCGAAGCCTTTACAACTCAGCCTTTAGAGCTTTCAATATCATGGAATGTAGTGGGAAAACTTTCATGGGGATTATGGGGGAACTCGCTAGAAGCTTCTTATACAAAAGAAAGAACTGATCCCACTACAATTGTGGATGCTAGCAAAAGAGTTGACACTATTACACAGGACGTAAAGTTTGCTCTTTTAGATGATCTTGGGTATTTTGTTGATACAAAAGAAAGTAAAGTAGGTTTTAATCAAACAAATGCGGATTATGTTGATGTTCTTAAAAATAGAAGGCTTGATACAGAAAAAGCATACAATGATTATGTAAATTCTTTAAATAATGCGAGAACTTTAAAAAAAGAAATAGCTTACAGAAAAAGAAGGTTAGCTTTAATGAAAAAACAAAATTCTCTTTATGAAGTTAGCACCGTTAATTTAATGGAAGAGGCTCTAAGATACGCCGAAGCTATTTCAGGTTATGCTAGAGCTACGTATCAAAATTACTCTTCAGTAACTGAAATGGAAAGGTTAACATTGATGCCGTTGAGATAATAGGAGGAACAAAAATTGGAAAAATTCAAATACTACCTCTATCTTATTATTGACAAAATTAGTCTTTACATTGAACGCGAAAAAGACAAATCTCCACAAAAATTTAAAAAAAAGCTTTATACGATAGGCATATTATTGCTTGTCATTATCTTGGGAATATCTTCATATTTTATTCTTGTTAAAAAAGTTAAACAAGAAAACCATGAGCAAGGAATAATACAAGTAAAAGTAATGAGGGTTAAAAAAGAGGACTTTATTGAAAAGTACACAGTTATGGGATCAATTAAAGGCGCTATTGAAAATGATCTTCGTTTCCAGATAGAAGGTCATCTTAAGAAATATAATTTTAAAGAAGGAGATAAAATCACAAGCGGTCAAATTATTTGTTCTTTAGACACTAAAGATACCATGACTAAAGTTGATTATGCTCAAAGCAGATACAAAAGCGAACGGTCAGCATACTTGTCGGCTAAAGAAAAATATAAAGTATATGAAGAAATGTTTAAGATGAAGGCTTTGGCAGAAAGTAAACTCCTTGAATCTAAGTTTGAGCTAGAATCTGCAGAATTGCGCGCGAAATCTGCTCAGTCAGAGCTTGATCTTGCACAATTGAATTTGCAAAAGACTAATCTTGTAGCGCCAAGCAATGGTATTCTTGCCGAAATTATAATAAAGTCTGGAGAATATGTTACGTCGCAAGATGTGGTGTGTAAGTTTATAAGCGATCAGGGTACAAATTTTGAAGTTGATATACCTGAAAAAGATGTCTTGAAAATGTCAGTTGGACAAAAAGTAACTATTAATAGCGATTCATATCCTGATAAAGACTTTGAAGGTACGATTGTTGAAATTGCTCCTGTGGTAAAAGAAAGAACAAGAACTGCAACTGTAAAAATAAATGTTGAAAATAATGATGGTCTTTTGCGTTCTGGAATGTTTGCAAGAGGGGTAATTTTTATAAGAGAGCTGCATAATATTGTTTTAGTTCCGACAGAAAGCATAATTTCTTTAAATGATACGACATTCCTTTTACCTGTTGTTGCCCCTGACGCTAATCCAGCAGAAGGCACTATACAAATGAGACCTTGCACTGTTGGCGATAAAGTGGGTGAGAAAACTATAGTTTTGTCAGGTCTTAATTTAGGCGACCTTTTAGTTGTTGAAACTCAAGGGCAGCTTTCTGACGGTGTGAAAGTTAAATTCCAAGAACTAAAAGAAGACGATATTCCTATACCGTTAGAATAAGATATTTTACCTTAAATTATGGTTATTGATATAGGCATAAAAAAGCCGATAACTACTCTAATGATAGTTATGGCATTGATCATGTTTTCGTCAATTATGGTAGTTAGGATTCCAGTTGAATTGAATCCTAACTCCAAGTCCGGTACAGTAAGCGTTGTTGCAAGGCTTCGCGGAGGTATTGCCTCAGCAGAGGTTGAAAAATATGTAACAAGACCTTTGGAAGAAGTTTTTTCCGAACTTAACGGACTTAAAGAAATGATTTCCTCATCAAAAGAGTCCGAATCCAATATAATGTTAAATTTTCACCATGGTGTAAATACGGACTTTGTAGTTGTGGACATACGCGAAAAACTTGCCCTTGTTAGTCATTTACTTCCAAAAGAAACTGAAAAGCCTATAATAGCCAAATTTGAACAATCTGACGCGCCAATAATCATTGTTGCTTTAAGTTCTCATAAGTTTTCAACTGAAGAACTTAGAGATGTGGCGGAAAAGAGCATTAAAGAAAAACTTATGAGAATTTCTGGAGTAGCTAATGTTGAAATCGGCGGAGGACGAGAAAGAAAGCTTCTAATAGACATAGACAATTCAAAACTTATATCTTACAATCTTCCTATTCTTGATGTTGTTCAAAAAATAAACTTGTCAAATGTTTCAATAACCGCAGGCAATATAGACGATGCAAAAAATAGTTACATAATAAGAGCTACTGGTGAATATAACAATGTTGAGGAGATTGCAAATACCGGCATAGCTATTACTCCGTCAGGGTCTGTAATAAGGATAAAAGATATTGCTACTGTAAAAGATTCTTTTTACGAGCCGACGTCTTTTTCAAGGCTTAACGTTCAAGCGGTAGTCTCCATGTACATTCAAAAAGAAACTGCGGCAAATACCATAAGCACGGCAAAAGAAGCTGTTGAAGTTATAAATAAATTAAGATACGAAATAGATCCCGAAATAGCCTTGACTATTGTAAAAAATGATGCGGATTACATAAATAAAGCCATTTATTCTCTATGCGAAGCGCTTGTTGTCGGAGCGATTCTGCTTGCAGGTATTCTATTTCTATTCATGAAAAATATCAGAAACGTTATTATAGTCGCAACAACGCTTCCGTTAAGCCTGTTAATATCAGTTTTGCTGATGTATTTTACAAAACAGACTTTTAATGTTATGACGTTGAGCGGTCTTGCCATGGGTATGGCTAACGTTATGGATAACGCCATAGTGGTAATAGAAAACATATCTTTTCACCACCATAGAGGAACGTATAAAACAAAAGAAGAGCTGGTTATAAATGGAACTGCAGAGCTTTGGCAGCCAATTTTTGCTTCTACGGTTACGACTATAGTAGTATTCTTACCTCTTGTATTTTTAGAGCCTGAAATAAGACAGCTCTATATGCCGTTTGGTCTTACAATTACATTCGCTCTGATAGCGTCGCTAATAAGCACTATGATATTTGTGCCTCCGCAAATATATAGATGGCAGAATAATTTTTCTTTGGAGTTTCAAGCTTGGTACATGAAAATAAGACGTATTTACGGTAAATTTCTAAAATTTGTTTTTAGAAGACAAACTTACGTATGGATTGCTGTATTTTTGCTTTTTTTGTTTTCTGTGCATATTTTAAAGAGCAGAGATTCTGAATTTATGGACTCTGGTGATGCAAATACTTTCAGAATAGGAATACAATTTCCTCCCGCTACGCGTATAGAAGTTTCTAACGAGATAGTTAAAAAAATGGAAATGAAACTTATGTCTTTTAAAGAAGACGTTGAAAGAGTTTCCTCAAAAGTAGAAAAACTGCATACTTTTATTGAAGTAAGAGTATATAAAGAAGCTGATAAATTTAAAGCGGAATTTAGGAAATATTTTGAAGATTATAGTCCAGCTTTTGTGTACTATCAGGATTCCGAGACTTCAGGCTCTAAGGAAATGTATGTTGATTTTTATGGACAAGATTATGATACTTTAAAACAGCTTGCTTTTTCTTCTTCGGGCAGGCTTCAGCAGATTCCGGGTTTAAACGATGTAAAAATAAGAATGAGAGAAGACGAACCTGAAATTAATCTTTTTGTGGACCACAACAAACTTTCTTCGCTCGGGCTTACGGCATATTATTTTGGAAACACGCTGCATGCGGAGCTAAGAGGTCTAATAGCTACGAAATTTAGAAAAGACGGAGAGCAAATAGAAGCAATTGCAAGGCTTCGTCCTGGTAGCGTGAAAGGCATTCAAGATGTGTTATTTCTTCCAATAATAAACACTAGAAAGGAAGTTGTCTATGTTGGACAGGTCGCAAGAGTAGAAGAACTAAAATCTACTCAGGAAATTTGGCACAAAAATAAAAGACGTTTTATACAGCTTACTGCCAACAGAGAAAAAATAGGATTGAAAACTGCGGCAAAAGGAATAGTAGTTGCTCTTAAAACTGTTACTTTTCCTAAAGAGTACTCATTTAATTTGTCTGGCGACTATGAGAAAACGGTAAACAGTCAAGGCTCGTTTATGCTAGCTATAGCTCTTACCGTTATTCTTATCTTTTTCGTTTTAGCATCAATATTTGAATCTTATAAACAGCCGTTTCTTATAATGTTTGCTTTGCCTTTAAGCATAATAGGCGTAGCTTTTTCTCTTTGGATTTTTAAAAAACCGATAAGTCTTGGTGTATATATAGGCATAATGATTTTATTTGGATCAATCGTTTATGGGTCAATTATTATTGTTGATAAAATAAATCAAAGGCGTATCGGAAGGACAAACATTTTAAGAGTGATATTTGAATCATGCAAAGAAAGGCTTCGTCCTGAACTAATTACTTTCCTTATGAAAACTATCGGTCTTCTTCCTATGGTTTTAAGTAGAGATGCTGCAGCCTCAATGTGGAGATCTATGTCTCTTACTGTCCTTTTTGGCACATTAACGGGGACAATGCTTACTCTCTTGATCATTCCTACGGCATATTACATGATGGAAAATCCAAAGAAAAGTTTGCATGGAATGTTAAACAATTTGCGTTTTTTGAAGGGAATTAAAATGCCCGGTTCTAAAAAATTTAAGAAAGCTTCAAATTCAGACGGATTTAAAATTCCAAGAATTATCATTCCAAGCGACGATTCTTCTCCTGCGAAAATCCCCAATGTTCCTAAAATAAAAATTTAGCAATAAATAAATATTTACGAGAGAACAAAATGAGCATAATGAGATTGTCTGTAGATAGACCGGTTACAACGATAATGTTATTTTTGTCAATTGGACTTTTGGGTTTTATTTCATACACGAGAATTCCGCAAGAATTGTTTCCGTCAATGGAATATCCTCAAATAACTATTGTAACAAGATATGATGGAGCAGGTCCTGAAGAAGCAGAAAAACTTATAAGTAAAATGGTTGAAGAAACTGCAGGAACTGTAAAAGACATTAAGAGAGTTTCTTCCAATTCAAAAGAAGGGGTTTCCATTGTTACATGTGAATTTAGATGGGGAACCAATATGGATTTCGCTGCTATGGATGTACGCGAAAAGATAGATTTGATAAAAGAAAGTTTACCTAGAGAAGCCCTAGATCCAGTTGTTTTAAAGTACAATCCTACTCAAACCGAAGCTATGCTTCTTTCTGTAAGCTATAAAAACGGCGATTCTTCAGATATAAGAATGGCTGAACTCAGGCATATGGCAAAGAGAAACATAAAGGACGAACTTGAACGACTTGAAGGCGTTGCTAAAGTTGAACTTAGAGGTGGTGAAGAAAAAGAAATACTTGTTGAAATAGATAAAGGAAGACTTCTTGCCAATCAGGTTTCAATAACTGAAGTTGCCACTTCTCTTGAAAATGCCAATATAACATATCCCGCAGGCACAATAAAAGAAGAAAAACATGAATATTTAGTTAAGACGGTAGGTGAGTTTCAAAGTATTGACGATATAGCCAATCTTTCTTTCTCAAAAGTTGACAATAACATAGAGCACGTTCTAAGCACAAAAAGACTTAAAAACAAAGCGCAGGAAACAGGCGACAAAATAATATTTTTAAAAGATATTGCAGAAGTAAAAGAAACCCTTAAGGACAGAAAAGGGTATTCGCGTTATAATGGCAGCGAAAATATTTCAGTAGGCATTTACCAGCAGTCCGGTTCAAATTTAATAAATTTGTCAAAAGAAGTTCAAAAGAAACTTAAAGATATTAAAGAAAAGATGCCGGAAGACGTTGATATAAAAATAACTTCAGATCAGTCCGACTTTATTAAAGAATCTCTTGCAAATTTATATTCAAATGGAATACAAGGAATATTACTTTCATTCATCTTGTTGTATTTTTTTATGAAGAGCTTCATAGCATCTACAATAATAAACATAGCTATACCTGTGGCTCTTTGCAGCACTTTAAGTTTTATGTATTTTGGAGATATTTCTATAAATACCATGTCTTTAGGCGGTCTTACAGTTGGAATAGGAATGGTTATTGACAACTCAAACGTAGTACTTGAAAATATCCTTATGCAATTCCACAGGCTTAAAAGTATTCCCAAGAAAGAAAGAATTTATAGAGCTACTAGCAGCTTGCTTGCTCCTATTATGAGTTCTACTCTTACAACTTTAGCTATTTTTATACCATTTGTTTTTGTTGCAGGTATGATAGGACAACTTTTTAAACAGCTAGCGCTAACAATTTCATTCTCGCTTGTATCGTCCATATTTACAGCTCTTTTTCTTGTTCCGCGTCTTGCGCTTACAGCTGATTTGTCAAAGCAGTCTATTACTGCAGGTATGGACTCAATAAATAAATATTTTACGCCGGTGTTCAAGAAAGTTTTGGATTATAAAATCAGCAAGATAATGTCTATGATTTTCATTTATACAATAGTTGGAGTGGTTTGTTTTGCTCTAATTCCCAAAGCTTTTATGCCTAAAGTGGATGAAAGGCGTTTTACTTTGAACATAATAATGCCTCCGGATACTCCGTTAGAAGCTACAAATGTAGCTACAAAAAGAATAGAAAAACTGATTTCTCAGTATCCGGAAATTAACGATATTTCCGTTAGCGTTGGTTCAACCGGAGATGATTCCGGCGTTGCCGCTATAGAATCTCTAGGAACGTACCAGTCAAGAATTGTAGGAAGACTACACAAAGAAGGAATTTCTACTGACGAGTTTGTGGCAGATATCTCAAATGAAATAAGAAAATTTAATATCAAAGGACTAGAAACCGAATTTATGACACAACAAGGATTATTCGGCTCGGGCGTAGGAGCTGCTTCAGGTTTAATGATAGAAATAAGAGGAAGCGATTTGTCTATACTTAAACAAGCTTCCGATGGAATTCGCGATATTATGGAGAAAATGCCTCAGTTTTACGGTATAAAACTTGACCCTCCTGATGAAGTGCCTGAATTGAGGCTCACAATAGACAGAGAAAGAGCATCTTTATTCGGACTTTCAACTCAAGATATTTCTGCCATGACTTTAGCGGCTATTAAAGGGTATGTTGCTACAAAACTTAAAAGAAAAGACGATGAAATGGATGTGAGAGTAAGAATGCGTCCTGAAGATAGAGACAAACTCAGCAAAGTTATGGAAATGACGGCATATTCTCAATGGGGCATGACAATACAATTAAAACAGATAGCTCAGGCTAATTTTGTAAAAACTCTTCCTTCAATCAAAAGAATAGAAGGCGAGAGAACATATTTGCTTTCAGCTAACGTTAAGGGCAATTTTGCAAAAGCTGTTCAAGAAATAGAGACAATACTTGATGAAAGATACAACAATGAAAATGTTCATTGCGTTATTTCCGGCGAAATGCTTGCCATGAAAGAAGCATTGTCTCAAGTTTCTTTTGCATTAGGGCTTGGCGTTATAATTATTTTCATGGTTTTGGCTTCGGAATTTGAATCTTTATTTCAACCTATAATAGTTATGACTGCTATTCCTCTAGGAATTGTGGGAGCAGCATTTGTATTGTTTGTTACGGGACAATCAATAAATTCTATTTCAATGCTTGGTTTTATAATGCTTGTGGGAAACGTGGTTAACATTTCTATTTTGCTTGTTGACAGATTTAACATTATGTACGATGAAGAATTAAAAAAAGCTGATGGCAATCGTCTTGACGTTTTGGTGTTAAAAAAGAATGTCGTTGAAGTTACGGTCAATCATATAAGACCTATCACGATGACCACTCTTACAACAATTACAGGACTTATTCCTCTTGCCGTTGGTTTTGGCGGTGGCGGTTCTACTAACCAACCTATGGCAATAGCTGTTGTTGGAGGTTTGTCTTTCGCATTGGTTCTTGCTTTGTTCTTTGTGCCTTATATATACCTTTATACAAAAGGTATGAGAAATTCTTCTTCCAGTGAACTTCTCGCATCCTTTAAGAATTGAAAGCTATGGGGGAATGTTGAAAATATTTCTGAGTGGCGTCTCTTTTATAACTTTAAAAAGAGCAGTTTTAAAAGTACTTATTTTAAGTGCTGTTTTTATTGCTTTTATAATTTTTTTAGCTGAACGTAGTTTTTCAAACACAGTTGATATTACAGTCGATATCAGCAGCTACGTTGCTGGAAACGGTTCTGGATCTTATGGGACAGAGCCGTTTAACTTAAATCCAAATTATAACAAGATAACTGTTGAAGCTGGTTTTACAGCAGAAGGAGTGTCAGGAGCTTGTATTGAAGGTTCTTTTCCGACAATAGGTTACAATGCTAATTATAATACAGTAGTTATAAAAGGAACGGTTACAAATAGTGTTGACGGTGTAGTTATAGGGACGTATCCATATAGTTTTGACGGCGTTGCCTCTTTTAACTCTGTTAATGTTGAGGGTGTAGTTAGCGGTCTAGTTAGCGGTGCTAGAATTTTGGGGTATGGACAGGTTGAAAGAAATGCCATAAATATTTTAGGAGTAACTGAAAGTAGTATTTATGGAATATCTATTGTTTCCTCAGGTACAGCAAAGTCTAATCTTATTACTATTTCAGGACAAACAAAAAATAGGGACATTATTGGTGCCAAAATTCTTGAAATAGGAGAAGCTGTAAATAATGGCGTGATTGTAAGTACAGGTGGAGTGGTAAATTATAGCTATGGAGATACAGATTTTGGCGTGCATGGTGCTTATATAAGATATGGATCGGTCATTAACAATTTCATTAAAATTTATGGGACAGTTAATAATAGCGATGCTTATGGTGCTCGTGTTGATACTGGTACAGCTACAAATAATTCTGTCACTGTTTTTGAAAGTGGAATTATATCGGGAACAGTTTACGGCGTTAAAGTCGGAACAGGAACAGCAACAAATAATAGAGCTGACATTTCAATTTCAGGAAGTGTTAAAAATAGCGTTTTCGGTTCATGGGTTGACTCGGGAACAGCATCAGATAACATTGTAAATATTGCTGGTGAAGTAGATAAAGATGTTACTGCATCTCATATTGGCAACGGAATTGCAACAAATAACGTTGTAAATATTTCTATTTCAGGCTTAGCAGGCAACGACGTGTGTGGTGTATCTATAACGTCAGGCACAGCTTTATGGAATAACGTAGAAGTTTCTGGAAATGTAATGAACCATGTTTTTGGAGCGCAAGTAAGCGTGTATGGAAATGCATCTAGCAATACCGTTAATATACTTGGGACAGTTAAAGGAAATGTGTACGGGTCTTGGATTAGCCAAGGTGTAGCTTACAATAATGCTGTTATAATTAGCTCTAGTGCAAATATTGGAGGCAACATTACTGGCGGTTTTGCAAGTGATACCGGAAATAATAATATTACAAATAACACTATTACTGTTTACGAAGGAGCAATTCTTTCACCTGCAGGAGTTTTATGGGGAGGGCGAACCAAAGCAGGCGATGCTTTTAGTGGGAATACTCTTAAGATGTATGCTAAGAATATTCAAGTTTATGGTATTAATAATTTTGAATTCTATAATTTTTATTTCCCCAACGATATTAAAAACGGAGATATAATAATAACCGCTATTGCAGGTACGGGTGGCTCTAGTTGGAGAGAAACAGATACTAATAGCGTTATTGATTTAGGAAAAAGCATGGTTAATATACAGTTCCAAGACTATGTTCCTATTTTAAACCAAGGAGATAAATTCTACTTGATAGTAAGCTCAGGAACTGGGACAGGCATAAGCAACAAACCTGTTAATGATACAGTAGATGATATAAAAGGGCTGTATGGCGTGACTGTTTTGTATGATTATAGTTTCAATCTTAGTACGACAGATACATCGTTAATTTTGGAAGTGAAAGACGCAAAGTTTGACCTTAACCCTCAAGCCAAGTCATATTTAGAATATAGAGTTTCAGAGATGATTTTTATCAACAGAAGTTTGGATTTAATTTCTGAAAAAGGAATAAGGGAAGCAAATGAAAGCGTAAGCGCAAAGTATGTTGACAATCTGGATTCGTACGGAAGAGCCGGTGCATTTGGCGTGATAACAGAGGGGAATTTAAAATACGGCGGAGATTTGGTGGAAGTAAAAGGCATTACTTTTATAGCAGGTATAGCTAAAGAGTACAGACCTGCAGACAAAAAATTAGTTTTGGGCTGCTTCTTAGAACATGGCGAGGGTGAATATACGATAAAAACAAGTTATAACAAGAACACAATACTCGGGAATTTATCTGGTCAAACAGAAGCAAGAGGGAAACCGCAATACATGGGAATAGGAATTTTAGGAAGGTTTGGGTTTTGGAATGTAAAGGATGATGTAGGAAAAATAATAAATGAGATATATTTGGATGGTTCTGCAAAGATTGGGAAAACAGACTCAAGTTACAGCAATTTTGATACAGATGGAACGTATTATGGAGGACATATAGGTTGTGGGTGTATCAAAGATTTTAGAATTTTAGATCTTGAATGCTATTTCAAGTGGTTGTACGTACGGCAAGAATCTAAAGAAGCGAAACTCATTACCAAAGACACAATAGATTTTGGCAGAGTAACTTCAAGTAGATTAAGACTAGGTGCGCGGAGCAGTTTTAAGTTGATCCGATTTGTAATGCCATTTATAGGAATAGGCGCTGAATATGAAATGGAAGGCAAGGTAACAGCCAAAACTTTTGTATTTGAAATAGAACCTGAAGATTTAATGGGTTGGAGCCAAACTGGAGAGTTTGGAATAAAGGTTGAATTCGGTGATTTTAGAATGGAGTTAAGCGGAGAGGCTTACGCAGGAAAAAGAGAAGGTTTAGCTGGTTTGTTAAGGTTTGCATATCTGTTGTGATATAAATTAGACGTTAAAAAATTTCACATACCAATGTTGTCCCTATAAAATGACTTACTTCTTCTTATCACTGACAAAGCGTTGTAAAAATTGTATAATTATAAAGCAAAATTACAAAAATATAAAGACGACCTGTTATGAAGGTCGTCTTTTGATAAACAGGACAAAATATGAAAAGAAATGATGTAAGGAATGTTGCAATTATAGCTCACGTTGATCATGGCAAAACTACCATAGTGGATTCTTTGTTAAAATTTTCGGGACAATTCATAGTTAAAAATGACGAAGCTCAAGACATGGTTTTGGATTCTAATCCTCTTGAGAGGGAAAGAGGGATTACGATTCTTGCAAAATGCACTTCGGTAAATTATCTAGGAAACACTATAAATATAGTAGATACTCCGGGACACGCAGACTTTGGTAGCGAAGTTGAAAGAGTGTTAAAGATGGTAGAAGGTGCTATACTTATGGTTGATGCTGTTGAAGGTCCTATGCCGCAAACAAGATTTGTCTTGAGAAAGGCTTTAGCATTGGGATTAAAACCTATAGTAGTTATAAACAAAATGGACAGACCAAACGCAACTCCGAGCGCGGTAGTGGATAGCGTTTTTGACTTGTTTATGAAACTTGGCGCAACTGATGAACAGCTTGATTTTCCTATACTTTATGCTTCAGGACGCGAAGGCTGGGCAAGTCCGGATATGAACGTAAAAGGCAAAGATATAGATCCTGTGTTTGCGACGATTATGTCACATGTTTCGCCACCTGAAGCTGATGAGAACAAACCATTACAAATGCAGATAACAATGCTTGACTATAACAACTTTTTAGGAAACGTAGGTATAGGAAGAATTTTAAACGGTTCTGTTAAAAAAGGTCAGAGTATAGCTCTTGTAAACGAGCAAAATATTGATTCTCCAAAAATAACAAAAGCTGTTCGCATAGATAAATTTTATGGACTTGGCAAGCAAGAAGTTGAAGAAGCAAAAGCAGGAGATATAGTTTCTATAGCAGGTCTTGAAGAGGTTGAAGTCGGCGATACTGTATGTAATGTGGATAATATATTGCTGTTGCCTCGCCTTTCCATAGATGAACCGACAGTTTCAATGAACTTTCTTGTAAATGATTCACCTTTTGCAGGGCGCGAGGGAAAGTTTTTAACGAGTCGGCACATAAAAGCAAGGCTTGAAAAAGAAGCTCAAACAAATGTGGGATTGAAAATAGAGGTGCTTGAAGGTGAAGGTAAGTTTAAAGTTTCTGGAAGAGGTGAGCTGCATTTAACTGTTTTAATTGAAACTATGCGTCGTGAAGGCTTTGAACTTTCCGTTTCTTCGCCGGAAGTTATTTATAAAGAAATAGATGGTAAGCTCTGCGAACCTATGGAATTGCTTACTTTAGATATAGAAAGCAAATATCAAGGCGCTGTTTTTGATCTTGTAGGAAAACGCTCTGCAAAGCTTGAAAATATGGTAAGCGAAGGCGAAAATAGGATACGTTTGGAATATGTAATTCCTTCACGAGCCTTGATAGGTTTTAAAAATGATTTTTTAACAAATACTAGAGGTCAAGGCATAATGCATCACAGCTTTTACGACTATATGCCTAAAGTTGATGTTGCGGATTTAAGAACAAGCGGTGTGTTTATAGCTAAAGAGCAAGGTAAGACTACGGCTTACGCATTAGATAATCTTCAAATAAGTGGTCAGCTTTTTGTAGGACCTGGAGTTGAAGTTTACGAAGGTATGATAGTAGGGCAGAACTCAAGAGAAAATGATTTAGTTGTAAATCCATGCAAACTTAAAAAGCTAAGCAATATGAGAAGTAAAAGTGCCGATGACGCTCCTATGCTTACGCCTCCAAGGATTATGAATCTTGAACAAGCGGTAGAATATATTGCCCCTGATGAGCTTGTGGAGGTAACTCCAGCTTCTGTACGTTTAAGAAAGAAAATTTTAAATCATTTGTTAAGAAAACGTTCTTCAAAGAACGAAGCAGAAGAATAGATAGCATTTTTATTATAACCCATAGACTATGTCCGATAATTTGTTGTTTTGCGTGTCTGGTCTTGGTTTTTGTCGTTAAAAAGTGTAAGTTTTGCCTTTACAAAATTGACAATCTAAATTAGTTAACAAAATCAAAGCCTTGCAGAACTTCAAGCAGAGCTTTGATTTTTTGGATAAATTTTTAGAGCTGACCTATTAGTTGTTCCAATTGATCATTATTGCTACTAAACATCTTCGCCCATAGGCTTCGTGTATTTTTTTATATTTCCATTTTCTTCCAAATTCAAACCATCTCTGAAGTTAGAATTACTACAGCTTTCCCACTAACACTACCTTGTGCTTGTGATGTCCCCATCACGAATATAAGAGACAACGCTAAACATATGATTTTCTTCCTTATCCCGTTCATATAAAATTACTCTCCTTTACAAAGCTTTCGCTCTTCACTCTATTTTATAGTGAAATTTTTATGTACTGTTCTCTAAATTTGTGAATTTTTCGTAGAGACTTGTGAATTTTTCATAAAAACTGTAGAATTTAAGAATGAAAAGATGTAGAAAGAGGAGCTTTTTTTGAAAAATCTTAGTAAAATTAGCTCTAAAAAAGCATTTTTTATGTAAGTAAATTTAAGATGGTCATCTGAGAGGTTTTTTAGAAGAAGAAATTTTAGAGAAACATAATTAAAATAGATTTTAAGTTATAAATTTATATACAGAAAAATTTTGTCTTTGGTTTCATAGTTTTATAAAAAGTTAAAGACATTCAAATAATTGCGTTTTTCCCAGGCAACCTAAACGATATACTCAGATAAGAAAGTGTTAATATGGTGTTGGACTTTTCTGAAAATCTATTTGGAAATTTAATTTGAATTAGGTGGGCAAATGATAAAGATTTCTGCTTACGTTCTGACGAAAAACGAAGAAAAACATATAAGAGAATGCATAGAAAGCGTTAAATGGGCTGACGAAATTGTAATTGTTGACGATTTTAGTAAAGATTCTACTGTTGAAATATCAAAGCGTATGGGCTGTAAAGTAGTTCAGAACAAATTTGAATATTTCGGCAAGCAGAGAAACTTTGCTTTAACCCAATGTTCTAATGACTGGATTATATGTCTTGATGCCGACGAAAGGATTACTCCTGAATTAAAAGAAGAAATAGAGCAAGAGTTTAAAAATACTCCAAGAGCTGATGCTTTTATCGCTCCAAGAAAGAGTAAGTTTATAAACAAATGGATACTGCATTCAGGTTGGTATCCAGATTACAGGCATCCTGTTTTATTCAACAAGAATAAAATGAAATATAAAGACCAGTTAGTTCACGAAGACATTGAATACACTGGCAAAAAAATTTATTTTAAAGGAGATATTCTTCATTATCCGTACGATAGTATAAAACAATTTGTTAAAAAGTCTGATTTTTATACTGATTTACGTTCAAAAGAAATGTTTGGACGTGGGGAAAAATTTAAAGTTTTAAATCTCTTTGTAAATCCAAGCGTTATGTTTTTTAAAATGTATATAATAAAGAAGGGGTTTCTTGACGGTCTAACAGGTCTTATACTCGCCTTATTGTATTCGTCTTTCTATACATTGATGAAGTACATAAAGCTTTGGGAACTTGAAAATAAATGTTCAAATTTTTAAAAGTTATTTTATATCCAATTTCTTTAATTTATGCCGTTTTATTAAAAGCTGACAGGAAATTTACTACTGCGAAAAAACTGCCTAAACTTGTAATAAGCGTAGGAAATATAACTTATGGCGGTACTGGTAAAACTCCGATAGTTATAGAACTGTTGGAGTTTCTTGTGGTAAATAAATTCAAATCTACAGTCTTAACGCGAGGTTATTTAAGAAAAAGTAAAATCCCAATGCTTTTGAAAAACGGCGCATCGGATGTTTGCGCTATAGCAAGCGGCGATGAGCCTCTTTTGATAGCAAGAAGCGTGCCTAATACAATTGTTATTGTTGGCGTTGACAGATATAACAACGCTTTAATCTTTGGCTCTGAAGCAAATCCAGATGTTTATGTTTTAGATGATGGATTTCAACATTGGAAAATAAAAAGAGATTTAGATATAGTTTGTGTCAATGCAGCTAATCCTTTTGGCAACGGTATGCTTATTCCTTATGGAATCTTGCGGGAAAATCCTAAATCGCTAAAGAGGGCTGATGTTATAGTTGTTACTAATTGCGACATGGTTTCAAAAGACAATCTTAATAAACTTGAAAAAAAATTATTTGAGTTGTCAGGAAAGGAAGCGGTTTTAACATTTTACGGCGATTTTAAATATAAAAAAATTGATTTAAAAACAGATTTTAATGTTGAACTTTTGAAGAAATCTAAAGTTTATTCTTTAAGCGCAATAGGTTTCGCTCAAGGCTTTAAAAATTCTATAGAGAAATCCGGTATAATTTTAAAAGATAGTATAATTTTAAAAGATCACAGTCGATACGACAACTATGAGTTAAATAAGTTGATTTCCCAAAAGGAAACAGACTCTTACTTTGTTGTAACTGCTAAAGATGCGATTAAATTACAAAATGTTGATGCTAAAACGAAAGAAAAAATTTCTGTTCTTATGGTTAAGCCACAGTTTATAAAGGGAAAAGAAAAATGGGAACAAGCAATATTAAAGTGCCTGCAGTCTTTTTAGACCGCGACGGTACTGTTATTTTTGACAAAAATTATTTAAGTTTGCCTGATCAAGTAAAACTTTATTCTTATGCAGCAGATAGTATAAACAGATTGCGTGCAGCAGGTTTTAAGGTGATTATAGTTACAAATCAGTCTGGTGTTGCAAGGGGAATGTTTAGCGAACAGGATTTGCAAAAAATTCACGAAAGATTTGTATTTTTGCTTAAAAAAGCTGGAGCTGAAATAGACGCTATTTATTATTGTCCTCATGCTGATGAAGATTCTTGTAATTGTAGGAAACCAAAGCCTGGAATGGTTTTGCAAGGCGCTAAAGATTTTAATATAGATCTTGAAAAATCTTATACAGTTGGTGACAGCATAAGAGATTATTTGCTTGGATGCAATACTGGAGGTAAGGGTATTTTGGTTCTTACGGGACATGGTAAAAAACAGCAGACAAAAATAGCGCAAGAAAAAATTAAACCTATGGCTGTGTGTAAAACTTTAAAAGATGCGGTTAGTGTAATAATTAAAGATGCAAAAAAAAACTAGATTAACTATTATTCTGATAACAGTGACATTTATGTTATTTCCGATTTTTTGTTTTGCACAAAATAAAAATGAGACTTTTATTTGGACAAAACTTGGCAAGTATAAACTTCCGATAAATGAAAAATTAACTTATGCTGTCAGTTGGAATTCTGTGAATTTAGGTAATGCCGAGCTTGAAACAAAAAATTTAAAAGATATAAGTGGGAGAAAAGCATATAACGCATTTCTCTGTGTTACAACGAACCCTTTTTTAAGCTCTCTTTTTGATCTTAATGCAGTGTTTGAATCTTTGTTTGATGAAGAAAGCAAATCCTCATTTGAATTTAAGTCAAAAATAAAACAAAACGGGCAAACAAGAGAAGAATTAATTATTTTTAATCCTATTGAGCAAACATATGAATTACAAATCTCTGGACAAGTTAAAAGAGGAACAACGGCAAGTCATACTCAAGATATTTTGACTGCGGTTTACAGCATAAGAAGTTTAGCTTTAAAGCAGGGCGATATTTATTATTTAAAAGTTCATTCTGGAGAGACGTCATATCCGTTGACAATTAAAGTTTTAAGAAAAGAAAAAATTAAAATAAAGTTAGGCGAGTTTAATTGTTTTGTAATAGAGCCTTCATTGGATGGAAATTCTAAAGAGTTAGGTTTAAGTGGTAGAATGTTAATTTGGATTGCTGATGATAAGAGAAGGTTGCCTTGCTATTTTAAATTAGATAGCCAGATAGGATTGATAATTGCAGAATTAGAATCTGTATCTGCTTCATGAGGTATTAAGTGCAAAAAAACGAAACATATAAAATTGTAAAATTTTCTGTCGTGTCAAACACAGTTTTGACACTTGGAAAATTTATTACAGGAATAATTACGGGTTCTATTGCAATTGTTTCCGAAGCAGTCCATTCTCTTATAGACTTGGTTGCAGCTTTGATAGCTTATTTTGCTGTCAGGAAAGCCTCTCAACCTGCCGATAGGATCTATCAGTATGGATATGGTAAATTTGAAAATATTTCAGGTACTATTGAAGGGATGTTAATTTTTGCAGCAGCAATTTACATAGTTTATCATGCTGCTGAAAAGCTTTTGAGTCCTGAGCCGTTAGGTACGCCTATAATTGGCGTTATTATAATGTTAATATCTGCTATTGTAAATTTTTTTGTTTCTCAAAAATTGTTTGTGGTTGCAAAAGAAAACAAATCTTTAGCTGCAGAAGCCGATGCATGGCATTTGAGAACTGACGTTTATACTTCGCTTGGAGTGATGGTAGCACTAGTTGTAATAACTAGCTCAGAATGGTTGTTTCTAGAGTTAAATATTTATTGGGTGGATTCTTTTGCGGCTTTTATAGTTGCGGTTATGATAACAAAAGCTGCTTGGAATCTTGTAATAAAATCGGCAAAGGATTTGTTTGATGTAAGTCTTCCTCAAAATGAAATAGCTATAGTTGAGAGTATTATAAAGTCTAACGATGATATTGCTGGTTTTCACGCTTTGAAAACTAGGAAAGCTGGCAACAAGAGGTTTATAGAATTCCATATATTTGTAAATTCTCAAATGACGGTATATAGGTCTCATGAAATAACTAGAGGTTTGAAGACTGAGATTTATTCAAAACTTGAAAACGCTTCGGTCACAATACACGTGGAACCATGCGATAATACATGCACTCTAAAGTGTCAAGCAGGATATCTTATAAAAAAGTGCAAAATTGAAAACATAAAGAAATAATAATTTTATCCTTATTTTCCTTTAAAATCCGTATTTTAATTGTGTGCTTTACACCCGATGTTATAATTGGGTGTCTGTTTTTGTTGTCATTGTAAGCAAGATCGCAGAACCTGTCTTGTTAAGTTTCTGTTGTAACTTGTTTTGTCTTGATGGTGTATTGCATTAGACAGTTATTCTATTTATCAATTTAATAAGGGGTGAGCGATGAGCGGAGAGAAAATAATAGATTGGATTTCGGCAGATTTAAGTTTGCCTGAAGCAGGGGTAAGAAACACAGTAGTTATGCTAAGTGATGGAGACACTGTTCCGTTTATATCAAGGTATAGAAAGGAAAAAACCGGAAATTTCACAGAAATTAACGTAAGAGATATTGCTGACAAACTACAATATTATATTGAGCTTGAGACAAGAAAAGAGACAGTTTTTAAAAGTATTGAAGATCAAAAAAAACTTACGTCAGAACTAAAAAAACAAATTGAAGAATGTAAAGAAAAAACAAAGTTAGAAGATATTTATCTGCCCTATAAACCTAAACGCCAGACAAAGGCTACAATTGCAAAAGCAAACGGACTTGAGCCTCTTGCTATAGAAATTATGGAGCAGAAACTATCTATGAAAGAGGATAGGGTGAAAGTTATAAATAAATATCTCAACCCTAAAAAAGGTATAGATACGCTAGACAAAGCTGTGTCTGGTGCAATAGACATAATTGCCGAGCAGCTTTCGGACAATGCCGATATAAGAGAAATGTTGAGAAATTTTATATCTTCTACGGGAAGCATTCGTTCAAAAGCGACAAAAGCGGCGGAAAACTTAAAAACAAAATACGATATGTATTATGATTATAATGAGCCGTTGAAAACTATTCCGGGTCACAGACTTCTTGCAATAAGGCGTGGTTCAAAAGAGCAAGTATTATCGTGGAAAATAATTATTGATGATGAAAATGCTGTTGACATGATTCTTGCAAAAGTAGCAAAGAATAATAGGTCGCTTTTTTATCCAGAACTTTTTACTTCCGTAAAGACAGCTTACGACAGACATCTTTACTCGTCGTTGCAAGTAGAAATATTTTTGGCAAAAATGGAAGCTGCTGATAAAGACGCCATAAATGTATTTGCCACAAACGCTAAAAATCTTTTGCTTGCTCCTCCTGCTGGGCATAAAGTTATTATGGGCATAGACCCGGGATTTAGGACAGGATGCAAGGTTGTAGTTGTGGATACAAATGGAAATTTTAAAGAATATCATGCAATATTCCCTCATGAGCCTGCTTCAAGAGTGAAAGAAGCGGAGGCTATATTAGTAGATTTAATAGAAGAATATTATGTTGAGCTTATTGCAGTTGGAAATGGCACTGCTTCAAAAGAAACGGTTAATTTTGTAAAAGCTGTTTTGAAAAAACATAATTTAACACCTAAAGTTGTAACTGTAAGCGAAGCAGGCGCATCGGTATATTCTGCGTCGCCACTTGCGTCCCAAGAATTCCCAGATTTAGATGTTACTGTTAGAGGAGCGATAAGTATAGCAAGAAGGCTTCAAGATCCGTTGGCAGAGCTTGTAAAAATAGATCCAAAATCCATAGGTGTAGGTCAGTACCAGCATGACGTTAATCAAATACGGCTTAAAAAACAATTAGATGACACCGTTGAGTCTGCGGTGAACTATGTCGGAGCAAATTTAAATTCTGCGTCAAGTGAACTTTTGTCATACATATCCGGTATTGGCAGAATAGTTGCCAAAAATATTGTTCAGTATAGAGTAAAGAATGGATCGTTTAAAGACAAGAAAGAATTAATGAACATTCCTTTGTTTGGTGAAAAAACTTTTACTCAATGTTCAGGGTTTTTAAGGGTAACAGGTGGAATAAACCCTCTTGATAACTCTGCAGTTCACCCTGAAAATTATCCTATTGTTGAGAAAATGGCTGCTGATTTGTCTGTTGACGTTTCGGGTTTGATAGGAAATGAGGAGTTAATTAAAAAGATTGAACCCAAAAGATACGTTACTTCCGATGTAGGGCTTTTAACTTTAAACGATATTATGCAAGAATTAAAAAAGCCGGGTGTTGATCCGAGAAAAGACTTTTCAACCGCTCAGTTCAGCGACGAAATAAATACTTTGGAAGATTTAAAGGAAAATATGGTTTTGGATGGTACGGTTACAAATGTTACTAATTTTGGAGCTTTTGTAGATATTGGTGTTCATCAGGACGGACTTGTTCATATTTCAAAATTAAGTTCAAAATTTGTTTCAAATCCGTACGAAGTTATTTCGGTCGGAGAAACTCTTAAAGTAAAAGTTTTAAGAGTTGATGTTGAGCTAAAAAGGATTAGTCTTGAGGTTGTTGGATCTTAATTTTGATGAAAATTTTATTTTTAATATACTGCTTATTTTTTGTTGTTTCAAATGCTTTAGCCGACCGTGAAGTTTATTTATCTCTTGATAAAACTCAAGTCATGTCAATCTTGAATACGACAAAAATACTCATCCATAGCAGAAGCTGTTTTCAAAGGTTTTGGTCGTGCGTTAGAGCAAGCAGTTGAGAAAGTCGCTGTTAATGGCTGGAATGATATTTCCAGAGACGGGATGTTTTATGGACCTGACTATAAAGTAATAAAAAAACTTTTGAAAAAGGATATTAAAATTATAGCTTCGGGAGGTATAAGCACAGAAGATGATGTTATTAAACTTAAACAAAGCGGTGTTTTCGGAGCGATTGTTGGCAGTGCATCATATAAAGAAGAATTTAACTTGAAACGCTCTATAGAAACAGCAGCGATGTAGTTAATTTTGAAATTTAAACTTTCTGAATTAGTGATATTGTCCTTGGAATAGCGTGTATTGTGCCCAATCTTGACAGCGCATTGTTTTAGTTGTATAATAGCAGTCGTTAGACTAAAGCGCTAAAATGAAATATTTTAAAAAGCGCAAAAAATATAAGGAGGAAGTGAAATGATTAGACCACTTGGCGAAAAGATTTTAGTTAAGCCCGCAGAAGTGAAAGAAGTAAAAAAAGGTGGAATCATTATTCCAGATACCGCTAAAGAAAAACCCCAAGAGGGTGAAATTGTAGCTGTAGGAAAAGGTAAGAAAACTGAAGATGGAAAAATAATACCTTTGGATGTAAAAGCAGGTGACAAAGTTTTGTACGGAAAGTATTCAGGAACTGAAGTAAAGTTTGATGACAAAGAATATCTTATAATGTCTCAGGACGATATTTTAGGAATAATTGAATAATATGATAGAGAAAAAGGGGAAATTCTATGGCAAAACAGTTAATTTACAATGATGATGCTCGTAAGGCTATGAAAGCCGGAGTGGATAAACTTGCAAATGCGGTTAAAGTTACTCTTGGACCTAAAGGCAGATATGTTGTTTTGGATAAAAAATTTGGTTCTCCAACCGTTACCAACGACGGCGTAACGATAGCCAAAGAAATAGAGCTTGAAGATCCATTTGAAAATATGGGAGCTCAGCTTGTTAAAGAAGTTGCTTCTAAGACAAACGATATAGCCGGAGATGGAACAACAACAGCCACAGTTTTAGCTCAATCTTTAATAAATGAAGGTCTTAAGAATATTACTGCAGGAGCTAATGCTAATCATATAAAGAGAGGTATAGATAAAGCTGTTGCAGCAGTTATAGAAGAAGTTAAAAAGATAGCAAAGCAAGTTAAAAATAAAGAAGAAATTGCTCAAATTGCTTCAATTTCTGCAAGTGATAAAGAAATAGGCAGCTTAATAGCAGATGCTATGGAGAAAGTAGGCAAAGATGGTGTTATAACAGTTGAAGAGGGCAAATCTTCAGAAACGACTCTTGATGTTGTTGAAGGTATGCAGTTTGACAGAGGATACAATTCTCCTTATTTTGTAACCGATACGGAAAGAATGCAGGGAATTTTAGAAAATCCTTACATAATAATTACAGACAAGAAAATCTCTTCAATGCAGGAAATTCTTCCTTTGCTTGAAAAAGTTGTCCAGGCTGGGAGACCGTTCATTATAATTGCAGAAGATATTGAAGGCGAAGCTCTTGCAACTTTGGTGCTTAATAAGATTCGCGGAACACTCAAAGTTATAGCTGTAAAAGCCCCAGGATTTGGCGATAGAAGAAAAGAAATGCTTCAAGATATAGCAATTCTTACTGGCGGGACGATTATTACCGAAGAAACAGGTTTGAAACTTGATAGTGCTACAATAGAGCTTCTTGGTCAGGCAAAGAGAGTTGTCGTTGACAAAGAAAATACAACAATCGTTTCAGGTCTTGGTGATAAGAAAGAAATTGAGTCAAGAATATCGCAGATTCGTAAACAGATTGCAGATACAAAATCTGAATATGATAAAGAAAAACTTCAGGAAAGACTTGCAAAATTGGTTGGCGGTGTAGCGGTGGTAAACGTTGGTGCTGCAACTGAAGCCGAAATGAAAACAAAGAAATTTAAAGTTGAAGACGCTTTGAACGCAACAAGAGCTGGAGTAGAAGAAGGTATAGTTGCAGGCGGTGGCGTAGCTCTTTTAAAGGCTCAAACTGTTTTGGAAAAAATCAAAACTAACGATGCAGATGAAAAGACAGGCATTGAAATTGTTCTTAAGGCTCTTGAAGGACCTATAAGAATGATAGTAGAAAACGCAGGTCTTGAGGCTTCTGTAATAGTGGATAAAATAAAAAGCTCAAAAGATGCTGCTTTCGGGTACAATGCCGACAGCAATGAATATGTAGATATGATAAAAGCTGGTATTGTAGATCCAGCGAAAGTTACGAGAACCGCATTGGAAAACGCCGCTTCAATAGCAGGTCTTGTTTTAACGACAGAAACGTTAGTAACAGATATCCCTGAAAAATCTCCTAAAGCGCCGATGGGATCAGGAATGCCTCCAATGCCAGAATATTAATAAATAATATTCTCATTTAAGAACCAGTCTCCGAATTCGGAGACTGGTTCTTTTTTCTTAAACTCAGGCAAAATAAATAAAAAAAGACAGGATTAAAAAGATTTTCAATCCTGTCTTTAAGGCTTTTAGAGCAAGCTTAGATTTTCTTTATGTTTGCTGCTTTAGGACCTTTGTCAGAATTTACAACTTCAAATTCGACGCTGTCCCCTTCTGCTAGCGACTTGAAACCTTCAGACTGAATAGCTGAATAGTGTGCAAAAACATCACCTGATCCGTCATCATTAGAAATAAATCCGTACCCTTTCTGGTCGTTAAACCACTTAACTTTGCCTTGTGCCATTACTGCAACTCCTTTTTTATCTGCATTAGCAGATACTAAGATTACAACCACTTCCAGCGATTGCTTTATCATTTAATAAAATAATTATATAATTGTCAAGTACGACATAACACGCAAAAGGCAGCATTTTATTCTTGGGAGAAAAAATTGTAAAAAATAATGGAAAAAAATATAAACAAAATAATAAGTATTGTGAAAGCAAGATGCGCTTTATTTACCAATTCAAAAGAGATTTTTTATCTTACTGGAGCTGAATTTGACGGTTTTTGGATTTTGCATGTTAATGACAAAACTTATGCTATTTGCTCTAAGATGATAGAAAATCAAACAAGAGAATTTTTTTTTGATAAAGGCGTAGGTGTATATATTGGCGTTCCTTTTTATAAAGCTGTTTTAAAAATTTTGAAAAAAAACAATGCAAAAAAATTGTTTGTTGACCCAAAATACATGACAGCTTTGGATTTTATTGTTGTAAGTAAAAAGTTAAGTCAAAATGGTATAGAAGTTGAAAAAAAGATAGGCATGCTTGATAATGCAAGAATGATAAAAGAAGATAACGAAATAGAGAATTTAAAGAAGTCATGCAAAATAGTTTCAGCGATTTGCGACAGTGTCAGAAAAGAACTTAAACCGGGTCTTAGTGAATTAGACGTTCACTATAAAGTTCTTGAGTTGTTTTCAAAAAATCACGTAGCTGAAAGTTTTGCTCCTATAATAGCTTTTGGGAAAAATTCTGCAAATCCTCATCACAAAAGTTCTGACAAGAAATTAATTCAAAATGATATTGTAATGATGGATATAGGCTGTGTTTACAATGGGTATTGCTCAGACTTGACGCGTACATACTTTTTAGATAAAATTGACGATAATTGTAAGCAGATTTGGAATGTTGTTAAGCGTTCTCAGGAAGCCGTGTTGAAAGGAATAAAGGCGGGTCTGCCTATTGCTTGGGCGGACAAAACTGCAAGAAGTGTCATAGAATCTGCTGGGTACAAAGATAAGTTTATACATACTACCGGACACGGAGTGGGAATAGAAATTCATGAAATGCCTTCGTTATCCTCAAATGCCGAAGGCGTTTTTCTTGTAGGAATGACTGTTACTGCGGAACCTGGAATATATATTGAACAAGACTTCGGCGTTAGGATAGAAGATACAATACTTATAAAAGAAGATGGTTGTGAAGTATTGACTTCAGCAACGTATTAAATAGGGAGAAAAGATGATTTCAACATCGGATTTTAAAAATGGACTTAATATTTTAGTAGATGGTGACCCCTACCAGATTACTTGGTTTCAAAACCACAAACCAGGAAAAGGCGGAGCCGTAATGCGCGTTAAGCTAAGACATCTTAAAAAAGGCGGTACTATTGAACGTACTTTTAAGTCAGGAGAGAAGTTTGAAGCTTTAAGCGTTACAAGGCAAAAAAAACAGTTTTTGTACAAAGAAGGCGTAAACTTTAATTTTATGGACATGAATACGTACGAACAGATAAGCGTTTCTCCAGAACTGTTAGGAGATAAAGTAAATTATCTTAAAGAAAATCTTGAAGTTGAAGCTATATATCTTGAAAATGAACTTATTGGCATAGATCTTCCAATAATAATAGAAATGACAATAGCTGAAGCAGAACCCGGAATCAAAGGTGATTCAATTTCCAACCTTACAAAGATGGCAAAACTTGAAACATGTGCGGATATTCGTGTTCCTCTCTTTATCAAAGAAGGCGATAAAATAAAAGTGGATACAAGAACTGGAGAGTACGTAGAGAGAGTATAATCAAATCTGTATTTGTCAGCAAAAAAATCTTAATACTCCTCGCTTTGACGAGGTATAATGAGGTTAAAATGAATCCGCAGGAAATAAAAGAGTTTTTAAAATCAATCAAGCATACCGATATTGAAGAAATGGAATATCACAACGGTGACCATTTTTTGTATTTTAAAAAATCTGAAGTGGACACCGTCGCAGTGCCTATTCCATCTGTCAAAGAAGTTGTTGTTGAAAACAAAAAAACGGAAGAAAAAGATTCTATAGTTCCAATCAAATCAACAATGGTAGGTACCTTTGTGAGCGCTTCTGGTACCGACAATCTTTTTTTTGTAAAAGAAGGCGATAATATCGCAATTGACCAAAAAATTGGTCAAATAGAGGCAATGAAGATTATTAAAGACGTAAAAACCAAAGTCAAAGGTAAAATAGTAAAAGTTCTTGTTTCAAACGGTCAAGCTATTGAGTATGGTCAAGAACTATTTTTAGTTGATACGAGCAAATAATTTATCAAACATTCCAATCCAATTGCTGTTTACAAACGGGAGATAAGATGTTTAAAAAGGTTTTAATTGCAAATAGAGGTGAAATAGCATGCAGAATAATAAGAGCGTGCAGAGAACTTGGGATTAACACGGTTGCCATACATTCAGAGGCTGACAGAGACAGTATGCATGTAAAACTTGCCGATCAGTCTGTATGCGTCGGCGAGGCAAGTGCTTCGGATAGTTATCTTAACATACCAAGCATTATAGCTGCTGCAGAAATTTCAGGAGCAGACGCTATTCACCCAGGGTATGGGTTTTTATCTGAAAATACTTATTTTGCTGAAGTTTGCGAAGCTTGCGGTTTAAAATTTATAGGACCTTCAAAAGAATCTATAGAAAAGATGGGAGATAAAATAGCTGCTATTGAGCTTATGAAGAAATCAGGGGTTCCTGTAGTTCCAGGTTCCGACGGTCCTATAAGCGCTGACGATCCTAAAATTTTTGCTATGGCAAAAAAGATAGGGTATCCTGTAATAGTTAAAGCTACCGCAGGCGGCGGTGGAAAAGGAATGAGAATAGTAACTTCCGAAGAAACTCTTCAAAATGCCATTGTAATGGCTCAGACTGAAGCTAAAGCTGCATTCGGTAACCATGACGTATATATGGAAAAATATATTGAGGAGCCTCATCATATAGAATTTCAAATTCTTGGGGATAAATATGGCAAAACTGCCTATTTGCCTGAGAGGGATTGCTCAATACAACGAAGACATCAAAAACTTGTTGAAGAGAGTCCTTCTCCTTTAATAAGTGAATCTCTTAGAAAGAAAATGGGTAAAGCCGCGAGGAACGCCGCCATCGCAGTTAAATATGTCACCGTAGGTACAGTAGAATTTCTCGTGGATAAGAAAGGGCATTTTTATTTCATGGAAATGAATACTAGAATTCAGGTTGAGCATCCTATAACCGAAATGGTTACAGGGATAGATCTTGTAAAAGAACAAATAAAGCTTGCCGCAGGAGAAAAACTTTCTGTTATTTCTGAAAAAGTAAAGATATTAGGTCATGCTATAGAGTGTAGAATAAATGCCGAAGATCCAGATAAAGATTTTATCCCGTCACCGGGCAAAATAGGTAAATTATATTTGCCTGGAGGTCCGGGAATCAGAATTGACACGCATGTTTATTCAGGATATACAATCCCTCCATTTTATGATAGTTTAATAGCAAAGGTTATATCTTTTGGAGCAGATAGAAACGAATCTATTACAAGAATGCAGAGAGCTTTGAGAGAAGTAGAAATAGAAAATGTTAAAAATACATCTTCTCTGCATGCTAAGATTATGAACAGCGAACAGTTTCGCAAAGGAAGCGTAAGCACGGACTTTCTTTCAAAACATATATTTGGGAAATAAAGCGGGGAATAATGGAAAACAATGGTAAAGAAATAATTAAAACCCTTATAAATGATAGCATTGAAGCAAAGAAAAAAATGCTTGAAGACACTCAAATTGATTACATTTATAAAGTTGTAAACAAAATTATTGAAGCTTACAAAAATAATAAAAAGACTATTATATGCGGAAACGGTGGATCTGCTTCTGACGCCTTGCATTTTTCTGCTGAAATGGTGGTTCGTTTTGAAAAAAACAGAGCAGCTCTTGCATCTATTACTTTAAATGAAAACGTATCTTCTTTGACTGCAATAGGCAATGACTTTGGTTATGACTATTCTTTTAGCAGGCAGTTGGAAGCTTTTGCTCAAGAAGGGGATATTTTTATAGCCATATCAACAAGCGGCAATTCAAAAAATGTTATAAATGCTTTGGAGTTTGCTAAAAAATTGGGTGTATTTACAATAGGAATGACAAATTCGGACGGTGGGAAAATGAAGAATATGTGCGATTTGTGTTATTGTGCGCCGTCTAAAGTTACAGCAAGGACACAAGAGTGTCATATACTTTTGATACACATAATAGCTAAACTTGTTGAAGAGAAAGTCTTTAACTAAACTAAAATAAATAAGGATTACCAAGACTGCTGCCTAAAAGGCGTAGTCTTTGGTAAAAGCTACTCTAAATTCGCTAATGTTCTTAAAGCAAAAAGATACCCATCTGCTCCAAGTCCTGAAATCTGCCCCAAAACTACAGGGGCAATATAAGATTTATGCCTAAAACTTTCTCTTGCATAAATATTTGAAATATGAACTTCTATCGTTGGAATTGAGACTGCTACCAAAGCGTCTCTTATGGCAACCGATGTATGCGTAAAAGCCGCAGGATTTATAATAATTCCAAAAAATTTTTTATAGCAGCTTTGAATTTTATCTACAATATTGCCTTCATGATTTGACTGAAAAAGCTCAACCTCAATTTTTAATTCTTTTGCAAGGTCGCTAATTTGCTTCTCAATCTCAGAAAGATTAATATTTCCATATATTTCAGCTTCTCTTTTACTGAGCATATTTATATTTGGACCATTTAATACAAGTATTTTCTTTTTCTTCATTTATTTGCTCCTTAAAACATTAAATACAATATTATCGTTTACCTGTTTGTTAACTGCTTTGCCTATATCTTTAATAAGAACAAAATTGATATTGCCGTTAACAGATTTTTTGTCCTTTTTCATAAGCGCTAGAAATTGTTTTGGGTTATTTTTTATATCTAAATTAAATGCTGCCAAATTCAGTAGTTTTTCCACTTTGTTGTATGTTTCTTGCCCGCACAGCTTTAACTTCAAAGAAAGCTGTGCTGCAAAAAGCATTCCTATTGCCACAGCTTCACCATGTAAAAATTTTTTATAATGAGTTACAGTTTCAAGCGTATGTGCATAAGTGTGACCAAAGTTTAATACAGCCCTGAGTCCATTTGTTTCTTTTTCGTCCTTTTCAACAACTTTTGCTTTATAGGAACAACTCTTATAAATCATATAAGCAAAATCTTTTGATGATATAATTTCTTTTCCAAGCAAATTTGTCAAATAGTTATAAAATTTATAGTCAAAAATAAAAGCATATTTTATAACTTCTGCAAGTCCATTTCTTATCTGTCTTTCAGGAAGATATTCCAAAAAAGAAATGTTTATCCATACAAGTTTAGGCTGATAAAAAACTCCAGCTATATTTTTCCCATTGGTTATGTTAATTGCAGTCTTACCGCCTACTGAAGAATCTGTCATAGCAAGAAGTGTTGTCGGAATTTGAATAAAATCAATTCCTCTCATATAAGTTGCGGCAAAAAATCCGGATGTATCTCCGACAGCTCCGCCGCCAAAAGCTATTGCACAACTTTTTCTATCAATTCCTAGTTCAAGAGCTTTATCGTACAAGTATGAAAGTTCTCTTATGCTTTTACCATCTTCACCGACACTTATAACGGCAGTTTTTACATTATAACCGTGTTGCCTAAATAAATTTACCAAATATTTTAAATGCAGCTTTGCAATATTTGTATCAGTAATTATAAAGAACGTTTTTGTTTGTTTTTTTATAATTGAAAAAAAATCATTTATTGATTGAGAAATGAGTATATCGTATTTGTGTTCTTTTAGACGCACAGTTATTATTTTTTTCATGAAGTCATAATAACATTTTTTTCTACATTACTCCAGCTGATATTTTAACACATCCATATATTGTATTCAGTTTTTAAAAAGTTTTTTAGTTTTCATTACTTATAAAAATAAAATAGTCTGTAAGAGTACTTTATAACCCTCTTTTGGTTAAATCTGCCCAACGACAGAATATTAAAAATTTTAGAGCTGTTATAAATAAAATCGAATTTTCCATGCCCCAAGATAAAATTAAAAATCCTCCACCAATGAGCGATGCAATCCATGCTCCTAATGTTCCGTACAAAAAAATTTTTACTTTGTTTTCAATTTTATTGTGATAAAGGTCTGATATATTCATAAGATACGAAAATTCAATACCGGAACTAACGCCTGTGGCGAGCAATAAAATATATACAGGAATAGGATTGCCTCCTCCAAATTTTAAAACGAAAAACCATATTATTGTAATCAAAAGAAATGAAAGTTCGGCAAAAAAGCTTTTTTTGTTTAAGGGCAGATGTTTCTTTAAATTGCTTGATAAAATATTCCCTAAAATAATGCCTAACATAAAGATCGCTGAAATAATTCCAATTTTACTTAATATTTGCCCATTATAACTTTGTAGGGTGAAAACAGCTGTAAAATTAATCCAAGATGCTGTTGCTCCGCAGGTAAAAGAGGTTATCTTGTAAATAGATTTTGATAAAAAGAATATTCCTACAACGCACAGCACAATAAGATATGAAAATCTTGCAATTTTATCCAAGAAAATACTCAAATACGGCGAAAACTCAGACTGCTTGTACAAAAGAGCAAACATTGAGGCTTGAGGGTTATTTCTTGTATTTAAAAGATTTTTTTCTTGAGTTGTTCTGTCTAATTCATCTATAAGCCAATTTGTTTTCTCAGTATCCATTTTGTCATCAAGATAGCGTTTTGATAGAACTATAGTGGACTCTTTTATTTTATAAAGACGTTGTTTTATATACAATCTGTAAGGCATTTTGTCTTGAGATGCTATTAAAATATTTAGCTTTCCAGGGATAGCCCTTACAAAATTAAAATTTTGCCTCAAAGCCTCAAAAACAGAAGCGTTAAGTTCTGAAGTAATAAAAGACAAAAATACTTTTTTTCCAGGCAGTGTCAATGCTAAAAATCCTGAGCTGGTTAGAGAATTTTTAGCTAATGCAAAGAATTCTTTTGTATAGTAACTGTTTAAATATAAAGTTATTGGAGCAGGTAGCCCTATAAGTATTAAATCATATTTTAATTTGCTTTGTTTTATAAAATTTTCAGCATTTGTATTGTATATATTCAAATGTTTATCATTGAAAACATATCCCAAATGAGAAAGATTATTTTTTATGAGTTCAATAACAGAATTGTCGGCTTCAACATAATCAATCTTATCAATTTTATGTTCAAAAACCATTGGGAGATATTTTGTTGCGCCGCCTATGACTAAGATATTTTTAGGATCTTCATGATGTAAGAGTGGGATATGTCCGAAATCTTCAGAATGTAAAATTTCACTGTCAGGTGAAGAAAATAGCAAAATATTATTTGATAGAAGATAGTATTCGTTATTTCTCTGCAGCAATACAACTTGTCCATAAGAAGAATACTTGTATTCTTCTATTGTCGTACCTGGAAAATTTCTATTGAGAAGATATCTATCAAATTTTGCCGCGGTATCCGAAAATAGTAATGAGAAAAACAAAGAAAAAGGGAGTAATATAATAATGATGTTCTTCTTATCTCTTACTAATGTTAATAAACCTAATATTAACAAGGAGTATGCCAGTAAAAGTATTTTAATTCCTAAAATTTGAAATAGAAATAAAGAATATAATAGACAGCCTAATATTGAACCGTCTCCGATATATTTGGCAACTTTTTTAAGAGAATATGACTCTTCATTTTTGATTAGTTGAATTATAGAACCAAGTGAAATTCCTTCTAGGAAAGTTATACTAGATAAGGCTGTAAATATAAACAAGACTGTTGATTTTAAGGAAATATCACCACCAATTGATACGTGTAAGAAATTTCTTATATTGCGTATGAATACAAAAGAAAAAAATGAAAAAAATATAAACAGCAAAACATTTATCAAGACTAATTTTTTTGGATTTTTTGAAAACTTAATGAAATAAAAAGCGTAAACCCCAGCAGCAAAAAACAAAAAAGAACAAGATGCATAAATCCCTATGGAAATATCTACCTCTTGAAATATAGGCAGGATTTCTCTAAATAATAAAAGCTGAATTAATGATGTGCAAACTCCATAAACTGAAGAAAAGAAATATGCCATAATTAAAAGTTAGATTAAAAAGTTCGCAGATTTGGGCAGGGTATATCAGTTATGAGTGGCGGCGGTAGGAATTGAACCTACGACCAAAGGCTTATGAGTCCTCTGCTCTACCTCTGAGCTACGCCGCCAAAACAACGGAAGCATTATATGCTTTTTGATGACGAAAGTCAAATTTATTGTTTTGGTTTTCGGCGTAATTTATTCGGAAGCACATTTGGCTAAAGATGGAACTACTGAAAGAGCAAGTCAAAAAATCTCTGACGTTTAATGTTCTTTAAAAAAGGTCTGTAAATTTAAACTTTGGAGGTTTCAGTAATTTTGATTTCAAAAATACCTGAAATTTTGGAAGTGTTTGTTTCAACAACTATGTAATTATCAGTGAGAAGTTTATTTGTTCCTATTTTTACAGCTTTTCTCTTTGTACCCAAATTCTTAGTTAGAAAAACTTTTCTTTTAATAAAATCTATTTCAAACAAATCTTTTGATCTTTTCTTTATCTCGTCAGATGGAACTTTGTTTTTAAACTGAAACGCTTTTGTTCCTTCTCTATCTGAATATCTGAAAATGTGAAAACCAGAAAATGGCAATTTTTTTACAAATTCGCAGGTTTCTTTATGATGTTCTTCGGTTTC
Organism: Candidatus Endomicrobiellum meruensis; assembly: GCA_031282625.1. Classification (GTDB taxonomy): domain Bacteria; phylum Elusimicrobiota; class Endomicrobiia; order Endomicrobiales; family Endomicrobiaceae; genus Endomicrobiellum; species Endomicrobiellum meruensis. The sequence goes on along the minus strand of JAITDI010000032.1, from coordinate 2,731 downwards.
GCCTGGAAATCCCGTAATAATGTCAGTAGTAAGAGCCAAATCGGGTAAATTTTTGATAATTTCAACAGTTTTTTCTTCAAAATAAAATTTTGAATATTTTCTATTCATCTGTTTTAGAATTTCTTCACTGCCTGATTGCAGGGGAATATGCAAATGCCGACAAATTTTATTAGGATTTACTTTCATGAATTCAATAAGGTTGTCGTCTATTTCATTCATATCTATTGATGCAATGCGTATTCTAAAGTCCAAGTCTATATGAATTATTTTTTCAACAAGGGTAGATAAACCTCCTTCATATTTGCCTAGGTGTATGCCTGTTAGAACTATTTCGCTGTATCCATTTTTTATCAAATTTGTAATTTCTGAAATAACTTCATTTTCAGACTTGCTCCAAAGAACATTTCTTACGTACGGAACTATACAATAGCTGCAGAAGCTATTACAGCCATCTTGAATTTTTAAAAATGCTCTGGAATGTTTGTCATGTCCTGAAACAGTTTGTTTTTGTGGCTCGTTAAAAAGAATTGTTTTGTCTGTTATCACTTCAATATTTGGAAATATTTTGTTTAAGTCAACATTCTTATTTTTTACAAGACATCCCGTGAGAATTAGCTTTGGATTGTTAGATAATTTTGAAAGTTTTCTTATAATGTATTGACATTCTTTATCAGCTTCTTTTGTTACTGTGCAAGAGTTTAAAATAATTACATCGGCGTCTTCTGGTTTTAAAGACCGCTCAAAATTATTTTTTTTAAAATTTCCCGAGATAAGCTGCGATTCGTATTGATTAACTTTGCAACCAAAAGTATGTATAAAGTATTTTTTCATTTATAATTAAATCCTGTTTAAAATTAAAACACTTGCAACTATAGCGGCTGTTTCAACTCTTAAAATATTTTCACCGAGAGTTGTTGTATGCACTCCCATAGATTTTGCAAATTCTATTTCTTCATTCTCAAAACCGCCTTCGGGTCCAATAAAAATATTTGCGCCATTGTAAGATGAGCTTGCAAGTATTTCGCCTAATAAAGACCGTCTTTCGCTTTCCCACGGCAAAATATTTATTAAACTTTTATTTGCAGCTGTGTTTTTGCAGGCGTTTTTAAAGTCTAAAGGGTAGTTTATTCTCATAATGTCGCTTCTTCCGCATTGCGAGCTTGCCGCGATAGAAATTTTTTCATATCGTTCAGACTTATTTTTAGAGAATCCTGTGTTTACGGTTCTTTTTGTATTGATTGGCGTAATTTCAAACACTCCTATTTCAGCGCATTTTTCTATCAACCATTCAAATCTGCTGCCTTTAGGTATTGCAGTATAAAGGTGCACTTTAAAGACGGGTATTTTATATGAGGAAGATATAATTTTGCCGAAAATTTCATTTTTGTTTAGAGAGGTAATTTGAGCTTTATAAGAATTTCCCAAACCATCAAAAATCATTATTTCGTCGTTAGGATTAAAACGGCGCACATTGATAATGTAATGAGCTTGTTCGCCACTTATAAAAAAAGATTGTCCATTTATATTCTCAGGATTTACATAAAAATGAGGCATTAAATTCTCCTTTAAAACCTAAAAATTATACATAATAAAGAATAAATATGATATAATCCGCCAATGAAAAAAATAATAGATATGTCTTTTAAGCTTATACGCAGACTATATGATTGGACCCTGCATTGGTCTAAAACAAAAAATTCAAATTACGCTTTATTTGGCATTGCTTTTTTGGAAAGCTTTGTTTTTCCTATACCTCCGGATGTTTTGTTAATTCCAATGGTTGTTTTTGAACCAAAAAATTGGTACAAAAAAGCTTTAATTTGCACTATAGGCTCAGTTTGTGGAGCCTTAGTAGGATATTATATAGGCAGAATTTTTTATGATACTATAGGACTTGCCATAATAAATTTTTATGATTTGCATCATGCAATGTCCGTTGTCGGCGAAAAGTATTCCAACTATGCTTTTTTGAGTATTTTCGCTGGAGCTTTTACTCCTATACCTTACAAAGCTTTAACCGTAAGTGCTGGAATATTTGGAGTATCTTTGCCAGTTTTAATAATCGCTTCTATACTAGGGCGAGGCGGTAGGTTTTTTATCGTTGCCGCAGCTATTAGAATTTTTGGAAAAAAAATACAAAATGTTATAGAAAAATATTTCAATATTCTTTCTTTGATATTTTTCATTATATTAATATCTGGAGTTTTGTTTTTTAAGTACTTAATTTGACAATATAGTCGGGTTTGTGTTATAATTCTCAGATTCATCGTACTTGAGTGCTCGGCGGTTGTTCTTTTGATATTGGGCGGGGGTGTGGCAGAGTGGTCTAATGCACCAGACTGTAAATCTGGCGGGCTTGCCCTTCGGTGGTTCAAATCCATCCGCCCCCATGTAATTCAAAATTACAATTTGCGGGAGTAGCACAATGGTAGTGCTCCAGCCTTCCAAGCTGGCCACGCGGGTTCGATTCCCGTCTCCCGCTTTTTTAGTGTTTCAAAAACGGGGATGCCGGGGTGGCTCAGTGGTAGAGCACCTCCTTGGTAAGGAGGTGGTCGCGGGTTCAATTCCCGCCCTCGGCTTATATATAAAATTACTACCACAATAAAAATTGGGGGAAGATAAAAAAATGGGAAAAGAGAAATTTGACAGAAGCAAGCCACATGTAAACATAGGGACAATAGGGCACGTGGATCACGGCAAAACGACATTGACAGCCGGGATAACGAAGGTG
>JAITDI010000029.1 GCA_031282625.1 Candidatus Endomicrobiellum meruensis | reverse complement strand
AAAGCATCAATAGGATTTAGTAGAGATGCTTTTCTGGCAGGCCATACTCCAAAAATTAATCCGATAAATACTGAGAAGCCAAAACCAAGAATTATTGAAAAAGGCGTGATAATTGTATCAACGGTATATAAAATCACATTGCGATTCTTTTTTGTTATTATTGTAGAATATTGCATAGTTTTTTATATTAATGTAAAAAAAATGTGAACTATATATCGTTCTTCAATTTTTTTTCCGTGCAAGAAATCAAAAAACACAATAAAACTATACTTAAGTTAAGTTTTATACATTTTGAATCTATGAAAAAATTGCTAGACTTTGGTTATAGTTAATTTTTGCCTTAGAGGGATATAACTGTGAAAAATCTTAACCGTGGATGGATTCTAACATGTTTTGGAACAGCAGTTGGAGCAGGTATTTTATTTTTGCCTATTAGAGTAGGTCTTAGTGGAATTTTGCCGATTTTGTTTTTGACTTTAATTATATTCCCCATGACATATATTTCTCATAGAGGAATAACTAGAATCGTAGCATCTTGCCCTAAAGAAACTGATATTGTAGGTGCAGTAGAGTTAGTTGGTATGGAGTATTGTTCATCCGCAAGCCCTAAAGAAACTGATATTGTAGGTGCAGTAGAGTATGATCTAGGACACACAGCTGGATTTGTTGTCTCAATTCTTTACTTTTTGTCTATTGTTACTATTTGCGTAGGCTATGCCACAGCAGTAACTAATATGCTAGACGCATTGCTAACAAATCATTTCCATATATTCTTATCAAGACCTTTTTTAACATTTGTCATTCTTGTAGTTATGACATCTGTGATGCTTTGTAATGAAAAAGTTATGGTAATAGTTACGTCAATTTTAACTTTCCCGTTAATAATAATGTTGATGGCAATTTCTTTGTATATGATTCCTGAATGGAATTTATCAGTTGTTCATCATGCTTCTTTTAATTTGAAAGACTTTATTAAAAATACTCTATTGCTGTTACCTGTTTTAATTTTCGCAATGAATTTTTCACCTGTATGCTCTTCTCTTGGAGCATTCTATAAAAAGAAATTTCCTTCTACCGAAGATGCTATTAAAAATTCTGACCATGTTGTAAAATGGACGTCTATTCTTTTGCTTGTTTTTGTTATGTTTTTCGTATTCTCTTTGTTTTTCTCAATAACTCCTGAAATTTTACTAAACGCTAGAGAAAAAAACATTGATGCTTTAACCGCTATAGCGATAGCATACAATACTCCTATATTTTTGTATACTCTTCCTATAATAGCGTTTCTTGCCATTTCAAGCTCTTATTTCGGACATTTTGCAGGAACAAGAGAAGGGATTTGTGGAATTATAAAACAACTTGCAACATGGAATAACCCAAAACTTAAAGAAAAGATAAATATCAAAAAAATAAAAATAGTTTGCACTATAATACTTGTAGCGCTGTTATGGATTTTTTCAGTTTACAATCTGTCAGTCCTTTCAATTATAGGTGCTGTTTCTTCACCTATTATAGCTATATATGCATACTTAATGCCTATTATACTTATGAAAAAAGTCCCAAGACTTCGTATATACCAGTCAAAATGGGCGGCATTTGTTTTTGTAATAGGTATAATTACAATTGTAGGATATTGTCTAGGACAGGTTATGTAAGCAAAGGAGATTTATGTCAACAAAAAATCTAGATAAAATAATTACTATGTCTGTGTTTGATCTGTTAAAAACAGGACCCGGACCTTCAAGTTCTCATACTATAGCTCCAATGAAAGCCGGGTATGACTTTGTTCAAAGAGTTAGAAACCTTGATGCTAATATATTGGCAAAAGTAAATGGTGTAAGAGTTCGCCTTTATGGCTCTTTGTCTGCCACAGGGAAAGGACACGGAACCGATAGAGCTGTTATTGCCGGACTTATGGGAAACGAACCTTCTACTTGCCCACCTACTTTGTTAAATACTGTTTTTAAACTTCCAAAAGAAAAAAAAGTTTTAGACTTAGGTAAAAGAAAACTACCTATAGGACTTGACAATATTGCATATTGTTCTGTATCTCACAATTTTCCATACAACAATACTTTAGTAATAGATTTACTTTCTAAACATTATGACAATAAAAGCAAAACAATACCGACTGATGAACCAGATTATTTAGAGAAAAACATCATTTTCTCATGGGAATATTATTCTGTTGGGGGAGGCTTCCTTCAATGGAAAGGATGGGCTGCACCCAAAACTGTAAAAGTTCCATATCCTTACAGCAATATGACACAGTTGCTAAGTCTAGCAGAAAAAAAAGGATTGTCTTTAGATGAAGTTATTCTTCAAAACGAGATAGCAATTTCAGGACTATCAAAAAATGAAATTAATTCAAAACTAAATATTTTGATTAAAATTATGAAAGACACTGTAGCTAGAGGCATAGCTACAGAAGGTGTTTTACCTGGACCTATAGGACTTAAAAGAAAAGCAAAAAGACTTAAAGATCGTTCTGACTCTCTTCAAACCCCTGATAGATATATATGTTTGCTGGATGCATATGCTTATGCAGTTGCAGAAGAAAATGCAGTTGGAAATACTATAGTTACAGCGCCTACTTGCGGAGCATCAGGAGTTATACCTTCAGTTCTTATGATAATGCAAGACCATTTAAATTTGAACTCTGTTGCGCAAAGGAAAGGACTTTTGGTTGCTGCAGCAATAGGGTTTATAGCAAAAACCAACGCAGGAATATCGGGTGCTGAAGTAGGTTGCCAAGGCGAGATAGGAGTTGCAACGGCTATGGCAGCTGCAATGATTGCACATGCACAAGGCTATTCGGCAAAAGTTGTTGAAAATGCTGCAGAGATAGCACTTGAACATCAACTAGGACTTACGTGCGACCCAGTTGGCGGATATGTGCAGATTCCATGTATTGAGCGTAATGCCATTGGAGCAGTAAAAGCTTGCAATGCCGCTCTTATAGCCACGAACGAGTTGCCCAATACGCACAAAGTGACATTTGACACTACTGTTAACGCAATGCGTGAAATTGGCAAGGATATGAGCTGTAAGTTGAAAGAAACAGCAACGGGAGGATTAGCCGTCTGCATGGTATATTGCTGATTACATAAATTAGACATATAAACTTAATTTATATATAATTGTCCTCTCAACAAAAGAGTTTTTATACTTATAAAATAAAGCTGCCATCGTCTAGCGGTTCAGGACATCGCCCTCTCAAGGCGGAGATCACGGGTTCAAATCCCGTTGGCAGCGTTTCTATTTACAATCAAGTTAGTGCGCCCATAGCTCAATTGGATAGAGCGTTTGACTACGAATCAAAAGGCTAGAGGTTCAACTCCTCTTGGGCGCGCTTAAGAAAATAATTATTAAGCGTCTTGTTTATGTAAAAAAACATACCTATGAAACATAAGTCCTGTATTTATTTATGCTTTATAGTCTTGTCAATCTTAGCCATTTCTGGAATCAATTTATAATCAAGGGATGTTTTCTCTGTTATTTTAGGTATTAGGTACCTCTATATGAATGTCGTTATGACTTAATGTAATGACAGGAATATTTTTTCATTTAATGAATTAAGTATGATTTAGCTATACGATTTGAAGAATTTTTAAATAGAGCTTTTAGAATAAAACCTGATCTTATCGGATAATGAGAGAGCAGATTGAAAAAGGAGATTCTCTTTAGCGATGGAATCTAAACGATAAACTCAGGTTTTAACTTATATTATTGTCCTAAAGGGTTATTATTTATATTAGGTTGAGAAAAAATTTTGTTATAATACAACTATGTTAAATGCATAAACCTATTTTTTTAAACCATATCTATTTATATTTTCCAAACAAAATTTGTTTTGAAGATTTTTCAGTCCAAATACAATCTGGCGACCACATTGCAATAATAGGCAATAACGGTTCCGGCAAATCTACGTTGTTAAAAATTATCAAAGGGGATATAGAGACTTCCAGTGGCGATGTTATAAACAGCAAAAATATAGTTTTCGGATATGTTCCGCAGTTGATTTTGGAATATGATGATTTGAGCGGCGGTGAAAAATTTAATAAAGCTCTAAGTTCCGCTTTTTCGCAACAACCCGATATTCTGCTCTTGGACGAACCAACAAATCATTTAGATTTAAAAAACAGAAATTCTCTAATAAAAATGCTTAATTTTTATAAAGGAACTTTGATTATCGTATCGCATGATGTTGAACTTTTAAGAAATTCTATAGACACTTTATGGCATATAGACAACGGACAAATAAAAATTTTTAACGGTAAATACGACGATTATCGTAATGAAATTTTACAACAACGGAGCAGCATACAAAATGAGCTTGCCTCGTTAGCAAAAGAAAAAAAAGAAACTCACAAAACTTTAATGAAAGAACAAGAGAGAGCTAAAAAAAGCAAACAGAGAGGAGAACGCCTTGTTGAACAAAAAAGATGGTTGCCTGCCGTTGGGGATTTAAAAGCAAATTACGCTACGAGAACAGCAGGCAAAAAAAGTTCTTCTATTACAAGCAGGAGAGAAATTTTAAACGAATGTCTTTCAAATTTAAGACTTCCTGAAATAATAAAACCAACATTCTCTTTGACTGCAAAAGAGGTGGGATCTAAAATAATTGTCTCTATAAGTGATGGACAAACACGTTATGGCAACAAAATAATTCTAAGCGAAATAACTTTATCTGTGTCCGAAGGCGAACATTTGGCTATAGTCGGTGATAATGGGTCTGGCAAAACAACTTTGATGAAAGCTATTTTAAACGATCCTCAAGTTATAAAAACAGGGATTTGGGATTTGCCTGATAATTCCGATATAGGGTATTTGGATCAACATTATAGTTCTTTAGATAGTTCTAAAACAGTTTTAGAAACCTTAACAGATATAGCACCTAACAAAACACATGCCGAATTAAGGGATTTGCTCAATAGTTTTTTGTTTAAAAAAAATGAAGAAGTAAACAAGTCTGTATCAGTCTTATCAGGTGGAGAAAGAGTAAGATTAGCTCTTGCAAAAATTGCCATTCAAACACCTAAGTTGTTGCTTATAGACGAAATTACAAATAATATAGATTTAGAGACAAAACAGCATATCATTCAAGTTTTAAGAGAATACCCTGGAACGATGATAATCATCTCACACGATTCAGCCTTCCTTGAAGAAATAAATATAACGCATTACTACCCACTATAAAACTCCTAGATCCTATATACTGCACGACAATTTCGCACCACATTAGATATTTGTATCAGGTATTCATTTTAATTATGAAATTTTCAATCTTATTATTGTATTTTCTGGAAAAAGAGAAAGGTCGCATTTAACAGGAATTTTAATAGACTGATTTGCTTTGCCTGGAGCAAGCTCATCAACAAGTCTGTTATTGTCTTTATTATAAATTTCACTTAATACAACTTTAACAGGCTCAAATTTAAACGGAGAAAGAATTTCTATTTCGTCGCCTTTTTTTAGTTTGTGCTTTAGTTCTATTGTCAAAAATTCATTGTTATTATCTTTAACAACGCCAGCATTTCGGTAATCGCTTTTGCTTGACGTATCGTCATATCCCTGAGCTTCCTGTTTAGGAATACCGTCAAAAAAACCTAACGTATAACCGCGATTTTGCAAAGTAATTAATTCTTTCATATATTTGCCCGGGGACCAACTTTCAGAATTGTCAAAATAATCGTCAATGGCTCTCCGGTAAACCCTTGCAGTTTGGGCTACATAGTATTCACTCTTGTTTCTTCCTTCAATTTTAAGCGAATCTATTCCTGCTCTTATAATTTTATCCAGTTTAGACATAAGACATAAATCTTTAGAATTTAAAATATATGTCCCTTTGTTATCTTCTTCCATTTCAAGATATTCGCCAGGTCTCAATTCCTCTTCAAGAAAAATTTTGCTTTTGTACTTCCATCTGCAAGAATGCGCGCACGCCCCCTGATTAGCACTTCGCGACGCCAGAAATGCCGACATCAAACATCTTCCAGAATAACTTATGCACATGGCTCCATGTATAAACATTTCAAGTTTTATGTCTTTGCATTTTTCTCTTATCTCTTTAATTTCAGAAAAACTCACCTCTCTGCCCAACACGCATAAAGAAGCTCCCATATTTTTCCAAAAATCAATAGTAAGCCAAGAACAGACATTCGCCTGCGTTGAAACATGCAACGGAATATTTGGAATCTCTTTTTTTATGTATTGGAATATTCCAGGATCAGAAATAATTATTCCGTCAGGATTTAGAATTTTTATAGTTTTTGCAAAATGCTCAAGTTTTGAAATATCTTTGTTATGCGAAAATAAATTAAGAGTGAGATAAGCTTTTTTCCCAAGATTATGAGCAAAAGAAATTCCTTCATCCATCTCTTCCAACGGGAATTTTGATTTTGCTCTTAACGACATCTCTGGGATACCTACATACACGGCATCTGCTCCATAAAGAAAAGCTGTTTTCAATTTTGTAAGCGACCCGGCAGGCAATAATAACTCAGGCTTTTTTGCGATATTTTGTGGCATAAAATTAACCCTTAATTTATAATCTTAAAGTTATTTGTATTTAAGATACTTTGAACAAGTACAACTTTCCTATTTTTCAACTCTTCTAATTTATTCCAATAATTCTTTATTAAATAACATATCTATATATAGAAATCTATTTTTTATACGGAATCAATATACAAAGTGTATATATTAGTGTCAAATATATTATCAACTTAAATTACAACTTATAATTTGCGTGAAATTCAATAATATTGTAGAATTTTATCCCGCTGCAGGTTGTAATCATATCTTACATGTTTCAGTTTACTGATTTGAAATCTAGCAAATAGCAATTAGTAAAATTTGAAACGATTTTAAACATAATTAAAAAAAGTTTGTAAAGTTTTTGCATGCTAAAAGATATAGAGGAGAGATGGCCGAGCGGTTTAAGGCGCAGTCCTGGAAAGACTGTTTATCCGAAAGGGTAACTAGGGTTCGAATCCCTATCTCTCCGCTCAGTCCATTTTTAATATCGTCGTTAAATATTAAAAATTAAACATACTTCTATAAATCTTCTATAAGTCATAAAATTATTTCACAAATATAGATTAACAAATCTAGTAAAAATCTTTATTATATACTCAAAATATTCAAAGTGGGAGTGTTGTATGAAACCAAACAAAATAAAATTAAAAGACAATAAAATCGCCAGTGCTGTTTTACATGTTGTTTTTTATAAGGATGAGGAAGATGGCGACATTGTCATTGCTAGGTGCAATGCTTTGAATTTAATGACTCATGGAGATAATTTAGAGCATGCAATAAAGATGTTTGAAGAATGCTTTTCTCTTTGGGTAGAAACAATTAACGACTACAACGAAGCGAAAGAAGCATTAAAAGATCTCGGTTGGGAAATAAATCAAGATTCTGCAGTATATCGTGCAAGCATTAATGATGAAGTAAACAAAATAAAGGAAGATTATAAAATTGATAAGATACCTGTGCATATGATAGGAAATAAATCGCTTAGTATGTCGCTGCCTGTATGGAGCAATTAAAGTGAGCTTTTATGGTTCTGTTAAAGTATCTTTGTTTAACCAATAAAACCAGGTTCAAAAAACCTATTTAAATTGCAACGTATAAAAAAAGCCGAGTCTTTTAGTTAAAAAGAATCGGCTTCTATGATTTTGTGACAAATGAAAATACTACTTGTTCTTACCTACGATTTTAAAAACTTTTGTTGAGCAGTGTGGACATACTCCGGAAATGGCTTTCATACCGTTTTTCATAACTACATCCTGAGCATCTTTTACTTCAACTTGTTTTTTACATTTCATGCATCTTGCTTCTGCCATAATAAACACCTCCTATTTTCCCACACTTAAACACATATCAATAAGTAAACATTGGCAACTTTCAAGCGCACTTATACAGGAAAGCGTTTAGCCCAATAAAGATATGAAAAGCGGGCGATGGGAATCGAACCCACATCTCTGGCTTGGGAAGCCAGGGTTTTACCACTAGACTACGCCCGCAAAAATCGCCCGTTTGAATAGCTCGTCAGATTCTATACTTTTTTTTAATATGTGTCAATTTGATGTAAGGGTTCATAACATATTAGACTTTTGAAGCATTAGCAACTGATTTAAGAAGTTGCTTTGTAAAATCAAAAGGCGTTAGCCAATTTAAACTCGCTATAACGGAATCTGTTTTTTTATGGACAGAGATTTTACACCTTTAAAAGATTTTACGCAACTATGTCAAAAATACGATGCTGTAAGCATGGTTGACGAAGCACATTCTACGGGCGTATTTGGCAAAGAAGGTAAAGGTCTTGCTGAAAGGTCTTGCTGAAATGTTAGGTGTTTCAAAACTATCCCTGCAATAAAACCTCCCACACTACCTAAGAATCAGGCAAGAATACGAATATCCCTTACAGCAGGTCATACATTGTTCAATAATCAGATAATTAACTTCAACTCGCCAAACCAGTAGTTATAAAAAAATCACTATTTTTTT
>JAITDI010000012.1 GCA_031282625.1 Candidatus Endomicrobiellum meruensis | reverse complement strand
GTTAGGATTGAGCTACAAAATATAAAAATTGTGAGTTTTTATAGAGTTTCATAACATATTAGAAGAGCTGGTAAACAATGAGGAGTTTACTTTTCTGAAGAGGAGTGTGTATGAGATATTACCATATAGGGAACAGTTATAATCCAGATTTTTTAGATGATGAGCATGGCAGAAAAATTGCTGTAAGCAGACGTAGTGCAATTAAATCATTAGAGGCAGTTATCCAAAAAGGTAATGACAAAATGATAATTTTTTCTGGGACAAAAAATATAAAGAAAAAAAGGAATTGTAAATCTAAATAAAGAGGTAAGTAAATGAAAAAAATAATCTTGTCATTTTGCTTATGTTGTTGGTTTGCTAGTCTTGCTAGTTCAGACGACCTTTGGGCTTATAATGGTTGTCATATGGCAGAGTTGAGATGTGATAATGCACAGAGAGACTGTTATAATGCTCAATCTCGAGCTAGTAGAAACAGGATAGATAACTTTAGGAATGCTCCAGTAGAACCCTACACTCAGAGAGAAGCTCACAGATCTCAGGAAGAAGCAAATAGGATTTGTGCCAATGCTAATAGTATATGTACTGAGAAGAATAGGATATGTGCATAAGAACAGCGAGCCAAATTTAATAAGAAAAAGTTTATAGGGGGAGAAAATGGGGAAGGGATTGCCTGATAATCAACATTATTATGTTAAGTACGCCAAAAACTCAAAAATAGTTGAAAAATCAATGCTTCTACACCCTTTCAAACCTGCACCCTATTTCTTTTCCCTTTCCAAATCCTATCCCTAATAAACTTACTTCATTTTCAACATATTTCTCATAGTACTTCCTGTCTTTTATTTGCTCCATCGCTTCTTTTATCATTTCTTCTGTTGTTTGCTCTTTGCTATACTTTATTTTAACTACTATCACATCATTGCCTTTCTTTAACACTGCATCTATCCTTCCCTTGTCCGTATGCACTTCTCCCTCTACTTCATACCCGTTTAACCTCATCATCATCAAAAACAGCGAGTGGTAATATGCCTCTTTCCCTATATGCAAATCATACGGTATGCTGGCAAATAATATCCTTAAACTTTCTTCTAGTCCTTTTGCGTCCTTTCTTTTTATCTTCTCACATATATTTTCATTTGCCCTTTCTACTTCTCTACTTTCTTTATTCATATACGCTTTTATCAAACTTGTTAAAAATGCATTCTTTACTTCAAAATTTGGAAAGTCTAATGTATATATAGAACCTCTTTCCATTAGCCCTTTTTTCTTTACCGTCAAGTATCCCGTTTGGAATAATAATGCTATTGTTTCTACATTATCGCTTCCATCTCCTTTTAGCACCGCCATTCCTACTTCTTGACTTTTTGCAAATGGCTCTAAATCATTACTTTTCTTTTTTATTTGTTCTATTAAAAATGTCGGCGTCCCTGTTTCATACCAATATTCCTTAAACTCTTTCTTATCAAGAAACAACAATGTTGAAAACGGATTATATACATATGTCTTCCCGTCTCATGAATATCCATTATAAAAATACTTTATTTTTTCTAACAGTTCTTCTTTACTCAAACCCATTGCTTCAGACGTACTTTCTATATATTCCTTGAGAATTGCGATACCCCTGTCATAAATACAAACTTTTCATGCGCATCTTTTGCTTTTATCACTTGATAAAAATCATGCAACGCTCTTTTGACTTGCACATATACTTCTTTATCTCTTAGATTATCTATCAACGGTTTGTCGTATTCGTCCACCAAAATTACTACTCTTTCCCCTGCTTTCTTATTCAACTTCTCTATTAACTCTGCAAATCTGCTTGGCAAGGCATTGTTGCTTAGCTCAACACCGTATTTGTTTGCCGTTGAGTTGACAAAATCTAACAACGAACTCTCTAACTGCTCACTAGTTTTATAAGCAATCGTGGCAAAATCCAAATGAATAACAGGATATTTCTTAGACCAATCCCACTTGTCATATATGTACAATCCATCAAATAGCTCTTTTTTCCCTTTAAATAAATCTTTTATTGCGCTTATTAGTAATGACTTTCCAAACCTTCGTGGTCTTGACAGAAAATAAAACTTCCCGCCCTTTGCCATTTCGTTGATTTCTTTTGTCTTATCTACATATATATAATCTTCTTTTCGTATATCTTCAAAAGTTTGTATTCCTATCGGTAACATTCTCATATGTTATTCCTTTACTGCTTACAGTATTTACTGTTTGCAGTAAATACTGTAATTATTCTTCTATGCTATGGTTTTTGATATATTCTTTCAATGCTTCATCTATAACTGAATAATCCTTTCTATTGGTTTTAGTCGCAAAAATCTTGAGAATTCGTTTGTATAAAGGGTTGACGTAAATACTCCATTTCTCCAACACAGCTTTACCGTTTACTGTATTTACTGCTCTCTGTTTTTCTTCTTTCACAGTTTTTTTATTCAATGACTCTTTTGGGTCAATAGAAGACACTCCTTGTCTCTTGAAAATATTTAGTTTAGAAAAATCTGTCTTGGTTGACATATATCTCCTCTCATTTCAAAATGAATTCTGCAAGTTCTTGATAAGACTTCGCTCCATAATGATTTTGATCAAGAACCACAAGTGGTACTCCTTGCATGCTTGCTTCAGGATGTTTAATTGTTAAGTCTATTGTCATCTGTCATCGGAAAAACCAAATCTCTAAACTGTGTTTTTAACAATTTTAGCGTCTCAATGCTCATAGTTAGTTAGTTCTATTATGTACCTTTGTTGGAAGCAACCCTAAAATTTTCAAGTCTGGATTTAATCCTCTTTTGATACTTTCAACCATTTCAAATAACTGTTTTAATCCCTGTAGCGAAAGAAAGTACGTCTCTATAGGAACTAAGATTTCATTGGCATAAACAAGAGCCGATATGCTAAGGTAGCTTTCCGAAGGAGGCGTGTCTATAAATAACAAAATCATACTTGCTCTCAATTGGTTTAAGCAGCGCTCTAAGCTCTCCCGTGCTTGCCGCTGTCATTCCTGCGTCTGTTCTGGACAAATTGGAGTGCGATAGAAACACATCCATTTCAAACAAACGCTTAAATGACCATTAACCCTGATTTACTGATGGATTATTATAAAGTTAAAAACTTCCGTTTGGTTCAGCTTTTAGCATTTTAAGGTTTAAGTTGTGAAGGTAGGTAATTATGGGCTTTTTGCAAAATTTTGCAGCTTTATCTTTTTCTAGTGGGTTGATGTATTGAGGTTTTATAATTTATGTAAAAGTTCAAATACATATTAGACTTTGAAGGGATAGAAATATATATTGGAAAGGGGCATGAATACCTTTGCAATAATATAGATAAAACTTCAGAGGTTTAATTATGGGATATATTTACATTTACTACAAAATAGCAGCCAAAAGAGCTATAAAGGAATTAGAAAGAGAGCGTGTAGAAAGCGAAAAAAGCCAAGAAACAAAATACAGGAAAAGCGTAATAGAGCATTACGAAGAGTATGGGCTGGGGTCAAGCTTAGACGCATATAAAATCAGCAGAGCGACATTATACAATTGGCAAAAGAAATATCTGGAGATTGGGATATACGGGCTGATAAAGGGATTAAGAAGTCCAAAAAAGAAACGATGTAGCAAAGTACCGTTAGAAGTGAAAGAATATATATGCAAATATCGCGACCAGCATAAAGGAGTTAGAAAAGAGTGTATAAAGCCCGAATTAGATAGATTTTGCTGTGAAAATGGCTTTAAGGGGATATCAGTATAGGCAATAGGGCGGATAATAAGGCGACTAAAAGACGAAGGCACAATAGAAAGCGGCAAGCAGTTATCGTTAAATGCAAGGAGCGGGAAAATAAAAGGAATCAAAAAGACGGTTAAAGAAAAAGCACGTCGTAAGAACTTGCAGGCAAAAGAGCCTGGCGAGATAGTTCAAATAGACAGCGATCACGTAAATGAAAATGGAATAAAGCGATATTTTATAACGGCAATAGACATATGCGGACGGCAAGCCTATGCCAGGGAATATAAGACGCTAAACAGCGACAACGCTAAAGTAAGCTGCGAAGTCGTTTGGGATATAAAATTAAGAGAGTTCAGACAGACAACGGGCTTGAATTTTACAAGAGTTTTGACGATTACTTAAAGCAGGAAAACATAACGCATTATTGGAGTTATCCAAGAAGTCCAAAAAGCAACGCTTATATAGAACGTTTCAACAGAACATTAAGAGAACAATTCTTTGATACGTATCAGTACGACTTAAGAGATATTGAAAATGTAAAAGAAGACTTAGAGGATTACTTATTTTGGTATAATAGGCAAAAAGTTCATGAGGGTTTAAATTGGCTAACGCCTTTTGATTTCACAAGCCAATTTCTTAAATCAGTTGCTTAATGCTTCAAAAGTCTAATATGTTATGAACCCTTACATTTTATTGACAAGATATTTCAGAGTTAATATATTTCTTATATTTGTGGTTTGATATTCTCAAGCGTTCAAGTACAAAAAATATGTATTTGAACTATTTTTGCTTAATAAAATTAATAAAAATTAAAATTGTAGATGTAAAATATTAAAAAAGTAGCTTATTTCAGTATTTTACATTAAAGAGGATTGAAGATGTTTAGTGCAGGAGACACAGCATTTATCATTATTTGTACAGCGTTAGTTCTGCTTATGACGCCTGGTTTGGCATTTTTTTATGGCGGAATGGGGCGTAGAAAGAATATGGTTAACAACTTAATGAATTCCGCTTTTATAATTGGATTGGGAGTAGTTTTGTACATTTTGCTTGGCTATTCTTTGTCTTTTGGCGAAAATGGCAATCTTTTTATAGGCTCTTTAAATAATTTCTGTCTTTTTGGCATAAATACAGATTCTCTTACCGGTTCAATTCCTACTTTTGCTTTTATCGCATTTCAAATGGCTTTTGCTCTCATAACGCCGGCTATTATAACAGGTTCTGTGGCAGGAAGAATGAGATTTAAAGCGTTGTTTCTTTTTATAACTTTGTGGTCTGTTCTTGTATATTATCCTTTGGCTCATATGGTTTGGGGAGGAGGGATAATCGGTGGTACTATAGGAGCTTTAGATTTTGCTGGAGGTGACGTTGTCCATATAAGCTCAGGAACTACTGGTTTAATCTTAGCTATTTTGCTTGGCAAGAGAGTAGATTATATGCATAGTTCGTACAGAATGCACAGTATGCCATTTGTTTTTTTGGGAATGGGGCTTTTATTGTTTGGTTGGTTTGGTTTTAATTCTGGAAGTGCTCTTGCTGCAAATGGTCTTGCGGCTCATGCGTTTATGACTACAGCTGTAGCTTCTTCAGCAGGAATGTTGATTTGGATTTTGTTAGATATGCTTAAGACTGGTAAATCTACACTTATTGGTGCATGCACTGGCGTTATAGCAGGATTGGTTGGTATTACGCCAGCAGCTGGATTTGTTGATATATGGGCGGCTTTAATAATAGGATTGACAGTAAGTCCTGTTTGCTACTGTGGCATAGCTCTTATTAAAAAAGTATTTAAAATTGATGACGCTTTAGATGCTTTTGGATGCCATGGCATAGGTGGTATTTGGGGCGGATTACTTACAGGTGTTTTTGTAAATCCATCAATTAATGGCGGTAAACCAGGTCTTATTTACGGTCAATTTGCGCAGTTTTTTGCTCAGGTTGAAGGTATTCTTATAACTTTTATAATTGTTGTTTTGGGTACTCTTCTTTGTGCATGGGCTGTTAAAATATTAATGCCCTTAAGAGTTGAAAGAAAAGAAGAATTGATAGGTTTAGATATATCCGAACATGGTGAAAGTGCGTATCCATCGTTTACAGGGTTGGATTAGTATATGTTATAATATGTGGAGGAAAATTTTATGATAAAAATTGAAGCCATAGTCAGAGAAGAAAAATTAGAAGATATAAAGGAAGCTCTTGCTAAAATAGAAGTTAACGGTGTTACTGTTTCACAGGTTATGGGTTGCGGCAAACAAAAAGGCTATCAAGAGCTTGTTCGTGGTATGGAAGTAAGTATTACTATGCTTCCAAAGATTAAATTTGAAATTATAGTGTCTTCCGAAGAATGGGAGCAAAAGACTATAAAAGCTATACAAGAAGCGGCTTTTACCGGCAATCCCGGCGATGGCAAGATATTCAGTTATGATTTGCGAAGCGTTATGAGAGTGCGTACTAAAGAAACAGGTATGGTGGCTATAAACTAGTTTTGAGTATAAATATTATTAAGTCAACTTGTACTATTCGAAATTGCATAGTACAAGTTGCTTATTCTTGTGAACGATAATTATTTCTAAAAGGAACGATAATGTCCGATTCTTCAAAAGATCTTTTTTCATCAAGATGGGGTTTTATTTTCGCTGCTGCAGGTTCTGCCATAGGAATGGGGAATATATGGCTATTTCCATATAGAGTTGGTGAGCTTGGTGGTGCAGCTTTCATGATTTCATACATTATTTGCGTTTTTGTCTTAGGCTTAATTGCAGTTATAGGTGAAATAACTTTTGGAAGACTCACAGGAAAAGGACCTATAGGCGCTTTTACTAAAGCTTTGAGGCTTAGCGGCGGACATAACAAAGCAGGAGAATTTATAGGTTGGATACCTGTTATAGTAATTTTTGTTATTAGTTTAGGATACAGCGTGGTAGTTGCTTGGGTTGTTCGCTTTTTAGTTGGATCAATAACTGGTTCTGCATTTTTTAGTACAAACAGTGTTTCATATTTTAATTTGATTTCAGGTAAAGGAATAGCTTTCTGGGTTGGTTTAACTCTTGCAATAACTGGTGTGTCAATAATAGGCGGAGTTGAAAAAGGTATAGAGAAATTAAACAAACTTATGATGCCTGCTTTCTTTATATTATTTTGTCTTTTGGTTATGAGAGTTGCTTTGCTTCCAGGCTCTATAAATGGATATGAATTTCTTTTTGTTCCAAAATGGCACATGCTTTTAAATGCTAGAACATGGATTTTGGCGTTAGGTCAGAGCTTCTATTCTCTTTCTATTTTAGGCTCTATTCTTATAGTGTATGGTTCTTACGCGAGAAAAAGCGAAGATATTATTTATTCTGCAAAAAATGTTGCTATTTTAAGTGTTCTCGCTTCAATTTTAGCGTCTTTAATAATTATTCCTGCAATATTTTCTTTTGGTAAAGATTTAAATTCTGGACCTTCATTAATGTTTATTACAATACCTGATATTTTTAAGACAATACCATTGGGGCAATTTTGTATGATAATCTTCTTTATAGCTGTTTTATTTACAGCTATAACATCTCTCATAAGCATATTAGAGGTAATAATAGAGTCTATTCAAAACAAATTAAAAATATCCAGAAAGCTCTCAATTTTAATTTCTATAATTATAACTGCATTTTTTAGCATACTTACTGATGGGCATATAGATGGTCTTATGGAAATTTTGCAAATACATTTAGTTCCTTTCTGTGCTCTTATAACAGGTATTTTTGTATTTTGGATTGTGCCTTCAAAGAGAATTATAAAAGAAATTCAAAGTGGGCGATCTGTTATAGTTAATAAGTGGCTTATACCAACTGGGCGTTACGTTTTTTGTGGACTTGTAATTTTAATTTACTTGTGCAATCTTTTTCATTTAGGATAGAGATATTTAGAAACGTTTCATACGTATAATATAAATGAAATAAAATTTTTAAACTCTGCATCCAGTTCTAAATTAAGCAATAATTCCGCCGCCAAGAACAATATTGTCTTTATAAAATACAGAGCTTTGCCCTGCTGTGATTGACATTTGAGGTTCTTCAAATTCCACTTTAGCTCCGTCATTTCCTATGGGTGTTATAACAGCCTTTGCAGCCGTATGTTGTTGGCGTATTTTTACACTTGCTTCAATAGGCTTTTTCGGTACGGAAATTGAACCCCATGTTACTTTTCTTGTTGTAAGCGATGAAGAATATAAGTCTTCTTTAGTTCCAACAATCACAACATTTTGTTTAGCCAAAATATTTATAACATATAAAGGCTCTTTTGTTCCGCCTGAAAGCCCCAAACCTTTGCGTTTGCCTATAGTATAATTCCATATTCCAGTGTGCTTGCCTAAAACTTTTCCAGTTTTGTCCATAATGTCTCCCGGATTTGACGGAAATTGCAATATGTCATTGTAGTCGCCGCAATAAAAATCTTGACTGTCCGGTTTTTCTGCCACTGGGATTTGTATTTTTTTTGCTATTTCTCTGACCTGTTCTTTTTTAAGCTCTCCAAGAGGAAAAATCGTTTCAGAAAGAATCTTTTGATTGAGTCTGTATAGAAAATAAGTCTGATCTTTGCCGGCGTCTTTTGCCTTGCATAACTGATACATATTTAAAGAATTGTTGAATATGACATTTGCATAATGTCCGGTAGCAAATTTATTAAATATTATTCCGTTTTTTCTTGCCGTTAATGGAAGGACGCCAAACTTAATATAAGCATTGCACCACACGCAAGGATTTGGCGTGCGTCCTTCTTTGTACTCATTTCTAAAGTTTTCAATAACGACTTTTTTGTATTCTTCTCTACAGTCCAAAATATGTACGGGTATTTTAAGGAAATCTGCTGTTTTATGCACAGCCTCAATATCTTTGTCTTCAGATCCGAGACAGGCGTCAACGTCTTTATTTTTCGGAGCGGGAATAGAATCGTCCCATATAGACATCATTGCGCCGATTACTTCATACCCTTGTTCTTTTAATAAATATGCAGTTATAGCCGAGTCAACTCCGCCGCTTAACCCTACGAGTATCTTCATTTTTGCGTCCTTTTCGTATTTTTCTATCAGAGGTCAACTATTTGATCTATGATAGCCTTTACTTTCAGCCACATTTCTATTTATAGATTTAATTTTGTTTTCTATACAAAACCTACAATGTTTTGGTGAATCGCCCATGCAAATTTTGCCGGGATAAATTTCATAATGCTTTCTATATGCTGTTTCCGTAGCGTTTGGCATAACTACGTTTGCCCCGCATTGCAACGCTATTAACCGTCCGTTAGGATTTAAAGTTTCCATCGCAGTCGTAGCGGGAATATTTATATCAGGCATAAGCAAACGCAATATTGCCATAACTTTGAGCGCCAATTCAAAAAAATTGCCTTCTATTTTTTCAATAGGGGTATCTGGATGGTAAATAAAAGGACCAATCCCAGCCATATCAACAGGTATAGACTTAAGATAAATTATGTCTTTGGCTATGCTTTCTATCGTTTGTCCGGGAAGACCAACCATTATGCCTGAGCCTACTTCATAACCTAATCTTTTTATGTCCTCTAAACACCGCGTTCTATTTTTTAAACTCATTCCGGGATCAAGTTTGTCATACAGCGCTTCGTCTGTTGTTTCTATTCGCAACAAGTATCTGTCTGCTCCGGCTTCGCGGTATGCTTTGTATTCTTCAAAAGTTTTCTCGCCTATGCTTAAAGTGACGGCAACATCAAATTTCTTTATTTCAGAAATTATTTTTGACATTTTATTTATGGTGTAGTACAAATCTTCGCCTGACTGCAAAACAATCGTTTTGTAGCCGTACTCTGCAGCTTTATTTGCCAAATTTATTATTTCTTGAGTCTCTAAACGGTATCTTGCTATTTTTGCGTTGTCTCTTCTAAGACCGCAATATAAACAATTTTGTTTACAGTAATTTGAAAATTCTATTAAAGCGCGCAAATGTACTTTATCGCCGACATGTTTTTTCCTTACTTTGTCTGCTGCCGAAAAAATTTTATCATTTTCTTCTGTTTTTAAAAGATAGAGTATTTCGCTTTTATCTAAATTATACGTGCTGACCGCTTTATCTAGTATAGAATAAATACATTTTGCCATATTGATATATTTTATCAAAAATTATATCATCAACCAACGTACATTATTTTAAGCTAAATCCTATCCATATTTAAAAAGCCTAAACACACAACATAAAAGCGTTGAAAATAACATTGTAGAAGTTAGTCATAATTAAAATCCCAAAGAGGTTTTTTATGAAAACAAAATTGTACATTGTTGGTGTGCTTTTGAGTCTAACTTTCTACAGTAATACTTATGCGGTTAATGTTTCTAATTCTTCAGATTTTTCTCAAAAATTCAATAATAGTGGTATAAATACCATAAAAGTTCAAAATGATATAACCCTTGATCCTGTTAATCAAAGGACTGCTACAATTTCTATTTTTGGATCTTCAGGAGCTGAAAGGCTTACCGTAAATTTAAACATTTTAAGATTTGTTCCAAATTGGGACGACGGTCTTGGTGTTTCTTTATCCTCACTGACATTTTCTCAAGCGTCAAATGGTACCTTAGAATTGAGTGGAGATGGGGTTGGTTCGCATAACTTTCAACTTGACTTATTGACTTTTATAGGAAACACCTCAGGTTCTAATGGAGGAGCTGTTTATCTCCATATTCAGACTCAGAGTCAACTTCCTAACAATTTTTTTTATTTAAATAATTCTGTTTTTACCAATAATTCTGCTTTAGCTGGCGGAGCTATATATATGGCTTCAAACAATTCTCAAAACCCTATTTCTTTTAGTATTACAACCGGAACGTTCAGCCAAAACAGAGCTTCTGCAGGCAACGGAGGAGCTGTTTGTAATTACGTTATTGGCGGTAGAAATGTAATAAGCTCATACACAATTATTGGAAATAATCTTTTTTCAAATAATTCTGCTTCTGCAGGCAATGGCGGAGCTATTGCAAACTTTGTTTCCAACGCTAATAATGGGGTAAATACATTTATGGAGTTCGGACAGTTTGTAAATAATTCTGCTATAAACGGCGGAGCAATTTCTAATGAAGCTGAAGGTGGAAACGCTGGTAATGCATTTAATATTTCCGGAACTTTTACTACAAATCAAGCTTCAAGTTGCGGTGGTGCTATCTATAGCTCTCTTGGTAAGAATGGAAATTCTCCGTATGGCGGAACAAATGTTTATACTATTAGCGCTACATTTAACGGCAACAGGGCGTCCGATTCAGGCGGAGCCATTTATAATTATATAAGCAAAGGACAGTCCACAGGCACTATGTATTTATCTGGCAGTTGGAATGGTAATAATGCGGGTTCAAACGGTGGCGCTATTTACAATTATTCAGATTTGGATTTATATATACTAAGCAGCTCTGTTTTTCAAAACAATAAGGCGTCGTCTTTGGGGGGTGCAATATACAACGCTAAGGGTGACATTTATTTAACTTCAGAAGCAACTGGAGATATAACTTTTTTAGGAAACAGCGCTTCTCAAGGAAGCGATATATTTGCCGCTACAGGATCATCTTTATATATTAACGGAAACTTTGGAAAAATTTATTTTGGCGGAGGAATAGCAGGAAATGGGACAATATCTAAAAGTAACAACGGAATGATATATCTTGAAAATACAAGCGACAACTCCAACTTTAAAGGACAGTTTAATCAGAACGGTGGAGAAACGCAGTGCGAAGGAATAATGTTTGGCGGGATCAACGATATATATAGTGGTATTCTAAAAGTATGTTCTACAGAAAGTTACATTACTTACAATGTAAATCTACATGACGGAGCTACGTTAAACCATTGGACAAGAAATTTGGAGCTTACGAATGTCTTTCCAGGTAGTACAAATGGAATAGGATTAAATTTTAAAGGTAGTAATTCTATTGCTAATTTTTGGAGTGGAATACCTGGAGCGGGAGATAGTTTTGTTCCAGCAAACTATAGTCTCTCCAAGATAGATAATGGCAATAGAAACACAATAAATTTTAATAATAGTATAGTAGGATTGAAAGAAACAGATTACTCAGGAAATACTATATATTCTTTTACTAATTCAGTAATAGATTTAGTTGCTTCTTCTACGACTCTATCCACATATACTTTTGACAGTTTAGACGTTGTCAATGCCTCTTTGAGGTTTAAGATAGCTAACAGCGCAACTGGAAATCTGACTTCTGATACTTTGTATGTGTCTAGTCCAACTACGCCGGGATCTGAAATAGGAATTGACAAAATCTATTTTATGGATGATCCTACTATTGGTTCTACTGTAACTGTTTTGACATATCAAAATGGTGGATCTCTTAAATTTCAAAATCAAATAATTGAACAATATTCCGCCAATACAAATTTTGCGTATATAATAACTACTACACCTGATCGCTTTGGCATTTACTTTAGCAGCTTTGTTATTTCTACAGATATTACATTAGATATGGTAAATATAAATAATATGTCTGTTTCAGGAGCAAGATCATTTCAAATATCCGCTAACACAACGTATCTCAATGGCGAAACTTTACATCAAATGGCAAGTGGTACATTCTCGGTATTTGGACATGACAAATATACATCTATCCTTTCAGGAAAAAATAGTTCTAGTTTATCAGGCTCTCTGTTTAAAATTTGGGGAGACACAACTGCTGTATTTGATTTAACAGGTTTGACTGTTCAAGATGCTTATACTTTAGCTAGTGATGATGGTGGTGAAGCAGGTAATGGAGCTGTTTTGAGAATAGTAAACGGATCTACTGCAAGTATTATAGATGCTATTATTAAAAACAGTAGTGCTGCATATAGTGGTGGAGCAGTGTTCCAAGATAGCGGAGTTGTTACTTTTAGTAACATTTACTTTATAGGAAATTCTGCCGGCACAAACGGAGGTGCTGTTAGCCATAAAAATGGAGATATGTCCATATCCATAGCTAAATTTGATAGTAATACTGCAGTTTCAAGTGGTGGAGCTATATATAACAGCTCGGGTTCAATTTCTATAGGAGGCAATGTTTTAGGAACTGTCTTGTTTTCAAGTAACTCTGCCGGTACAGCCGGTGGAGCCATATATAATGATGTTAAAGGTCAAATAGAATTAACTTCTGGATTATCCTCGGATATATTATTCGTAAATAATTCTGCAGGAGGGCAAGTAAATGATATCTATAATGATGGAACTATTACTGTAGATGGGCAAGCAGGAAATGTAAACATAACCGGAGGAATATCTGGAAATAACAGTGCCGCTAATATAATAAAAAGTAACCAGGGAGACTTAACGTTAGGCATAAATACTGATAATTCAAGATATGCCGGCAGTTTTATGCAAACAGATGGTAACACAAATGTCTATGGTAAATTTTTTGGCGGTACCAGCACAATTACAGGAGGATTTTTAAATTGGTATGCAAATGATCATGCTGCGAAAAGCTCGTCTTCGGTTCTAAATATTAATAATGCCGTATTGCAAATCTCTGGAACAGGATCATTCTTATCTTTAAATAATAATTTAGATAGCATATCTTCAGAGAGTGTGGTAATAATAGACGAAGGCAGCGAACTTAATATTCACGCTGATAGTGTTAATTTATATATCAGCGGTGGAGTAGATATATGGAAAGGAGTAATAAGTTTTGATAAAGGTAATTTGGTGTTAGACGGTATCAAAAATTCAAGCGGAAGTGTATATAAACAAACAGGAGGTCGTTTGCTGGTAACCAACGGATCTGAGTTTCTTATTGACGCTTCAGGTTTCATAGGTGGAGGAGATATAACCATAAATAATTTGTCTTCAATAAAACAAAGAGGTGATGCAATAACCGGAGATAACCTTACAATGGACGGTTATTCTTTAATTGATTCCAAATCTGGAAAGATTCTAAACAATAGATTTTCTGGTGATTTCAATGTTGGGACAGAGGCGATTTTTTATATAGATATAAATGCTAAAACAAAAGAATCTGACAACTATAATTTTGGTGGTAGAATTAAAAGTATAAATGGAATACCGGGAGGCATCGTTGAAGTATTTGATTTCAATCTTATAGATGGTTCTCCTGAAGACAGCGAGGTTATAGTGCAAGTTTTTAGTACAGAAAGCGGAATAGATTCTAACGTTTCTTTTGTTGTCGGTAAAGATAAAGTAAATACCGCCATTGGCTTATACAATTTTTCATCTTTGGGCGATGGTAAATACAAGCTTGCTCTAGATTTTGATCAAGTTAATAAACTTATTTATAGGGATTCGGTTGCTAAACTTGTAGTGCTTAATAATCAGCTTATGGCTAACAACACTCTATTTGACCATATATTCTTAGACAGAAATAAGCTTTTGGAAGATGATAGCGGAGAGAATTTATGGTTTAAAACATATGGCGGTTATGAAGATATGGAACTGACTAAAGGCATTGATGTAAAGAGCGAAATATATGGTTTAATAAGTGGTCTTGACTTAGTGGTTTTAAATTTAAATAAGGACTGGAAATTTATGCCTACAGTGTATGCGGCATATACCGGAGGAAATCAAAAGTATTCAGACGTTAGTATGAATCAAACAGGATTGCATGGTGGAGCCATCGGGACGTTTACTAAAGATAAATTCATTGGGTCAGGACTTTTGTATGGTGGTGGCTATGAAAATAATATGTCTATGGAAGGTAAAAAAGATTCTTTGAGTAACTGGTTTTTCGGCATTGCGGCGAAATGCGCTTATAATTTTGACGTAAACTTTACTCAAAGTATAGATATAACTTTACAGCCGAACTTTTTAACTTCTTTTAATCTTTATGGAAATAGTAAGTGGAACTCAGACTATGGACAGATTAATATGAACTCAGGTTATTTAAAAGGGTTAAATGTAGCTCCTGGAATAAATTTTATTTACAATAAGAACAATTGGAACATATATGTTAAAATGTCTTATATGTATAACGTAAATAACCATGTTGACACAAAAGCCGGTAACGTTGAACTTTCTGAAGTTTCTACAAAACCGGGATATTTTGATTACGGTTATGGTTGTTTTGTACAAATCACAGACTCAATAGCTGTAAATGCAGGTATGACTTCAAAGACAGGCGCTAAAACCAACACAAATATAAATTTGGGAGCAAATTTTAAGTTTTGAACTATTTTTTAATAACAAAGGCGAATTTATAAATTGACATAAAAAAGTATCTTTTTATAGAATATACTTTCGTGATCTGTCTAAAACGCAAGAGGGTATAATGATAATCTTAACTGGTGGAGCAGGATTTATCGGCAGCTGTTTTCTTTGGAAATTAAATCAGGAAGGAATAAAAGACGTTTTGGTTGTAGATCATTTGGACAAAGATGAGAAATGGAAGAATTTAGTAGGTAAAAGTTATTACGATTATATACAAAAAAATGATTTTTTCAACGCTGTAATTAGCAGACAAGTCCCAAAACCTCAGGTAATAGTACATCTTGGGGCATGCAGCTCCACAACTTTAACCGCCGCAAACTACTACATAAAAAATAATTACGAATATTCTAAAGTTCTAGCTTTGTGGGCTTTTGAGCTGGACATACCGTTTATTTATGCGTCATCTGCTGCTACTTACGGTAATGGCGAGCTGGGTTATGACGACGATTTGGCAAAAATAAAAAGTCTATCGCCTCTTAATATGTATGGGTACTCAAAACATATGTTTGATTTGTGGCTCTTAAACAATAAGTATATAAATAAAACTGCTGGGATAAAATTCTTTAATGTTTTTGGTCCTAACGAGTACCACAAGGGCGACATGAGAAGCGTAATATGTAAGAATTATGATGATGTATCTCAAAAGGGGCTGATAAAATTGTTTAAGTCCTACAATGAAAACTATCCTGATGGTGGACAACGTAGGGATTTTGTCTATATAAAAGACGTTGTAGATACAATGTACTTTTTATTTCAAAATCCTTCAAAGACCGGCATATTTAATTTAGGCACAGGAAAGTCAAGAACATGGAGCGATGTTGCAAAATCAATGTTCACAGCGATTGGTAAAAAAGAAAATATTGAGTATATAGACATGCCGGATTATTTAAGGGCTAAGTATCAATATTTTACCGAAGCGAAAATGGATAATTTGAGAAAAGCTGGATACAACAAACCTTTCATGGAGTTGGAAGATTCTGTTAAAGATTACTGTTCTTATCTAAAAAATAAATCTTATTTGTAAGTAAACGTTGACAACTTTATTAACTCGGAGCAAGCGGTGGAATTATTAAAATTGATTTCTTTATTTAAAAAACAAACAGTTTTGGTTGTAGGTGATACTATGGTAGATAAGTTTATATGGGGAAAGGTTATAAGAATTTCCCCTGAGGCTCCGGTTCCTGTTGTTGAGGTTACAAAAGAGACCGAAGTTCTTGGTGGTGCGGCAAACGTAGCAAACAACATAACGGCATTAGGCGGCAAAGCTTTTATAGTTAGTGTGATTGGAGAGGATATTACAGGAAAAACTTTAATAGAAATGTTTTCGGAAAAAAATATAAATTACGATTATTTAGTTTATAATGCTCATCGTCCGACGATTATAAAAACAAGAATTATTGCTGCAAGTCAGCAAGTAGTTAGGGTAGATAAAGAAATAAAGGATATTTTTGAGCGTTCTACAGAACTGAAAATTATAAAAAACACAGAAGAGGCTATTGCGAAAGCAAATGCAGTTATAATTTCTGATTACGGTAAAGGTGTAGTAAGTCCGACTGTTCTTAAAAAAACAATTGCTCTTGCAAGAAAATACAAAATTCCTGTCACAGTGGATCCTAAAATAGATCACTTCAAAAAATACAAAAAAATCACAACAATGACTCCAAATGAAAAAGAAGCTATAGAAGGTATGGGATTAAAAAATATAAAAACTGACGAAGATATAGCGGTTTTAGGCAAGAAAATTTTGAAGATTTTAGGGTCAAATTCAGTCGTTATCACGCGCGGCGAAAAAGGAATGACTCTTATAGAGCCTAATAATAAAATTACAAATATTCCCACAAGAGCAAAAGAAGTTTATGACGTTACTGGAGCTGGCGATACAGTTATTTCCACTATGACATTGGCTTTGGCTGCTAAAGCAGACTTGCTAAGCGCAGCTGAAATTGCAAACTTCGCTGCAGGAATAGTGGTCGGCAAACTTGGTACAGCGACTACAAATCCTCAAGAACTTGAAGAAGTCGTTAAGGATTTTTATAACAAATGAAAACAGCGGTAATTATTCCCTCAAGATACAGTTCAAGTAGGTTTCCAGGCAAACCGTTAGCTGTAATAAAAGGAAAGCCTCTTATTGAGCATACTGTTGAGCAAGTAAAAAAATGTAAAAAAGTTGATTATATTGCAGTTGCTACGGATGACAAAAGAATTTATGATTTTGTAAAAAGTCTTAAGATTGATGTTTTTATGACTCCTAAAGCTTGCAAAAGCGGTACAGATAGAATTGCTTTTGTTGCGTCAAAGTTTTTAAAAAGATTTGGAATTTTTATTAATGTTCAAGGCGATGAACCTTTAATAGATCCAGTGCTCATAGACGAGATTATAAAGTCGCTTAAAAAAGATACTACCATTGAGTATATAACTGCGGCTTTTCCAATAAAAGATGTTGATTCAATAAATAACCCTAATGTTGTAAAAGTTGTTTTTGATAAGGATATGTATGCTTTGTACTTTTCAAGGTTTGCGATCCCGTTTAATAGAGACGGTTCGAAGATAAAATACTACAAGCACATGGGGATATACGGATACAAAAGAAAGTTCTTGCTAGATTTTTCTAAGACTAAGAACACTCTTTTAGAAAGAGCCGAAAGTCTTGAGCAGTTGAGGTCTCTTGAAAACGGCAAAAAAATCAAAATTGTAGTGTCCAAGAAAGATTCTGTAGGAGTGGACACTCCTACAGATATTGCGAAAGTTAAAAAATATTTGCAGTAAGGAAAAATGTATGCGTATAAAACGAATAAGAATAGGCAAAAATGTTACTTTAGCAAATAATAAGCCTTTTACCGTAATAGCAGGACCTTGTGTTATTGAAAGTGAAAAACACGCTTTAACTTTAGCGGCAAGTTTAAAAAAGATAACGTCGGAATTAAAAATTTCTTTTATTTTTAAAGCTTCTTACGACAAAGCTAATCGCTCTTCCTTTAGCTCTTTTAGAGGACCCGGCGTAGAAGAAGGTTTGAAGATTTTAGGTAGGATAAGAGAACAGTTAAAAGTGCCTGTAATTACCGACGTTCATAATGAAAGCCAAGCGCATATAGCCGCGGAAGTTGTGGATTTTTTGCAGATTCCCGCATTTTTGTCCCGTCAGACAGATTTGATAAAAGCATGCGCTCTTACTGGAAAACCTATCAATATAAAAAAAGGACAATTTTTAGCTCCTGAAGATATGACTAATGTTATTAAAAAAGCTGAAAGTTTTGGCAATAATAAACTGACTTTGACGGAACGAGGCGCTTCTTTTGGTTATCACAACTTAATAGTTGATTTTAGAGGTTTAGAAATAATGAAGAAAACCGGATACCCTGTTGTTTTTGATGCTACTCACAGCGTTCAGCTCCCTGGAGGACGAGGAATTTTCAGCGGTGGCAATAGAGAATTTGTTTTTCCTCTTGCAAAAGCGGCTGTGGCAGTAGGCATTGCTGCGTTATTTTTAGAAGTTCACGATAATCCCGATAAAGCTCTTTCTGATGGAGCAAATAGTTTGGAATTAAAAAACTTTAAGCAGTTTCTAAAGCATATCAAAGCTATAGACAAGGTAGTAAAATGAAACATGAAAACTCGACTGAAGTTAAAAGAGAGAAAGATGTTTTATGGAAACCTTCTTATGAGTGGTATTTAAAAGCTTTTGCAATTGTTCTTGGAGTTTTAACAGTTCTTTTTTTTACCTTAAATATAGTTTTAAAGCCTTATATGAGACAAATAAACCCCGAAATTACTCCGTGGCTTAACGGCGAAAACTCAAACAAGGTTGCGACAGAATAATGAATAATAGTGAAATTTTGGAAAAAGCCAAGAATATCAAACTTCTTGCTTGTGATGTGGACGGCGTTTTAACGCGTGGCGAGATAATTATTTTTAATAATGGAGATGAGGTTAAAATATGGAACGTTAAAGACGGCATGGGATATAATTTATTGTCAAAAACGTCTCCAAGAATCAAAACTGCATGGATTACAGGAAGAGGATCAGTTCAAGTTGAAACTCGTGCAGCTGAGATAAAGATAGATTATTTGATTCAAAATTGTATGAGCAAAAAAGAAGCTCTTGTAAGAATAGCAGAAAAAGAAAATTTAGACTTGTCACAAATAGCATACATAGGGGACGATATTGTTGATATTCCTGTCTTAAAATCCGTAGGTCTTTCGTTGTGTCCCTCTGATGCTTGTACTGATGTGAAAGAAGCTGCGAGCTTTGTCTCAGATCTTAACGGTGGTTATGGAGTTGTTAGAGAGATGATAGAGATTATAATGAAGGCTTTAGGCGAGTGGAAAAAAGTTTTGGAAAGGTACGAATGCTAGATTTTAAAAAAATTCGCAGAAGAATATATTATTACGGCGCATATGTTTTTTCAAAGTTAGTTTTAATTTTGCCTTATAAATTTTCAGTTGGTTTTCTTAGCTCTTTCTTTGGCAGGATAGCTTATTATGTTGCTATAGATGGAGCGAGAAGCGCTAGAAAGAATTTAAAAAAATGTTTTCCTGAAAAATCTAATGAAGATATAAAAAGAATGGTAAAAAAATATTTTCTCTTGAAGTGAGGAATTTTTTTGAGATTGCAAATTTCCCTCGTATGAATTCTAAATTCATGAGAAATATAGCTTTTGTTGAAAAACTTGATCATATACAAGAAAGCTTGAAAAATGGCAAAGGGATACTTTTTGCAAGCGCCCATACGGGTAACTGGGAAATAACTGCTGCTATAATGGCGGAAATGGGTATTCCCGTAAACGTCGTAGCAAAGAAAATTTATATTTACGATCTTAACGACATGCTTGTCAAATACAGGAAGAGCAAGAATATAAAAGTTATATTAAGAGAAGCTCCAGATTCTGGAATTAAGCTTTTAAGAACTTTAAAAAGAGGCGAAACTATAGCGATGCTTATAGATCAAGATGTAGATGTCGCGGGAGTTTTTGTTAATTTTTTCGGTCAAAGAGCGTGGACGCCTTCGGGGCTTGCTGTTTTAGCTTTAAAGACTGACGCAGATGTTTATGTAGCGTTTGATCAAAGAATAGACGAATACAAACACAAAACTGTGGTTAATGGTCCGATAAGCTTTACAAAAACAGACGATTTTAAAAAAGATGTTGAAAAACTTACGCAAGATATCACATCTATTTTGGAAGAGCATATAAAGCGGTATCCTGAGCAATGGGTTTGGTTTCATGACAGATGGAAAACAAAGCCTGAAGAAGTGAAGGATAAAGCATGAATTTTTATAAAAAAAGATTTATTTTATGCATCTCTGGTTTTTTTTCTATTTTTTTGTTTTTAGGAGGATGTAAATCAGAAAAAATTGTTATTGAAGAAATGCCACCAATGTCCGAGCGTACTATAGAGAAATTTACTATAACTCAAACCAAAGATGGAAAACTAAAAATGATAATAGAAGCAGAATCGGCTGTTATAGATGAAAAGGGGAGTATTGCTCATTTAAAGTTTCCCATAGTAAAGTTTTATGATAAGGGCAGTTATGTTTCTACGCTTATTACAGAAAGCGCTGATATAAATTTGGAAACATATGATGTTGAAGGAATAGGCAAATGTGTTATTGACACAGCAAATAATGAGCATTTGCAAACTACGGATTTAATGTACAATGCAAAAAAGAATTTAATTTATAGCGATAACAATGTTAAAATTAAAAAGCCTGGACAGACGATATACGGAACGAGGTTTGATGCAGATACTAAACTTGAAACAGTTACTATTAAGAATCAGCGAACGGTTCTTGATTGATTTTGTTGTTTCGTTATCTGTTGTTTTTTTTAGCACAATGGTTTCTTGCGCTCAGGATTCAATATTTGAATCTAAAACGTTTGACAATAAAAATACGGAAATAATTGCTGACAGAACATCTTTTGATAAAAAACATTCAGAGTTTTTGGCTTCTGGAAATGTAAAAATTGTGTCAAAATTTACAAACGGTGAGAGAGTTGAAGCGTCGGGAAGTTTTGCCAAATATAATACAAATACAGGAAAAGGTAAGCTTTGGGGTAAGGGGAAAAAGACTTCAGTAAAATATTTTGTCAAAGGTTCGTCAATGCCTGTTATAATATGGGCGGAAGAGATGCAATTTGATAAGAACGGTGAAAACATAAAAACATACGGCGACGTGTTTGTTGTTACATCTTCAGGTACTATCCGCTCCGATAATGCCACGTTTGATCAAAAGACATCCGGGGCAGTATTTAAGAAAGATAAAAAAAGACCTGTTGCCGAAGTTAGATATGAAGGCAGAAAACAATTTTATGAAGCTAATAAAATAATTTTTTACAATAATAAGGATGTAAAAAAAATGTTTATGGAAGGAGACGTTAAAGGCAAAATAGAAATGGAAGATACAATAAATGATACTAAGAACTGAAGAATTATTTAAAAAATATAAGCACAGAATGGTTGTAAACGGCATAAGCATAAGCATTAGACAAGGCGAGATTGTAGGTTTGCTTGGTCCTAACGGAGCCGGAAAAACCACAACTTTTTATATGACTGTCGGTCTTGTTAAACCATATGATGGAAGCGTTTATTTAGGAGACAACGAGATTACTGATTGGACTATGTATCAAAGATCGCGCTCAGGAGTCAGCTATCTTGCTCAAGAGTCATCAATCTTTCGCGGTTTGAGTGTAGAAGACAATTTAATGGCTGTTGCTCAAATGCTTACTGTTTCAAGAAGTGAGCAACAGGAAAAAGTTGACTCGTTGCTTGAAGATTTTGGTCTTACAAGGCTCAGGAAACAGATGAGCGTTACCCTTTCAGGCGGCGAAAAAAGAAGACTTGAAATTGCAAGGGCTCTGGTAATCAATCCTAAATTTTTACTTTTGGACGAACCTTTTGTAGGAATTGATCCAATTACGGTTGATGATATACAAAAAATTATAAGAAGTCTTAGAGACAGAGGATTGGGAATTTTAATAACAGATCACAACGTAAGAGAAACTCTTGAAATTATTGACAGAGCTTACATTATTTATGAAGGAAAAATTTTACTTGAAGGAAGTGCCAAAGAACTATTGGAGAATCCTAAGGCAAAGAAAGTGTATCTTGGTGATAATTTCAAGATGTAGATAAAAATAGAAATTTGTTGAATTTTCTTGATGATTTAACAAACGTATATAAATTTTGTATATTAAATAGTATTGTAAAGGAGAGAGGAATGCAGATTAACATAACGGCGAGACATCTTAAACTGACAGATTCCATAGACTCTTACGTGCGAAGAAAAATTACAAAATATGAAAAATTTTTCAATACAATTGACGTTTTTGTCCATGTTATTTTATCGGTTGAAAAAAACAGACAGATAACTGAAATAATTTTACACTCCGGAAAAATTTCTTTCAGATCAAAAGAAGAATCAACAAACTTATATACTTCAATAGATTTCGCCTCAGACAAACTTGAAAAACAACTCAGAAAACAAAAAGACATATCAAAAAAAGTTCATAGAAAAAACAAACTAGCAATTTTAAAAGATAAGAAACGCAATATTGAAGAAGCATTTTCTTATGATACTATGGAAGATTCAAGAACAAAAATTTCAGAAATAAAACGCTTTGATTTACAACCTGTTACGGTTGAAGAAGCAATCAACGAGATGGACAATCTAGGTTATAAAGTATATATGTTTAAAGACGGACTGAACGACAAAGTAAGCGTTCTTTACCGCAATGACAGTGGCTCTGTAGTTCTTTTAGAGCCCAATGAAATGTAAAATAGGAGAAAGTAGATGAAGATTATGGATTTTTTAAGTCAGGACGCAATAATTGTCGATCTGAAAGCAACAGATAAGAAGTCGGCGATTGTAGAACTGGCTGAAGTTTTGAAAAATACTAAAAAGATTAAAAACAGCGATGATATAATAAATATTGTCTTAGAAAGAGAAAGACTCGGTTCAACAGGAATCGGACAGGGCGTTGCGCTCCCTCATGGTAAAACTGATCTTTTGCAGGAACAAATTGGAGTTCTTGGTATATCTCGTAAAGGCATAGAGTTTAATTCTCTTGATGGAGAACCTGTTCATATAATTTTCCTTTTAGTCGGACCTGTTGAAGTTGCTGGACAACATTTAAAGGCTTTGTCAAGAATCTCAAGATTGTTTAAAGATAAATTTTTAAGACAAGCCATAAAAGAAGCTAAAACTACGCAAGAAGTAATAAAGCTTATACAGCAAGAGGATGCTTATTGATGACTATGGACGTAGGTGTTCTTATTAAAGAGAAAAGCGAGGTTTTCAAATTCAAACTGTTAGCCGGAAAAAGTGGTATTTGTAGGTGTATTACTGTGCCTGATATAAACAGACCTGGTCTTGCTTTAGCTGGTTTCTTAGAACATTTTCCATATGAGCGCATACAGGTTATAGGTATAACAGAATATACATATTTTAGTCATTTGGATAATGATTCTCAGATAAAAGTGTTGACTAAAATTTTTTCAAATGAAAAAGCTGTAGCTTGTATTTTAACTAGAGATTTGGCACCTACAGACGCTATGCTTAAAGTTTTTTCTGATTTAGACGTTCCTCTTTTAAAGACGTCTTTACCGTCTTCTTCTTTTGCTAGGGATTTAAATTATTACTTAGATAATAAGCTTGCGCCTTCAATTAAAATACACGGCGTTATGGCGAATGTTTATGGACTTGGGGTTTTAATTGTAGGAAAATCTGGGATAGGAAAATCAGAATGCGTACTTGAACTTGTTAAAAGAGGACACAAATTTATTGCTGACGATATAGTTAATATAAAGAAACTTTCTTCGGGAAAATTTTTAACAGGAAGCGGTTTAGATATTACAAGGCATTTTATAGAAGTAAGAGGTATAGGAATTATAGACATTAAAGAACTTTTTGGTGTAGGAAATATTTTATATGAGTCCAAAATGGAGCTAGTTATAAAACTTGAAGAGTGGGACCAACTTAAAAAGTATGATAGAATTGGGGTTGACGATTATTATGTAGAGTATTTAGGTGTTGAGGTTCCTGAGATTACAATTCCTATTGCCCCAGGTAGAAATATTGCCATTCTTATTGAGATGGCAAGTTTAAATCAAAGGCTAAAAAACAAAGGGCATTTTGCCGCTAAAGCATTAGACTCTAAATTGCGTCAAGAACTAAGCAATCAATAGTCAATGACTAAATTATATATAATTTCAGGTATGTCGGGAGCAGGCAAGAGCCAGGCGCTCAAAATTTTTGAAGATTTTGGGTTTGTTTGTGTTGATAATATGCCTGTTCAGATGATTGTTGATTTTATAGACATATGCGTAAAGGATTCCAAAAAATATAAAAACATCGCAATAGGCATAGACTCCCGAGCCGGAGAACATCTTTCAGGATTCAAAAATTTTCTTGCAGTTCTAAAAAATAAAAAAATCAGTTATAAAATTATTTTTTTTACAGCTTCCGATGATATTATTTTAAGACGTTATTCGGAAACTCGCCACCACCACCCTAGCGGCAAATCGGTTTGTGAGGGAATAAAGCAGGAAAAAAAAATACTAGATAATATTTTTAGCGTTGCCGACGAAGTTATTGACACTTCAAATCTTACAATAGGAGAGTTGAAAAAAGTAATTTCAGTTCTTGTCGATATTCAGCAATTTGAAAAACGATATTTAAACATTTCAGTCGTATCTTTCGGCTATAAATACGGTGTTCCAAA
The DNA here is from genome assembly GCA_031282625.1 of Candidatus Endomicrobiellum meruensis. Lineage (GTDB taxonomy): Bacteria > Elusimicrobiota > Endomicrobiia > Endomicrobiales > Endomicrobiaceae > Endomicrobiellum > Endomicrobiellum meruensis. The sequence continues at coordinate 86,224 of JAITDI010000012.1, read as the reverse complement.
CGACGCGGATATAGTTTACGATGTGCGTTTTATAACGAATCCTAATTATGTCCACGAATTAAAGTATAAAACAGGTCGCAACAAATCTGTTCAAAAATATATAGAAAAACATAAGGAGTTTAAAGCATTTTTTAAAGAATTTTCAAAACTTATTGAAAGCACTCTCCCGGGTTACATAAATGAAGGGAAGAGTTATCTAACTATTGCAATAGGATGTACTGGTGGACGCCACAGATCTGTTTTTACAGCTGAAAAGCTAGCTACTTTTTTGAAAAGCAGAAAATACAAAGTGAAGCTTAGCCACAGAGACATTCTGAGAGGTTGTAATAATGGAAAATTAATATCTGAAACTTATAAGAAGGGCAGATGATTAAGATTATTGTGGCAGCTCATTGCGATCTAGCTTCTGAGCTGGTAGATGCTACTGTGGCTATATCTGGTAAGAAACCTAATCTTTATTTTGTTGCGCTTGGGTTAAACGACAATTTGGAACAGATGCGTTTACATATTTTAAGTCTTATAAGAGACGTAAGTGATAAAGACGGTGTTTTAGTTCTTGTCGATATGTTTGGAGGTACTCCTTGCAACGCTTCTATCCGTGCTTGTGCAGATTTGAAAGTTACAGATTTAAAATTTGAAGTTATCTCAGGAGTAAATCTTCCGATGATACTGTCTGCTGTGATGTTAAGCAAAACAGATATAAATTTGTCTGAACTTGCTAATAAAGTATTGATTAATGGACAAAAAAGTATAGTAAATATAAAAAAGATATTAGAAGAGTCTTCCATGTCAATTATATAGAGGGAAACCATAATGTCCATAGTTTTGATCAGAATTGATGACAGATTAATACACGGTCAAATAGTGCAAGGTTGGCTTAAAAGTCTTGATGTAGATACTGTTTTAGTTGTTTCGGATTCAGCTGCAAACGATAAAACACAGCAGATTCTTATGGGGATGGCTTTGCCAAGTTTTATAAAGCTTGATGTGAAGATTCTTAAAGATGCTACAGCTTCATTACTTAATGGAGACTATGACAAAGAAAAAATTATGGTTCTAGTTACTCAGCCATCAGATATTGTGTATATGTTGGAAAGAGGTTTAAAAATCAAATCTTTAAATATTGGTGGAATGCATTTTATATCAGGCAAAAAACAGCTGCTGAAGAATATATGTGTGAATAGTGAAGAATTTGAGAGTTTAAAGCAAATATACTCTAGTGGGATTGAAATAGAAGGCAGAGTTCTCCCAGATGATGAAAAAAAAGATATTATGCATATATTAAAAAAAGAACATCAGACCGTTTGTGAGGCAGACAAATGAGCAAAGTTAAGTTTATTTTTTGTACTCACAATCATCAGCCTATTGGGAATTTTGGTTGGGTTTTTGAGAAGGCTTATCGCATGGCATATAAGCCTTTTATGGATATTATGTTAAACCATTCAAAGATAAAATGGAATATGCATGCCAGCGGAATGATTTGGGAATATTTTGAGAAGGAACACCCTGATTATATAAAAAATGTAAAAAAACTTGTGCATATCGGAAATCTTGAAATATTGTCAGGAGGATATTATGAGCCGTTGATGGCTTCAATTCCCAACAGAGATAAGTTAGGGCAAATAAATAGGCTTACCAAGTACATAAAAAAAACTTTTGATTGTAAAGAAGCCAAAGGAATTTGGCTTGCTGAAAGAGTATGGGAACCGGGCATGGCAAAAATCTTGTCTGAGACTGGTGGTGAATACACCGTATTAGACGATTCTCATTTTGTTGCAGCAGGGATGGACGCAGAAATGTTAACTGGCTATTATACTACTGAAGATGAAGGATATAATCTTAATATTTTCCCGATAAGCAAAAAAATGAGATATTTAGTTCCTTTTGGAATAGTTGAAGATATACTAGAATATTTCAAGAAACTTGTGAAAGAAAATCCGGGGACAGATCCTGTTGTAGTTATGGCTGATGATGGAGAAAAGTTCGGGATGTGGCCGACAACATACAAACATGTTTATGAAAATGAATGGCTCGAAAAATTTTTGACGGTTTTAGAAGAAAACTCTGATATTGTTGAGATGACAACATTTTCAGAAATTTTAAAGACAAAAAAGTCTTCGGGCAGAGTATATTTGCCATGTTCTTCGTATGATGAAATGGCAGAATGGACTTTGCCTGTTGGAGCACAACAATCTTTTGAAAATGTTTTGGAAAAATATAAATGTGACAATGAAGTAAAGAGATTCCTGCACGGTGGCTTCTGGAGAAATTTTTTGACGAAATATGAAGAAGCAAATAACCTGCATAAAAAAATGATTTACGTGAGTGAGAAAATTGAAAAATGTGTGGAACATAATAAGCACCATAGCGAAAAGGCTATGCATGACTTGTATGCAGGGCAGTGTAATTGTGCTTATTGGCATGGAGTTTTTGGTGGTTTGTATTTGCCTCATTTAAGAAACGCTGTTTACAGCATGTTGTTAAAGGCAGAGGAATTTTATAATACAACTATGCTTAGAAGGGCGTCTTGGAACGTTTTTGACTTTAACTGCGATTCGCGTGAAGAATATTTGTATGAAAGCAGGACGCAAAATATCTATGTGTCGCCTTCAAACGGAGGGTCAATCTTTGAATGGGACGTTTTTAAGTTTCATCATAATCTGCTTGACGTTTTGACAAGAAGATATGAATCCTATCATAAAAAACTTAAAGATAATTTGGGAAAAATGTTTCTTATAAATGACGATGATTCCCAACTTCATAATATACATAGCGATTTAATAAGAGTGAAAGAAATGGATCTTGATAAGTATTTGGTGTACGACAAGTATAAGAGAGCATCGTTAATAGATCATTTTTTTGCAAATAACGTGACGTATGAAGAATGTATGTTTGATCGTTATGAAGAAAAGGGTGATTTCTTTGCAGGGGAGTACAAATCTCAGGTAAAGCATAACAGAAAATTTTTAAAAAAGAATTCAAGACTCGTCCTTTGCAGGTACGGAAAAGTTGACGGTAAAGATGTTAAAGTTACAAAAGAAATTTCCACTACTCTGAATGGTTATGGTGTTAAATACGAAATAAAGAATAACTCAAACGAAAATTTAGACATTTGCTTTGCTCCAGAACAGATTTTTGCATTTACATCAAAAAGCGGAGATGATTCTTCTGTTCTAAAGACTGTTGATATATGGAAAAGATATGATAGTTATTTAAATATGGAAATTGAAGTTAAATTTTCTGAAAAAAGCGAAGTTTTTGTTTATCCTATTGAAACTGTTTCAAATTCAGACAATGGATTTGAGAAAACTTATCAAGGAACTGTTGTGATTCCTCTCGTAAAATTTTTGATCAAGCCGGATGAAATTAAAACGTTTTCTTTTACTACAAGCGCAAATTTTAAAAAACAAAAAGGATTATAAAATTGTGAATATTTTTCTTGTTTCTTTTATTGGAGCATTGTGCAGCGTGGACATAACGGCTTTTGGACAGTTTATGATTTATCGTCCTATATTTTGTGCTCCGATTATTGGTTTTTTTTCAGGCGATGTGATTACAGGTCTTTGTATAGGGATTATATCAGAATTATTTTGGATAAAAACTATTCCTATGGGAGTAGCTGTTATTATAGATGTTTCAATGATAGGTATTTTGTCTACTTTTTGGGCATGCACGTATTTCCCAGGGTTTAAAGATGCGGCAATTTTAAGCATACTTTTAGCTATTCCTTTTGTTTATTTATACAGATGGATTGATATATTAGGGAGAAAGCTTAACGTTAAAATAATGTATTGGGTAGAAGGTGGCATTAAAGATGTTAAAAATTGGCGTATAGAAATTGGTATTTGGTCAGGATTACTTTTTTTTCTTTTAAGGGCTTTTTTGTTTTATTTATTTGCTATTGCAGTCGGAGGCAAACTACTTTGTGATATTTATGCAGGATTGCCGAAGTATATTTTAGAAGGATTAGCGAAAGCGTGGTATTTATTTCCAGTGGTAGGTTTTGGAGTGGCGTATAATTTGACTAATATTAAGAGCTTTATTTCTGAGGGATTCCAGAAATGATTAAACTGTATGCTAGAGTTTTCATAAGAAGCTTTTTTCTACAATCATTGTGGAATTATGAACGAATGCAAAATATAGGTTTTGTTTTTATATTAAGACCAATTTTTGACGTACTTTACACTGTAGAAAAAGAGAAAAAGGAAGCTCTTTTAAGGCACGTAGGGTACTTTAATACTCAACCGTATATGGTTGGCATAATAGTAGGGATAGTTGCCAGCATGGAAAAAGAAATAGCCAAGATGGAACCTGCTAATAGCCGAGAAATAATACGCGATATGAAGAGAGTTAAAAGCAATATGGCAGGTCCTCTTGCAGCTATAGGTGAGCCTTTTTTCTATGGAGACCTTAGAACTATGTTATCATTTTTGACTATGGCTATAATGGTTATATTTGCCACTAGATTAGCAGAGTATATTATTTTAGCGCCGATTGTTTTTATATTGCTTTATAATTCCTTACATTTATGGACCAGGATTTCTCTTTTATACGAGGGTTTCAAATATGGCGGTAATAGTATGAAAACTTTAGTTCATTTTAACTCAATGTCAGATATTCTTCGTTTTGGAGTCTTTGTAATGTTTCTTGCAGCTTTTTCTTTATATTTAGCCGTTTTTGGTTTTAGTAATGAAGGAAGGTTTTTCAATTCAGGCTATATTGATTTATTTGTATATATAGCGATCTTTTTATTTTCGTTTTTTGCAGCAAGTAAATTCGGTCCAATATTTTCTATGTTTTCTGTTTTAATTATATGCATAATAATATCTGTTTTAGGAATATAAAAATGAAAAAAAAAATTATAGTTGTTTCAAATAAAGCGGGGTTACATGCAAGACCTTCTGCAACTCTTGTGCAAACTCTAAGTAAATATCAATCAGGCGTTAAAATTTTAAAAGATGATTTTGAGGTTGATGCTAAAAGTGTAATGGGTGTTATGGCATTAGCAGCTGCTTACGGAAGCAAACTAAAATTTATTGCAGATGGTCCTGATGAATATGAGGCTATTGCTGCCGTAGAAAACTTGTTTGATTCGAAATTTGGCGAATAGGAGCTAATATGTTTGTTGATAGAGATATATTTCTAGAAGGTATTGCTGCGTCTCCAGGCATTGCCATAGGAAAAGTTTTTCTTCTAGAAGAAGAAGATTTTTGTTTCATTCGTAAAGAAATTCCCAAATCTTTTAGAGAGGCTGAAAGAAAACGGTTTGATGATGCTATAGAAAAAACTAGAAGCGAATTCACGGTTACGTACAACAAAATTAATGATGTTCTTGGGGAAAATTATGCCCATATAGCAGACGTTCACATTTTGATTTTAGATGATCCTACATTAAAAAAAGACGTATATAAACTTATCGCTGACGGTGTCAATGCCGAATATGCTCTTTTCAAAGTTCTTGATAAGATTATTCGTTCTTTTGAGAATATAAATGGTAGCTTTTTCAAAGAAAGAAAAGTTGATATTCAAGATGTAGGCAAAAAAATTCTTGCAAATCTTTTTGGCAAAAAAGGAAAAAAGCTTGCAAGACTAGATGAAGAATCTATCATTATCGCAAACAATTTGACACCGGCTGATACAGTATCGGTTAGAGGAAAAAAGATTGCAGGATTTGCTACGGATATTGGTGGAAAGACTTCCCATACAGCGATTATCGCGCAAGGTCTTGCCATACCTGCTGTAGTAGGGCTTAAAAATATATCTTCGCTTGTTAAGGCTGGGGAAACAATAATAATTGATGGTGATAAAGGCGAAGTTGTATTAAATCCTTCTTCTAAAACTTTACTGCATTACAAAAATAAATACGATTTGCAATTGTCAAGAACGGTAGAATTAGAAAAACTTAAAAATTTAACTTCAGAAACTACAGATAATCACAAAATTTTTATTTTTGCCAATATTGACCATTCGGATGAAGTACCGCTTATTTTAAATAAAGGTGCAGTGGGCATAGGACTCTACAGAACGGAAACAATATATTTTAATCGCGATTCTATCCCTAATGAACAGGAACATTTTGATACATACTCTAAAGTAGTACAACAAATATCGCCTTATGCCATTACAATAAGAACGTTTGACTTGGGAGGCGATAAACTTACTAAAATGGGATTATTAAATCTAGGTTTTGAATCTAATCCGTTTTTGGGATTAAGATCTACAAGATTGTGTCTTAAATACCCTGAAATATTTATAAGCCAGTTAAGAGCTATCTTAAGAGTCTCCGTTTTAGGAAAAGTAAAATTGATGTATCCAATGATTTCAGGTCTTGCCGAAGTAAGAGCCGTAAACGCTATTCTTGACAAAGTGAAAGAAGATTTAAAAAAAGAAAACATAAAGTTTGATGAAAATATGGAAGTTGGCGTTATGATAGAAGTACCGTCAGCTGTAGCAGTGATTGATTCCATTGCAAAAGAAGTAGATTTTGTATCAATAGGAACTAATGATTTGATACAATATACGCTAGCTGTGGATAGGATTAACGAAAACGTCGCTTATTTATATGATCCTATGCATCCAGCAATTTTGAGGTTTATAAAACGTATTATTGACGAAGGGCATAAAGCTGGAATAAAAGTTGCTATGTGTGGAGAAATGGCAGGAGAGACAAAGTACACGTCTGTTATTTTAGGTATGGGTCTTGATGAATTTAGCGTATCTCCATCGCAAATTGCGCCAATTAAAAAAATAGTAAGAAGTATGTCCTTTGTGGATTGTAAAGCTATGGCGGAGAAAGTTTTAAAATTAGAAGATAGTAAATTAATTTTGAAAGAGATTGATTTGTTTTATGAAACAAGAGGTATAAATGCTTAAAGAAACTTCCTGCGGGGCTGTAGTTTATAAGATGACGCAAGACGGTGTGCCTATTTTTCTACTTGTTAATTCTAAAAGAAGCGGCAGATGGGGTTTTCCAAAAGTCCATATTGAAAATGGAGAAAGCGAAACTGAAACTGCTAAACGAGAAATTTTTGAAGAAACAGGAATAAAAAATGTAAAATTTGTTGAAGATTTCAGACAAGAAGATGTCTATTTAATTAATGGCGCTTTAGATGAAACCAAAGGTTGCTTAGTTGAAAAGCATTCGGTTTATTTTCTTGCTTTGGCTTTGGAAGATGCTTTAGATTTTGATAAAAATGAAATATCAAAAGTAGAATGGGCAGACATAAAAAAAGCCCAAGAGTTTCTTTCTTTTGACAATCAAAAAAAAATTATAAAATTAGCTTACGATAAAGTTATTGGAGGATAGCTATGAGTAATCCGCTTTTGAAAGACAGCGTTTTTCAAACGTCTGTCAGAAATGCAGAAGTTATGACAGTTTCTGGTACAATAAACAAAAGTATAATTTTGTGGGTTTTGCTTGCCGCAGGTGCATTTTATTCTTGGACTCACCCAAGCATTATAATGCCATTGACGTTGCCTATATTGTTAGGAGGTTTTGTCTTGGTTATAATTTCATCTTTTAAGATGAATTTGTCGCCGTTTTTGTCGCCTATTTATGCTGTTTGCGAAGGTCTTGTTTTGGGAGTCATTTCCGTTTATTTTGAAAAATCATACCCCGGCATTGTCGCAAATGCCGTGCTGTTGACGATGTGTGTTCTGTTTTGTATGCTTGCATCTTATAAAACAGGCATGCTCAGAGCCACTCCAAGGTTTAAGAAAGTCGTTATACTTTCAACATTTGCTATAGCTCTTGTATATTTAATTGATTTACTGATGGGCGCTTTTGGTGCAAGAGGATTTAACTTTTTGTCAGATTCTTCTGTCCTTGGTATAATAATTAGTCTTATAATAGTTGCCATTGCCTCTTTAAATCTCATTATAGATTTTGATTTAATTGAACGGGGTGTACAGTATAGAGCACCTAAATATATGGAATGGTACAGTTCTTTTGCTTTAATGGTAACGCTCGTATGGCTTTATCTTGAAATACTAAGACTCCTTTCCAGAACGAGAAATTAGAAATGCTTGAAAAGACGGTGTTTTTTAGAGCAGAATCAAATGCAAAATTACTTCCTAAAAGTATGGCTGAGGTTATTTTATCCGGTAGGTCTAATGTAGGCAAAAGCAGCGTCATAAACGCTTTGTGCTCTCAGAAGAATTTGGCGAGAACTTCAAAAACGCCAGGCAGAACAAGAAGCATAAACGTTTACAGTGTCGCTATGAAAAAGTGGATGATAGATTTGCCGGGCTATGGTTTTGCAAGGGTAAGTTTTGAAGAAAAAGAACTTTGGAATAAAATGATAGAAGAATGTATAGTTCAAAGGAAAAACAAAAAAACTGTTTATATAATAATAGATGCTTTTATAGGTCCTACAGAGTTAGATTTTGATATGGGTTGTTGGCTTAAAGAGTATAACATTCCGTTTAAAATTGTTGCAAATAAGTTTGATAAACTACCAGATATTATAACTGAAGATGAAGTTAAAACTAAAGCAGCACAATATTTTGGAATAGATAAATCTTTAGTGTTTACGGTAAGCGCAAAGAAAAAAGCAGGTTTTAATAAATTGAGATGCGATATTGTCAGATTTTTGGGTTATTAAAAAGAGAATGTAAATAGAAAAGTTAGTTTTAACGATTTTGTTTAGTTGTTCTTTTATTCTAAATTTAGCATAAAAATACAGCAGCATATTTGAAAAGTAATATTAAAATTGATAGAGATAATCTTAAATTATCGCAAAAAAATTTAGAAACAGTTAAATATTGACAAACTATACATAAAGCTAGACAGAGCTACTATGAAATTTATGAAAAATAAATTTTTTAAGTTTTTTTAAGTCGTTAGAAAATATTGTCGCAGTTCACAAAAGGAGGATTCATGAAAAAAGTATTGCTGGCATTATGTACAGTGTTTGCATTTGCTGCTGTATCGTTTGCAGGAACTCCTATCAAATTGTCTCTCTGGGACAAAATTGCTTTCCCAAACAGCGATTCGGTCTGTGGGTTAGAAATAGGTATAGGAACCTATACACCTAACCTTAGAGGAGTAGGCTGGAATATTATTTATTCTCAAACCGATGATGCAAAAGCTTGGCAAACAGGAATAGTTACAATATCAAAGCGATTTGTGGGTCTTCAAACAGGACTTCTTTCTATGTCAGAAACTTTTGAAGGGGTTTCTTTTAGTGCGGTAAACTGGAATGAAGGTGAAGTTACTGGAGTTCAATGGGGATTCTTCAACATGGCAAAATCAGTAAGTGGTCTTCAATTTGGTTTTTTAAATATGACTGAAAACATGAATGGAATACAGATAGGATTTTTAAATTTTATTAAAAATGGTAAACTTCCAGTCATGATTATTGCAAACGCAAGATTTTAGTTTTAAGAATATCTTTACATTGCGGGGAAGTTAAGAGCTTCCCCGCAATTTTTTTAAAGGAATATAATGAAAATAGTTTCGTGGAATATAAACGGCATAAGAGCTATATATAAGAAAAATTTTCTTGATTGGTTTAAAAAGGAAAATGCCGATATAGTTTGTGTGCAGGAAACTAAAGCGGATGAAACGCAATTTCCTAAAGATATGAGGGAAGTTATAGGGTATAGTTTTTATTGTTCGCCAGCTAAAAAGAAAGGCTACAGCGGCGTTGCTGTATGGTCAAATATTAAGCCTGAAAGCGTCACTACAAGCATTGAAAACAAATTTTTTGACAATGAAGGAAGAATTTTAAGACTTGATTTTAAAGATTTTATACTTTTCAATATTTACTTTCCCAACGGTGGAGCTTCCGAAGAACGTCTTAAATATAAGATAGATTTTTACGATTATTTTATTGCATATCTTAAACAATTCAAAGATAAAAAAGTAATCATTTGCGGAGATTATAATACTGCTCACTTTCCAATAGATTTGGCAAGACCTGCTCAAAACGAAAATAATTCAGGCTTTATGCCTAAAGAAAGAGAAAGGCTTGATAAACTTGTAAACGTAGGATTTATAGATGCATTTAGATATTTCAATAGAGAACCCGGCAATTATACTTGGTGGGATTATAAAACTGCTGCAATATCAAGAAATGTAGGATGGAGAATAGACTATTTCTTTGTTTCAAAAAATGCGGTCAAAAATCTTGAATCTGCTGAAATTGAAAGCTCAACATTAGGCTCTGATCACTGTCCCATATTAATAACTATCTTTTAACTTGCAGTAATCTATCTAAACCTTAAGTTCACAATAAATTCGCAAAATAACCAGAAAATATTATAAACTAACAAAACATAAATAATATAAGGAGGATGTATGAAAAAAGTTTTAAGTCTTGCAGTTATTTTAACGTTGTTATGTTTTACTGGAAGCGGTTTTTGTTCTTTGGCGGGAGGGATAGGAGGGGCAGTAGAAGGAAGAATAGTAAGTTCAATAGTAGCAGTGGGAGTAGGAACAGCAGTAGGGGGAGCGCTAGCATTTGTCGTAGCCCCAACAGCAGGAGTGGTAGTAGCGTTTAGTGGTGCGCTTAATGCGGTACTTACACACATAGTGGGAATAGGAATAGCGGGGCTAATAGCTGGGGCAATTGAAGGAGCAAGAGGGGGTCATCCACTGATAGCAGGTGTATATGCAGGCATGGGGGCAGGAATATTTGCAAGATAGAGCATCAATAATCTTATCCTTCCGCGTAAATATATTTGTTCACGCGGAAGGTTTATTATTTTATAAATTTAGAATATTAAGTACCTGAGTTCGTCGGTTAGGTTTCCATTTTCTACGTTTTTTCACTAGTCTTAACTTTATAAATTTTCATATTTTGTTCCATCCATAGCTTGCAATGCTTTAATTCTTCTTTCAATAGGCGGGTGTGTTGCAAAGAGTCCTGAAACTTTTGCAAAAAATGAATTTTGTTTGTTTTTAACTAGAGGGTTTGCAATACACATCGGCGACATTGTTTGTTTATCGCTTAGATTTTTAACTGTTGAGTGTCCAGATATTTTTTGCAATGCGACTATCAATCCTTGAGGGTTTCTGGTTATCAAAGCTGCCGTAGCGTCAGCTTGATATTCCCTTGTTCTTGATACAGCTAATTTTATCAATGGAGCTACTAAATATCCATATACATAAAGAGATATAGCCAAAACAAATAGAAATATCTGTATTGCGTTATTATTATTTTTAGAGTTTCGTGATGATCTTGTAATAAGCGCCGTACGCAACAGTATCTCTGCAATTACAGTTGCAAAACTTATGCATACAATCATTATAAGCATTAGGCGAATGTCTCTGTTGCCGATATGCGCCATTTCGTGTGCGATAACACCTTCAAGCTCAGATTTTTCTAGATTATTAATAATCCCTTTTGTTAGAACAACGTAAGAATGCTGAGGGTCTCTTCCTGTGGCAAAAGCGTTAAGTCCTTCGTCATTTATTGAATAAACTTTAGGCATTGGAAGCCCTGCTGCTATAGCAATATTTTCAACAATCATCACAACTTCAGGGGCATTTTGTTTTGTAAGTTCAACGGCTCCGGATGTTGATAAGATAAAAGATTGACCTGCATAATAACTTATCAGAATCCACAAAATTGCAAGGATAGAAATTATTGGAATAATATATATAGCTATCTCATTAGCAACTGCAAATGTTGAAAGATTATATGCAGCCAAGCTTCTGTCTGAAACTTTTATGAAGCTTACAAACAACAAGCACAAGTAAACCAACCCTGCAAGTGTTAACGGAAACAGAACCATAAGCAGTATTGTCTTTTTTGTATTTGATTCTATAAAATCGTAAGTAGTTATCTTTGGCATAGTAAATTAAAAAGAAACTTTAACAGGTTTTCTTGCTTCTTGCTCGTCCTCGTCAAGTTTAAAGAATTCTTGTTTTGTAAACTCAAAGGCTCTACCTATTGCGTTACTTGGAAACATATCAAGTTTTGTGTTTAAAGATAAAACGTTTGAATTATAAAATCTACGGCTTGCTTGTATTTTGTTTTCTGTATCAGTAAGCTCTCTCTGCAGTTCCAAAAAGTTTTGATTTGCTTTTAGGTTTGGGTAATTCTCAGATAATGCAAAAAGAGATTTCAATGTTCCAGATAAAGCATTTTCTGCTTGAGCTTTGCTTGATATGTCTCCAGTTACCGAAATAGCTGTATTTCTTGCTTTTATGACTGCATCTAAAGTGTTTTTTTCATGGGCGGCGTATCCTTTTACTGTTTCAACAAGGTTTGGAATTAAGTCGTATCTGCGTTTCATTTGTACTTCTATATCGCTCCATGCTTCTTTTACTCTATTTTTAAGTGTTACCAACTTGTTATAAGTTGCAAGGATATAAGTTCCCGCAAGAATAATCAAAACAATAACAACCAAAAGTGCTGTATACATGTTTTATCTCCTATTATTTTTGTTATTTTTGATTTATATACGTATCTGAAGCCGATATAGTTCTCTTATAATATTCTAACATAAAATTGTGATCATCAGTTGGCTCTGTTATAGAAAGTATTTTAGATTTTGAGTCAAAATTAAAATATAAAATCTCTCCATTTTCTATGTTAAATAAGACGGCTTTATCTCTTGATAATATGAAACCGTTGCTGTTAAACGCTATATGGCTTTTGTCTTGGTCCAAAATGCTTACTCCTGCAGCTATATACTCTGTTTGTGAAAGTGATAAATCGTAAAGAGTTGGCGCTATATCAATATGGCATGCTGTGATATTTGCATCAATTTTTTTCTTCAATTTCTCGGGTACATATAAATACATCGGAACCGCGTATCTTTTAAATAGTTCTTCAGGAACAAAAGCTTTGACTTCTCTAAGATTATGGTCGCCTGTTATAACAACTATAGTGTTATCCCTAAGTTCAGAATTTTTTACAATATCCAAAAATTTAGAGGCTTCCCTGTTGGCAAACTGATAAGTTTCAAAAATTCTTTTAAGATGCGGTTCTCCAGGCATCATATGTTTAAGCTCTTTAGGAATTTCAAGTTTTAAAGGTTTATAATACGGAGGCGTTTTATAAGGAGGATGGGTTGCTGTGGACATTGCATAAATAAATTGAGATTTATTATTATTTTTCAGCTCTCTTAAAACAATTTCAAAAAACTGAGCGTCATTAATGCCCCACTCGTGACGATGTTCATTTTTTATAGATCCCTCTCCATATATTTCGTCAAATCCTTGCGCTTTTAAAAAGTCTTCCAGTCCTCGCCAAGCGAGACTCCCTCCGTAAACAGCTTTTGTAACGTAACCGGCCTTTTTATAAGGCAAAATTAAAGAACTTGAAAAATGTTTATACGCTATAGAGCTTTGTGTTACCTGTATAGAAAAAGGTCTTTGAGGCATGTTAAGAATTGTTGATTCCAAGCAATGTATTGTTATTACGCCTGCTGGTAAAAAATTATACAAAACCAAATCTTCGTCAAAATGTTTCGCCAGCTCTCCAAGTATATTAAATTTTTCGCTATTATACAAAACTGGAAGTTCCCCAAAACTTTCCAAAACTATAAAGACTACGTTTGGTTTTATCTCTTCGGCCTCAGTATTTTTAATTGACATTTTACTAAATATTGATAAATCAATATCTTCCTCATCTAAACCAAGTTTTTTTGCAATATTTATTTTATCTCTCTTTTGTTCAGTTTTTGCTTGAATTGCGTCTGTAATGGAGTGCGCTGCCGTTAGCGCTATATTGTTTATGAATGAGTTTGTAGATATCTGCGCATGGAACTTTCCTAAAGGAAACATTGAAACCGTACCTCTTGCAAGTAAAAATGTTATAAGCGGTATTAAAAGAACAATAAGTATTTTAACAAAAACATTCCAATAAGAAGAGTTTATAAAACGACGTATATTAAGAAGTTCTTTTGTGCTTATAGAAACAATTTTGCGTATTATAAACACGACTAAAATCAACGCGGACAAAAGTATATAAAAACGCCAATCAGAGATAATTGTTTTTATCAAAGCAAAAGTGTCATCGTCAAAAAAATCAAACAATAATATATTTACGTGTTCCCCGAAACAAAGATAAAAACCAAAATCAACGGCAGTAGCTAAAGCTATTGCTGTAAAAGCAAGACAATACCAAAGTTTTATAATGGATATTGCTTTTTTGAATAGTATTAGATTTCTTATCAACAAAAGAATCGTAAAAATGAGAATCACAAAAGAATTTATATATGCTAGAATTGATAAATCAAAACGCAAACCTAGAACAAATGCCTTAAATATGTCTATAAAATGTCCAAACAACGCAATATTTTTGAAGTAAAAAAAGAAAAACATTCTATAGAGAGTCATTGCTGCAACCGCCGCTACATTTAGCGGAATTATTTTAACTATGCAATCAATATAATTTTCAAAGTTAAACTTTTTGGACATATTTAAAGAGCCTCTCGTTAATTTTAATAATGTTATATTTTACTAAAAATTATATTTCATATGTACATTAATAGCTATATTTGAATGCTAATTACAAATTCAAAATCTAAAATAATAGATTTTTATAGTTTCTAGGGCTAAGCGAATTTTTCCAATTGAATTCCTCCCAAAAAAGATTGAAATGAAAAGGATAGTTTTGTATCATTATTTCATGAAAATGCTCACTAAAAGTAAAACGTGGTTTAAGAAGCGTATTACTATACTTTCGGGTCTTGATATAGCAAACAAAGTGAATACGCCTATAGTTTGTACGGCAAATGGTAAGGTCGTCTATTTAGGCTGGCAGTCAGGTTATGGTAATACAATTGTGATAGATCATGGACATAACTATAGAACGGTTTATGGACATCTCTCAAAGAGACTGATAAAACCTGGTTTTTATGTTTCAAGAGGGCAGATAATTGCCAAAATGAGAAGCACAGTCTCCTCCACAGGTTTTCACTTGCATTATGAAGTTCACTTTAAAGGTAGAGCTATAAATCCGAAGCCATATTTAACAAATTATTTTTTTGCTAAATCTGAGAGGAATGACAATGCTTAAGAAAAAAGCAAAAAATTTACTTGATGAAGTGGAAACTCTCATCGGACAAAATGCAGTTTTTGAAGGGACAATAAAAACAGATAAAGTTATACGCATAGACGGCAAAGTTTCTGGAAATATTTATGCTGGAGGCGTAATAATAGGCGAAACTGCTGAAATAACTGGAGACATAGAAAGCAATATTATATTGGCTGGTGGAGTCGTAAAGGGAAATATCAATGCTGCAGAAAATATGGAACTTCTTCCTTCTGCAAAGATATTCGGAGATATAAAAACAAATGCGCTTTCCATAACAGAAGGAGCACAATTCTACGGAAAATCTTCAATGACAATAAAAGAAAAAATCAATGGAGCGGAAACGAAATGATGAATTTTTTTAGAAAGCACATGCGTGCGATTTTTATTGTAACTATGATAACTTTTTTAGGTGGAATATTTCTTGGAGCGGGATCATACTTATTTAACAAATCTTCGGATTTTGCTGCTAAAATAAATGGAACCAAAATCCCAATGAATTTATTTTATTCAATTTATAAAAGTTCAGTAAAAAGCTATCAACAGACTACAAACAAATCTTTGGATGAAAAAGAATTAAATGAAATTAAGGTAAGAGTTATTCAGATATTAGTACAAACTGAACTGCTTTGTCAGGAAGCTAAAAAATATGGGATTATAGTTACAGACGAAGAATTGAAGTCCGATTTACAAAACTCTTTGGAATTTAAAGATGGTGACTCTTTTAATATACTTAAGTACACAGCATTTCTAAATACTATACAGATGAAGCCTAAAGATTATGAAAATCTTAGAAAAAAGCAGTTGATGGCAAACAAAGTAAAAATGATAATGGCGTCTTCCGTAAAACTGTGGAATTACGAAGTTGAGTCTATAAGCAAGCAAAATCCTCCTGTACATAAAAACGATTTGTTTTTCACAAAAGTAAATGTAATTTTAACAGAGTGGCATGATGGGGCAATAAGAAATTCAAATTTAATAAGCAACGATATAATCTTTAAAGTAGTTTAGTAAACTACTCGCTTCGCAAGGCTCCGTAAATTTTAATCTAAGAAGCCTTGTTTTTTATTTGTTTAAAATCCTTATACTGCTTTTTCTTATAATTTCCTAAAGAAAGAAATAATGAAAAATTAATATAAAATTTATATAATTTTGACTATAAAACGTAAGAGGAAATCAAAAAATGAGCGATCAAGAAAACAGCGTAAACCTTCCTTTAGTACATAAAGGCAAAGTTAGAAATGTTTATGACTTAGGTCAGAGTTATCTCATAGTAGCTTCTGACAGAATTTCGGCGTTTGACCATGTGATCCCTACTCTTATTCCAAATAAGGGCAAGGTTTTGCACAAACTTTCAATGTTTTGGTTTGATTTTGTTTATGGGATAGTTCCAAATCATATTATCACTGGAGATTTTAATACATTCCCTACGGGACTTAAGAAATATGAATATCTCCGAGACAGGTCAATGATAGTGAAAAAAGCCAACAAACTAGACATTGAATGTATAGTTAGAGGGTACTTAGCGGGTTCGGGTTGGAAAGAGTACCAAAAATCTCAAACAGTTTGCGCAATAAAATTAGTGCCGGGATTAAAAGAATCTTCTAAACTGCCTGAGCCTATTTTTACGCCTTCAAGCAAAGAAGAAGGCGGTAAGCACGATGAAAATATTTCTTTTGAAGAGACTATAAAAGGAGTTGGAAAAGACACTGCAGAAAGTTTAAAAAGAATTTCAATAGAGCTTTATAAAAAAATCAGTGATTATGCTTTGACAAAGGGCATAATAGTTGCAGATACAAAGTTAGAATTTGGTTTTTATGATAATAATCTGATACTGATAGATGAAATTTTTACGCCAGATTCTTCAAGATTTTGGGAGATGAGCAAATATGAAGAAGGCAAGCCTCAAGATAGTCTTGATAAACAATACATCAGAGATTATCTTGAGAGTATAAATTGGGATAAGTCTTCTCCAGCTCCTGTTCTTCCAAAAGGAGTTATTGAAAAAACTATGGAAAAATACGTCACTGCGTATGAAAAATTGACTGGAGAAATTTTTAATGTTTGAGATAGATATTTTTACAAAAGAAGGGTTTAAAGATTCTCGTGGAGAACATGTGTTGTCCGACATCTTGGGTATTGGTATTAAAGGCGTAAAAAAAGTTGACTATTCTCCATTCTATATTATAAATGGAGATATAAATAAGAGTGAAGCTAAAACGATAGCTTCAGAACTGCTCAGCGATAAAATAACTGAAGGATTTAAAGTTGGTTCTGGTAAGCAAGAAAAAAAATCTAAAAATCCAATTATAGAAGTTTTGTATAAAAAAGGTGTTACAGATACTGTTTCTGAAAGCGTTGCAAAAGCCATAAAAGATTTGGGAATTACTAAAGATGTTAAAGTTAAAACAGGGCATAAATATTATTTACACGGAAATGCCTCTCAAGATGTTTTAAATAAAATAGCTATAAAATTATTAGCCAACACATTAGTCCAAGAGTATAAAATAAAATGAAAAATAAAACTAGTTGCAGAACTATAGAAATTTTAAATTTGTCGGATAAAGAGTTAGTAGATCTTAGCACTAAAAACGTTCTTTCTTTGTCACTTGACGAGATGAAGTCCGTACAGTCTTATTTTAGAAAGTTAAAGAGAAATCCCACAGATGTGGAAATAGAGACAATAGCGCAGACATGGAGCGAACATTGTAAGCATAAAACGCTTACCGGGATAATAGAATATACAGAAGAAGAATATTCCAAAAAAACAAAAAGAACTTACAATAACCTTTTAAAAGAAACTGTTTTTAAAACCGCTATGGAATCAAATAAAAAATGGTGCCTATCGGTATTTAAAGACAATGCTGGCGTAATAGAATTTGACGCCAAAAACGGAGTAGCTTTTAAAGTTGAAACCCATAATCATCCGTCGGCTCTTGAGCCATACGGAGGGGCTGCCACGGGCATAGGTGGTGTTGTAAGAGACATATTAGGCGTTGGGCTTGGCGCTAGACCTTTAGCAAATACCGACGTGTTTTGTTTTGGTAATCCTGACACAAAAGATTCTCAAGTACCTGAGGGTATGCATCACCCCAAGAGAATAGCCAAAGGTGTTGTGGCAGGTGTGAGGGATTACGGCAACAGAATGGGAATACCTACCGTAAATGGAGCTGTTTATTTTGATGATGGATATATAGCAAACCCGCTTGTTTATTGCGGTACTATGGGAATAATTCCTAAAAATAAAATTGATAAAAAAGTTAATTCAGGTGATTTGATTTTAGTTGTTGGCGGAAGAACAGGCAGAGACGGAATACATGGAGCGACATTTTCTTCCACATATCTTGATCAAGAGTCTGACATAAGCGCTGTTCAGATAGGAAACCCAATAGTTGAAAAGAAAGTTTTAGATACAATGCTCAAAGCTAGAGATCTGAACCTTTATAGAGCTGTTACCGATTGTGGAGCTGGAGGGCTATCCAGTGCTATAGGCGAGCTTGGCGAAAAGACAGGGGCAGTTGTTTATTTAGATAAAGTGCCTTTAAAATATGACGGACTTGTACCTTGGGAAATATGGATTTCCGAAGCTCAAGAAAGAATGGTGTTTGCTGTTCCACCAAAAAATAAGAAACGAATAGTTGAACTATTTAAAAAAGAAAATGTTGAAGCTGTATTTGTCGGAGAATTTACAAAAGATAAAAAATTGACGTTAAAGTATAATGGTCATGTTGTGGCGAGTATGGATATGTCTTTTTTACATGATGGAATTCCAAAGCCTAAAAGACCTGCTGTTTGCAAAATAAAAGAAGAAAAGGTTCAGAAACCTATTAAAATGACTTCGGCTGACCTTTCAAAAACTTTGAAATCTGCTCTTTCAGATTTAAACGTATGTTCAAAAGAATGGATTATAAGGCAATACGACTACGAAGTACAAGGTCAAACTATTGTAAAGCCTTTGCAAGGTACAGATATAGAGGTTTCAGGACCCGGCGACGCATCTGTTATATTTCCTTATACATCGGTGAATGGAACTAAAAAGGGAGTTGTTTTATCTAACGGATTAAATCCTAGCTATGGGAAAATAAATACGTATAAAATGGCTTCTTCTGCTATAGAAGAATCTTTAAGAAATGCTGTGGCTGTTGGCGCAGATGTGGAAAAGATGTCACTTCTTGACAATTTTTGCTGGGGAAATCCTAACAACCCTGAAATTTTGGGGAGCTTAGTAAGAGCCGCAAATGCTTGTTATGATATGTCAAAAGCATTTGACATTCCTTTTATATCTGGCAAAGACAGTTTGCATAATGAGTACTCTATTGGTGGAAAAAAATATTCTATACCGCCTGCGCTTTTAATATCTGCAATGAGTGTTATAGAAAATGCCGCAAATACAGTTACAATGCCGCTTAAAAATGGTGGAAATAAAATATTTATTCTTGGCGTTACGAGAAATGAGATTGCTGGTTCTGTTCTTGCAAAGATAAAAAATATTAAAGACGGGGTTGTTCCTGTCGTGTATCCAAAAGAATCAAAAGAAGTAATGAAGAGAATTTATAAAGCTATAAACAATGGCTTAATAGAGTCTTGCCACGATTGTTCTGAAGGTGGACTTGCAGTTGCAATAAGCGAAATGGCTTTTGCCGGGGATAAAGGTGTAAAAGTTGATATAGATGCAATCAGAACTAAAGGCAAGTTAAGGGTTGCCGAAATACTTTTTTCTGAGTCAAACGGTAGATTTATAGTTGAAGTAATACCTGAAAATGGATCTAAGTTCAGAGAGATTTTTAAGGGTTGTGTTTTTGCTGAAGTTGGCTGCGTAACAGAAGATAAATATGTAATTTTTGAAAGCACAAAAAATAAAATAAAAGTAAAAGAGAAATCAAGAAAACTTTTAAAAGCTTGGCGCAATACTATAAGTTGGTAAATAAGATAGGATAAAATATGAAAAAAGTAAAAGCATTGATTTTAAGAACTGCAGGTACAAATTGCGACTATGAAACGCAAACCGCCTTTGAGATATGCTCAGCGGTGGCTGAACGAGTACATATCAACTCTCTTATAGAAAATAAAGATAAAATTTTTGAATACGACATCTTAGCTTTTCCGGGAGGATTTTCTTACGGCGACGACATATCTTCAGGAAAAATATTAGCTAATGAGATCAAAAATAAACTTGGAGATAAGATAAAAAGATTCTCTCTAAGCGGCAAGCCTGTTATAGGCATATGCAATGGTTTTCAAGTTTTGGTTAAGATGGGTTTGCTTCCTGAGCCTAAACTGTTTGAGCAAATTTCAACGCTTTCTTACAACGATTCGGATAAATTTGAATGCCGTTGGGTTTATTTAAAAACAGAAAAAAAAGTTAAGAACGAATCTAATTGTATTTGGACAAAAAATCTCCCTGAAATAATAACTTTGCCTGTAGCGCATGGCGAGGGAAAATTTATTCCCGTAAACTTTAAACTTTTGGAAGAATTAAATAAAAATAATCAGATTGTATTTAGATACTCAACTAGAAAAGGCGCAATTCCAGAATATCCCCTAGCTCCAAACGGTTCTGTTGAACAGATTGCGGGAATTTGTAACACAAAAGGAAATGTTTTTGGTCTTATGCCTCACCCTGAACGATATATGTTTGCTCTTCAACATCCTGCAAGAGAAAGTTTTGATGGCGAATATGGTTGGGGGAAAGTAATATTTCAAAATGCCGTTGATTTCGTAAAATAACAAATCTTTAGGCTATTTGAATTAGCATATCTTTAGATCATTACCTTTAGTGTTGTACTTTAGCAGATTTACTATGGCAGTTATTTTGTTCCCGCGAAAGCGGGAATAAAATTTTATGAAAAAAAGGATAACATGAAAAAATTTAAATCGTTATTTTTTAAATGGATCTTTCTTAATCTTATCTTTCTAATACTTATGTCGGTGTTAAGATTTATATTTTTTAAATACTACGGCAAAGGCATAAATTTTGATGGTTTTGGACTAGATATAGTGAGAGCATTTTTCTTAGGCGTACGATACGATTTGGCAGTTTTGGCTTATCTAAATATGCCTGCAACTTTAGCTTTTGTTACGCTTTTATTTTCCAACAAAGAAGGTTTCTATAACAAAATCAGTCGTTATATAGCATTTTATTATACTATTGTAGTGGGAAGTTTATTTGTTTTACTTGGAATAGATTTTTGCTATTATTCGTATTTTCAAAATCATCTAAATATTATGGTTTTTGGACTGTTTGAAGATGATACAAGTGCTTTAATATCAACGCTGGCTGAAAATTATAATATGTTTTTGGTTATAGGCAGTTTCATTTTATCATACGTTTTAACTTTTGTTGTTTCAAAATTTATATTGAAGTTTAAATATAAAAACATTTCCGAAAATAAAAAAATGGTTTCAGTTTCAAAAATACTAATTGCGGTTTTAATGATAACAGTTAATTTTATAGCTGCTAGAGGATCGTTTGGAATTTTTCCTTTAGGCATGGACGACGCTCAAGTTTCATTGAATACATTTTTAAATAAAGTAGCAATAAATGGGGTCTATACGCTGCAAGAAGCGATAGAAGTTAAAAGTAAGCAGAAAGACTTTGATTATGCCGCTAAAACAGGTTACAAAGGAAATATGAGACGTGCTTTTGCTGATTATTTAAATTTAGACATTAACCAGATACCTGAACGACCAGAACAATCTTTAATCAATTATACTCGGCGTAACGAAAAGATTGAAAATATCAAACCTAATGTAATTTTTATTATGGTTGAAAGTTTTGGCTCTGGACTTATAAGATACAATTCTAAAATATTTAATATTTTAGGTGAAATGAAAAAACATCTTGATGAGGATATTGTTTTTTATAATTTCCTTCCAGCCCACGTAGGCACCATTGGAAGCCTTGAGGGAGCGATGACAAATGTGACAAGATGCTCTAATTCGTGGTACATAGCGCAGTCAAAATATGCTTATAAAAAATATGATTTTGCCGGACCGGTTCCATATAAGAAAAATAACTATGAAACAATATTTATATATGGTGGCAATACTGGTTGGAGAAACATAGGCAATTTTATGCCGAGTTTGGAATTTGACAATGTCCTTGGCGAAGCAAGTATGAGCAATTCTTATCTACGGAATCAATGGGGAGTGTATGACGAGGATTTATTTAGGTATTTATTTGAAATTTTAAGTAAAGAGAATAAAAGAAAATTCATTTATGTAATGACTACTACCACCCACCCACCTTATTCTTTACCTAAAAATTACAAAGTTATGCCTATTAAAATTCCAAAAGAGTTGGAGCAGAATATTGTAAACGAAAGTTTAGCCCAAAAGAGACTTGCTGTTTATCAGTATTCAAATGAGATGCTTGGCAGATTTATAACAAAGATAAAAAATTCAAAATATGCAAACAATACAATCATAGCTGTTACAGGCGATCACAATTTTATGGATTGTTTGTCATACCCTACTGAAAGACTTTTAGACGCTTTGAGTGTCCCTTTCTATTTGTATATCCCAAAGGATATTAAACCATTAAATATAGATGTTTCTGTTTTTGGCTCGCATTTAGACATAATGCCTACACTTTATGATATTTCCTTGTCAAACAGCGAATATATGACTATGTGGCAAAGTCTTATTTCAGATAAAGCTAAAAATAATATTATCTCTATGGACAATGGAGTAATAATGAGCAATAAAGGTGTCGTTGAGTACAATTTTTTAGTGAAGATTTTTCATGCTTTGTTTGGAATAAAAATAAATATAGAGAACTTCTTCCTTATTCCGGTACGCTTTGGGCTAATGACATGATTAAACATTATCTGTCTGGAATAGCAATTTCAGAATACCTAATAAAAAACACAGAAAAGTAAAAAAGATAACTTTTCTAAGAAATGCATGCACAACTCAATTTAGGTCCTTGGATAGCTAATTAATAATCCAAAATAAAGAAATAACAGGGTACAATTGTATTCGTTGCCATTAAATGCATTATTTTGTAAAATTTATTCAGTTCATTGGGTTCAAAATTTTGCAAAAAAGGCGGGCAAAATGGGTTATTGCGTAAACTGTCTTTACCAAGGAGACAATAATCTTGACGAACAAGGAAATGGCAGAATTTTCTGTATGGTAAAAAGAAAATGGGTAACTGAAAATTATTCATGCGGATGTTTTTCAGAATATGCCGATCTAAGTAAGGAAATACGCAGTCAATTCGCTCTTGAGGTTGTAGAAAACTCATTATCTTCAAGCAAAACAAGCAAAGTTATTAATCAGTATTGGAAGTCAATACTAATTACATTTATTCTTGCCTTAGCTTCTTTTATTTTAATAGTTAAGTTTTTTGAAAAATATATTTTCTAAATCAGATTTTTATATAGATGGGAGATTGAATGAAAGTATTGGTTGTTGGGTCTGGAGGTAGGGAGCATGCTATATGTTGGAAATTTGCAAAAAGTTCTAAGATTGAAAAAGTATATTGCGCTCCTGGAAATGGTGGAATATCTCAAGTTGCTGAAAATGTAGACATTAGTACGGATGATTTTAACAGACTCTCTGATTTTGTTAAGGCAAACGATATAGATTTTACTTTTGTAGGTCCAGAAGTTCCTTTGTCGCTAGGTATAGTAGATTACTTTAAAGAAAGAGGTTTAAGAATAGTAGGGACTTCTAAATCCGCTGCGAGGTTGGAATCAAGCAAGATATACTCAAAAGAGTTTATGTATAAATATGGAATTCCTACGGCGCAATATAATAGTTTTTCAAATGTTAACAATGCATTAAAATTCCTTGCAAATTGGGAAGCAAATAAAAAAGTTGTAGTTAAAGCTGATGGGCTTGCCGCAGGCAAAGGTGTTTATATTTGTAGTGGTAGAGAAGATGCTGCAAGTGCCATTAAACAAATGATGGAGGAAAAAGTTTTAGGAGAAGCAGGAACTAATATAATTATAGAAGAATATATAGACGGACCGGAACTTTCGTATTTAGTATTTACTGATGGTGAAACTTATTCTGTGATGCCTGCCTCTCAAGATCACAAAAGAGTAAACGATAACGATAAAGGTCCAAACACTGGCGGTATGGGCGCTTATGCTCCAGCTCCATTAGCTACAGAAAGATTAAACAAGAAAGTTGAAGATACTATAATCTGTAAAGTTATTGACGGAATTAAAGCAGAGAAACTTGACTATAAAGGCGTTTTATATGTCGGGATCATTATGAACCGATCTAATCCTTACGTTTTAGAGTTTAATTGTCGTTTTGGAGATCCTGAAACTCAGGCTGTTCTCCCGCTACTTGATACAGATTTCGTTGATATTTGCGAAGCAATTTTAGACAAAAATCTTGCAAACTTAAAAATAAATTGGAAAAAAATATTTTCAGTTTGTGTAGTTTTGGCTTCAGGAGGATACCCAAAAAGTTTCAAGAAAGGTTTTGAAATAGAAGGTCTTGAGAATATAAGAGACAAAGATGCTATGGTGTTCCATGCAGGAACGAAATTAGAAAACGGAAAGATTGTTACTTCGGGCGGAAGAGTGTTGGATGTTGTTTCAATCGCTTCTGCTATAAAAAGCGCTATAGACAAAGTTTATTCAAATGTTTCTATGATAAAGTTTGAAGGGATCCATTACAGGAAAGATATTGCAGGGAGGGCTTTAAATGGAAAACAGAACTGATGTGGCAATTATTGCAGGGTCAGGATCTGATTCGACTTTAGTTGGTGAAACAATCAAAGTTTTAGATGAGTTCAAACTTTTTTATAGCTTCAATATAGCTTCTGCTCACAGAACAACTAAACATTTAAAGCAGTGCATAAATGGAGCTGAAAGTTCCGGTGCAAAAGTTTTTATAGCAGTGGCTGGTATGTCTGCAGCTCTTCCGGGAGTTATTGCTTCAGAAACTATTCTCCCGGTAATAGGCGTTCCTGTAGAGTGTAAGCATTTGGCAGGCTTTGATGCTTTGCTGTCCATATCGCAAATGCCTAAAGGTGTGCCTGTGGCTACTGTTGCAGTAGGCAAAGCGGGAGCTATAAATGCAGCGATTTTAGCTGTTCAAATAATTGCAGTAGCTAATGATGACTTGAAAGCAAAATTAAAATCTTACAAAATAAAGCTTGCTGAGCTTGTAGTAAAAGAAGATCTTAAACTTCAAAAAGACGGTTTTAAAAAATATATAACAGGTTTGAAAAAATAAAATGGCAGAAATTATATTAGATTCTAATGCCTTTCAAGATGCGCTAAGGACGATTTCTACAGAAATCTTTGCCGACAATCGCAATATAAGCGATTTTGCTGTTGTCGGTATACAAAGCAAAGGAGTGTTTCTTGCAAAGAGAATCATTTCTGAAATTGCAAAGCTTTCCAGTGTAAAAGAATCTGAAATTCTGTTTGGAACTTTAGATATTACCCTTCACAGAGACGATCTTGATGACTTTGAATCTGACATGCCTATAATAAAAGATACGGTTATACCATTTGATTTAGACAGAAAAAATATAATTTTGGTTGACGACGTACTTTTTACGGGAAGAACGGTAAGAGCTGCTTTAGACGTGCTTACAGATTTTGGCAGACCAAAATCTATTCAGCTTGCAGTTTTGGTTGATAGAGGTTTTAGGGAACTACCTATAGAGGCTAAATATGTTGGAGTTAAATACGAAACAAAAAAATTCATAAAAGTTGATTGTAAGGAAGTAAACGGTGAAGATAAAGTTCTTGTAAGTTAACAATTGCCAAATGCGATGTTAAAGAGAAACGATATAAACATAAGGAGTAAAGATGTCCCTTAACTGCAAAGACTTGCTTGGTCTTGAGCATTTGGATAAAAAAGACTTACAGACAATTTTAAACGCAGTAAAACCCTTTAAAAGTCTTTTCACTAGATCTGTTAAAAAAGCTCCAACTTTGATTGGCAAGACAGTAGTAACGCTTTTTTATGAACCTTCAACTCGCACGAGGAATTCTTTTGAAATTGCTGCAAAAAGACTTTCAGCTGATGTCGTAAATATTGCGGTTAGTACTTCAAGCGTAGTTAAAGGCGAAAGTCTAATAGATACAGGCAAAACGCTTGAAGCTATGAAAGCTGATTATATAATTATCAGGCATTCGTTGGCTGGAGCTCCGAATATTCTGGCGAGAAATCTTAACGCTTCAGTAATAAATGCAGGTGATGGTTTTCACGAACACCCAACGCAGGGGCTTCTTGATTTATATACGATATATGATAAAAAGAAAAAAATTGAGGGCTTAAAAGTGCTCCTTGTCGGCGATATTGTTCATTCAAGAGTTGCAAAATCTAATATCTGGGCATTAACTAAAATGGGGGCTGAAGTTGCAGTATCGGGACCACCAACTTTAATCCCTGAAAATATAAAAGATTTGGGTGTAAAAATATATTATGATTTAGACGAGGCAGTAAAAAAGGCCGATATAGTAAACATCTTAAGAATACAGCTTGAACGTCAGCAAGAAAATTTGTTCCCATCAGTTCACGAGTATGTGGAATTATACCAACTAACAAAAGAAAGGCTTAGCAAAGCAAAACCAGGAGTTTTAATTATGCATCCTGGACCTATGAATAGAGGCATAGAAATTTCTTCCGAAGTAGCTGACAGTCCAAATGCGGTAATCAACGAGCAAGTAACAAATGGCATAGCCGTCAGAATGGCAGTTTTATATCTTTTAAAAAAGAGGAAAAATGCGTCATCAAATTAAAAATATAAGAATTGTTGATCCATCGCAGAATAAAGATGCTGTCAGTGATATTTTAATTGAAAACGGTAAAATAGTTTCAAAGTTCTCTGGAGACGGCAAGGCTGAAATTATTGACGGAAGTGGTAAAATTGCAGTGCCGGGTCTAATAGATGTCCATGCTCACTTGAGAGAACCGGGTCAAGAGGACAAAGAGACAATTTATACAGGCACGCGATCAGCTGCAAAAGGCGGAATTACTACTGTTTTATGCATGCCTAATACTAAACCTCCAATAGACAATGCTCCGACTGTTGAATTTATTATCTTCAAAGCTCAGAAAGAAGGTATTGTAAACGTTTTTCCCATAGGATGCGCAACAAAAGGTTCTTTAGGAGTTGAACTTTCAGAAATTGGAGTTTTAAAGAAAGCTGGCATTGTTGCTGTAAGCGACGATGGTCTTCCTATAAGAAGTTCTCAGATAATGCGTAGAACTTTGGAATATACCAAGATGTTTAAGCTTCCTGTTATTTCCCATAGCGAAGATAAGGAGCTTAGCAAAAATGGATCAATGAATGAAGGCAAAAATTCAATGATATTGGGGTTTAGAGGAATACCAAGACAGGCTGAAGAAGTCATGATAAGTCGCGATATAATACTTGCTGAGCTTACGGGCGGTTATCTGCATATAGCCCATGTTTCAACTGAAGGTTCTGTTGATTTAGTAAGACAAGCTAAAAAGAAAGGTATAAAAGTTACTGCTGAAACTTGTCCTCATTATTTTACGCTTACTGACGATATTGTTAAAGTATATGATGCCAATACTAAAATGAATCCTCCTTTAAGAGAAAAAAGAGATGTAGAAGCTATCAAAAAAGGGCTAGCGGATGGCACGATAGACTGTATAGCTACTGATCATGCCCCGCATACGCAGGAAGAAAAAAACAGAGAATTTGATTTAGCGCCTTTTGGCATTATAGGATTTGAAACTATGTTAAGTTTGGTTTTAAACGAACTTGTGAATAAGGGAGTTTTAAGTCTTTCTGAAGCTGTTGCCAAGATGACTTTGAATCCTGCAAAAATATTTAATCTTGTAGGCAGAGGTTCTCTCAAAGAAGGTAGTATTGCCGATATAACAATAATAGATACTAAATATCACTATGATTTTACTAAAGAAAGCATATTTTCAAAAAGTAAAAATTCACCTTTTATAGGAAGAAAGTTTAAAGGCGGCGCTGTTATGACTATAGTAGGCGGTAACATAGTCTGGCAGAAATAATAACGAGGATTAAGAGTGTGTACAGTTAAAAGATTTGATAAAAGTTACGAGATAATTTCAAATAAAGAAGTTTGTAGAGGTTATTTTGAATTAAAAGTTAAAGCAGGCGATGTTTTAAAACATTGCTCTCCGGGGCAATTTTTTATGATAGAAGTCCACGGTGTTTTTTTACGCAGACCAATAAGCGTGCATTCTATAAAAAAAAATACATTAAGTTTTTTGTATAAAGTTGTAGGCAAAGGCACAATGATTCTTTCTGGTATTTCCTCAGGTGAAATATGCCTTTTAGGACCATTGGGCAAAGGTTATGATTTAGAAACTTACAAGGCTTTTAATCATGTCATTGTTGCTGGCGGTACAGGAATCGCGTCGGTGCATTTTCTTGCCATGAAATTAGACAAGAAAGGGACATTATACTATGGCGCTCGATCATCAAAGGATTTGTTGTGTCTTGATAAGTTTGAGAAATTAGGTTGGAAAATAGAAGTATCAACGGAAGACGGTTCAAAAGGGCATAGAGGTTATATAACGGACGTATTAGAGAAAAATTTAAAATCTGACGACATGATATTTGTTTGCGGTCCAACTCCAATGTTGAAAAGGGTTATGGAGATTGCCAAGCATAAGAATGTAAAAGGTTTTGCATCATTGGAGGAAAAAATGGCATGCGGATTAGGTAATTGCCAAGGCTGTGCCGTAAAAGTTGATGGCAAAATAAAGATGACGTGCAAAGACGGTCCCGTATTTAAAATAGAACAAGTGGAATTATAAATGACAGAATATTTTCATAGCAATAATTTTGTTTTGTACAAGGGCGATTGTATAAAAGTATTGCAAGGGCTTTCCGAAAATTCCATAGATATGATATTTGCTGATCCTCCATATTTTTTGTCAAACGGCTCTTTCACGTGTCGTTCAGGAAAACGCGCAAGCGTTAAAAAAGGTGATTGGGATTTAGGGCAGGGTTCTATTAAAAATTTAGAATTTCATATAGAGTGGCTCAAAGAGTGCAAAAGAGTTCTAAAAGATAATGGAACTATTTGGGTAAGCGGAACATATCATTCCATCTATCAGTGCGGAGTAGCGCTTGAAATAAATGGATACCATTTCTTAAATGATATAATTTGGTTCAAACCAAATGCTGCCCCAAATTTAAGCTGTCGTTTTTTTACAGCAAGCCATGAAACATTGATATGGGCGCGTAAAGACAAGAAAGGCAAACATACTTTTAACTATAATTTAATGAAAAATGGAAAATGGAAGGAAGATTCTTTAAAAAAAGACGGAACGCAGATGCGCAGCGTGTGGTCAATTGGAACTCCAAAACCTTCTGAAAAATTATTTGGCAAACATCCGACACAAAAGCCTTTAGACTTGTTGAAGAGAATTATTTTGGCGAGCACAAATGAAGGATATACTGTGCTTGATCCTTTCGCAGGCAGTTCAACAACCGGAATAGCTGCTGTTATAAACGGTAGAAAATTTATTGGGATTGATACTGAAGAGAAATATTTAGATTTATCTGTAAAAAGATATAAAGGTTTAGTTTTAGAAGATAATGAAGATAAGACTTTAAATCGCTCGCATTATAAAAGTTTTGGGCAACAATATCTTCTTGAAAAAAGTGGAAAATATAGAGTGAATAAAAGAAAGAAATGAAGATAATCACAAGAGCTAATGCAATAATTAATTTGCGTAAATACGTCGGGCAGAATTTAAGAGATTTAGCCCTGAAGCACAAGATTACGACTTTTGAAACAGGCAAACAAAATAAAGGTTGGAAAGGTTTAGTTCTTGAAAAATTGGCAGGATTGGATACTAATATCTCAAAGGCTCCAAACGGATTGAATTTTGAGCTGAAGTCAGTAAGTTTTTGCGAACGTAAAGGCGAATTTGTGCCAAAAGAGACAATGGCAATAACTATGATAAACCCTAAAGAACTTTTAGATATGGAGTTTTATGATAGCCATTGTTGGTCAAAATTAAAGTCAATAGTTTTTTGCGCAGTCAAGTGGAATGGCAAAAATGCTGAAGATGCGGAATTGTTGAAAGTAACAAGTTTTGACTTTACAAACGATGGCAATTTAATTGCAAAGATAAAAAAGGATTATGATTTTATAAGAAATAAGCTCAAAAGTAGTGGATTTGCTTCTTTAACAGGCAAAGATGGAAAATGGATACAAGCAAGAACAAAAGGCATTGGGCACGGCTCAATTACAAGAGCTTTTTATGCGAGAAAATCTTTAGTAAAGAGAATATTTGATAATTCAAAATGAAACCTGATTTAAGTATAGAATTTGCTGGGATTAAATTTAAGAACCCTGTGTTTACGGCATCGGGAACTTTTGGCTATGGTTATGAGCTTGCCGATTTAATACCTTTGGAAAAGCTGGGTGCGATTGTAACAAAAACGATTACTTTAGAACCGCGTTCCGGGAATGCGCAGCCGAGAATTGCCGAAGTTACTTCAGGAATGTTAAATACAATAGGTCTGCAAAATATAGGAGTTAAATCTTTTGTTAAGGAGTCTCTTAATAATTTGCTGAAAATAGGCTCTCCTGTTATAGTAAGCGTTGCCGGAAGTTCAGTAAACGAGTATGTTGAAACTGTAAAGATATTGAACTTGTACTCGGGGGTGTCCGCAATAGAATTGAACTTATCTTGCCCGAATTTAAAAAAGAAAATAGTATGCCATGATTTGCCTTTAATGCAAGACGTTGTCAAAAGCGTAAAGAAAGTTTCAAAGGTCCCAGTTATTGCAAAACTGTCGCCGTTAGTTACTGATATTTCCGAACTTGCTGTGACGGCTCAAAATGCGGGAGCGGACGGTATAACTTTGGCAAACACTTATCCTGCTATGGCTATAGACTTAAAAACTTTTAAACCAAAACTTTCTACCGTTAAAGGCGGCATGTCGGGAGCTTGCATTAAACCTATGTCGGTGCGATGCGTTTATGACGCATACCAGAATGTAAAGATACCCATTTTAGGCTGCGGCGGAATAATGACAGGCGAAGATGCGGTTGAATTTATGCTTGCGGGCGCAACGGTTGTAAGCGTTGGCAGTGCAAGTTTGGTGTCTCCTGAAAATTTAATCAAAATTATTGACGAAATTGAAAGAATATTAAAAGAAAAGAACATAAAATCTGTAAAAGAGATAATAGGCGCCGTTAATACTGTAAAAAATATTTGTTAGAGGGATTACGATGAAAAAGACAATATTAGCTTTGGATGTTTACGACTTTCAAAAAGCCGAGAGACTTGTAAAAGAAACAAGTCCATACATAGACGTCTATAAAATTGGTCCTATTTTATTTCTACAGGCGGGAAAAGAAATAGTAAAAATGATAAAAGACAACGGTAAAGAAGTTTTTTTGGATTTA
Organism: Candidatus Endomicrobiellum meruensis; assembly: GCA_031282625.1. Classification (GTDB taxonomy): domain Bacteria; phylum Elusimicrobiota; class Endomicrobiia; order Endomicrobiales; family Endomicrobiaceae; genus Endomicrobiellum; species Endomicrobiellum meruensis. The sequence continues at coordinate 54,876 of JAITDI010000012.1, read as the reverse complement.
AAATTTCACGATATTCCCGCTACGGTAAAGCGCTCTGTGGAGTCGGCAAGAGAGTTGGGGGTTTTTAGTTTAACAGTCCATTCAATTGGCGGGGAAGAAATGCTCAAAGCTGCCGCTTCTGTTGAGAATAGACCTAAAATATGGGCTGTAACTGTTTTAACAAGCCAGATTACCATGCCTGAAGAAGTCTTAAGAAGAGCGAAACTTACAAAGACATGCGGCATAGACGGCGTAATATCTTCGCCACTGGAAATATCTTTGATCAAAAAAGAATGCGGAAAAGAATTTAACGTGGTAACTCCCGGCATAAGACTGGCAAAAACAAACGACGACCAAAAAAGAGTTGCTACTCCTGAAACAGCAATAAAAGAAGGAGCTGATTTTATAGTTATAGGGAGACCTATATTAGAAGCGGAAAATCCTATTGAAGTTGCTAAGAATATTTATGAGAGAACATTGCTATAATGATGTTGACATCAAAAGAATCAGAAAAGTTGTTTGTTGACGGATTAAAAACTGGACTTTTACTGCAGATTGGTGGAATAGGTCCTATTTGTCTCTTAGTTTTTCGTTTGTCTCTATCTTTACCTTTAAGCAAATTGATTATAGGTATTATAGGAATAACCCTTGCCGACGTTGTTTATATAAGTCTGGCTGTTTTTTCAATATCTGCCATTATAAAAAAATTAAAGTCTTATCAGAGAATTTTTGATGTTGTTGTTGGAACGGTTCTGATTACATTTGGTGTCTTATTTATAACGGCAGGGCATGTTGTAGATTCACCTTCATTCCAAGGGAGCGATTTATTTTTATGGCTATTTGGGTTGACTATTGCAAATCCTATAACAATTTTGTTTATTACTGGTATTTTTTCTCTTGAGATAAGCAAACGAAATATGGATTTAAAAAAATCCGGTGTTTTTGCTTTTGGATTTTTGCTTGCTACCCCGATATTTATGATTTTTGTTTGTTTGGTCGGCAGTATTGTCGGAAGATTTTTGCCGAGCATTTTTGTACATATAATAAATGCGATTATGGGTTGCGTATTGATATTTTTGGGTATAAGAAGCATAAGAATAAACAAATGAAGGAGATACAAAATGCTACAGGAAGATATAAGAGAACTATTCAAAAGAAATAATGCTCTTTTAAATGGACATTTTAAATTATCCAGCGGTTTACATTCGGATACATATTTTCAGTCGGCTTTAATTTTACAGCACCCTAAAGAAGCCGAAAAGCTTGGAGAAGAACTTGCAAAAAAAATAAAAGAAAACAACATAAAAGTTGATGTGGTTGTTTCTCCAGCAATAGGCGGTATTGTTATTGGGCAGGAAATTGGCAGAGCTTTAAGCGTAAGAGCAATATTTACAGAAAGAGTTGACGGTAAAGTTCTCTTGCGAAGAGGTTTTTCAGTAAGCGCTAATGAAAAAGTTTTAGTGGTGGAAGATGTTATAACTACTGGGCTTTCAACCAGAGAAGTTATAGAAACGCTGAAAGCAAATGGGGCGCAAGTTGTTGTGGTTGTGTCTCTTGTTGACAGAAGCGCGGGAAAAGTTGATTTTGGCGTTCCAAGGTTTTCTCTCTTAAGTTTGGAAGTAAAAAGTTATAAAGAGGAAGATTGCCCTATGTGTAAAGAGGGCAGTATTGCAATTAAGCCCGGAAGCAGGAAATAAAGCGTTGTTCTTTCAGATTTGCGCTTTGTTATTTTTTAAGCAAGGAAGTTGATTATGAATATATTATGGACATTTGCTCCAATTTTGCTTTTTGTATTTATTTTTGTCGGCAGCGGGGTGTATTTTTCTTTAATGGGGTATGAGAAGGCGTTTACTATTGTTCCTCCTGTAATTGCAATAATACCTTCAATAATTTTGGCATGGGTTAGAAATCGCAAACCTTCAGAAGAAAAAACTGCGGAGTTTCTAGCTGGAATAGGTGAAAAAGATATAGTTTATATGTGCATGATCTTTCTTTTAGCTGGTGCATTTGGAGAAGTTACTAAAAGCATAGGCTCAATTGGGTCTTTGGTAAATTGCACAATATCATTTGTCCCTGCAAAGTTTTTATTGATAGGGATATTTCTAATATCTGCTTTTTTATCAACCGCAATAGGTTCGGCTCTCGGTACGGTAGCCGCCGTAGGACCGGTTGCGGCTGATTTTTGTCTACACGCCAGCGGTATTTCTATGCCTGTTGCTATGGGCGCTGTAGTAGGAGGAGCTTTCTTTGGAGATAATTTATCATTAGTTTCGGACACTACAATTGTGTCCATATCTTCTCAAGGCGCAAATGTCAAAAAGAAATTCAATATAAATCTTCGTATAGCTGCTATTGCTACTTTAATAGCTATTTTTGCCATGTGTTTGTCTGCAACGGTGACGGTAGATAAAATACACAGTCATGATTTTTCATTAATATTGATTTTCCCTTACATTATTTTGCTGGTTTTGGCTTTCAATAGAGTAAATATTTTGGTTTGTTTGACTCTTAGCATACTATTTTCAGGAATTATAGGACATTGCTGCCACGCCGATTATGGTATGATGAAATTTTGTAACGATATCAATACCGGATTTTTGAAAGTATATGGAGTTCTTTTACTTGGTTTAATGGTTGGCGGTTTGTCCGGTCTTATAGGCAGCGATGCTGTAAAAGAAGTCACGCACATTATATCTGAACATTTAAAAAACAAAACGGAATCCAAAAAGCCTCAGTTTATTATAGGCGGGTTGGCGTCCATATTTACATTTCTCCTCTCAAACAATGTCATAGCTATAATTTGTTGCGGTAAAATAGCCAAAGGCATAGCCAAACACAACGGAATTTCTCCGCATTATTCCGCAACAATACTTGAAGTATTTGCTTGTGGGGTAAAAGGATTGCTTCCGCATGGCACACAAGTTTTGCTTGCGGCTTCTCTTGCGGGCATCTCACCTCTTAGCATTTTGCCACGAGTCTATTATTGCCATGCTTTGATAATTGTCAGCATATTGTTTATTTTATTTGTTGATAAGAAAAGCCCAATTGTAAACTAATAAAAAAAGGAAAATATAAATGTCTATAACATATAAGAGTGCAGGAGTAAACATTGATGTAGGCAATGATCTTGTAAAAAGGTTGAAAAAAAAGCTTCCTAAAATCGGAGGATTCGGTGGGCTTTTTCCGATAAATGGAACGAGATACAATCTTGTAAGTTCAACTGATGGCGTAGGGACAAAATTAAAACTTGCATTCCTTATTAACAAGCATGACACAGTAGGGATAGATTTAGTAGCTATGAATGTGAATGATTTGATATGCGTTGGTGCCAAGCCTCTTTTCTTTTTGGATTATTTTGCTTGTGGAAAGTTAAACGTAGGTCAAGCTGAACAAGTTATAAAGGGTATAGCCAAAGGCTGCGAGTTATCAGGTTCTTCTCTTATCGGTGGAGAAACTGCAGAAATGCCTGGTTTCTACAAAGACGGCGAGTATGATTTGGCTGGTTTTTCAGTAGGAATAATTGAGAAGGGTAAACAAATAAACGGCAAGAAGATAAAATCTGGCGATGTTGTAATAGGTCTTCCTTCAAGTGGTCCGCACTCAAACGGATATTCTCTTATAAGAAAAGTTTTTTCTGATGTGGAACTTAAAAGATACTCAAAACAGTTACTTGCTCCGACTAAAATTTATGTTAAAGAAGTTTTAGCGGCTCTTTCAAAGTTTAACTCAAACAAACAAAATATAGTTGGCATAGCCCATATTACAGGCGGAAGTTTTTACGATAAAATAGAAAGAATTCTCCCAGAAAATATTAGAGTAGTAATTGAAAAAAATTCTTGGAAGGTTCCTAAAATTTTTAAACTTGTTCAAGAAAAAGGAAAAGTTCTGCAGGATGATATTTATAGAACTCTTAACATGGGAATAGGAATGGTTTTGATTGTTCGCCCTGAGGCAGCTTTGCGAGTTAAAAAGTTTTTCAAGGGTGCTAAAGCCATAGGTTATATTAAAAAAGGAAATAGAGGCGTTGAAATTATATGATTAGGCTTGTAATTTTAGCTTCCGGAGGCGGCTCTAATATGCAGGCTATAGTAGATGCATATAAGTTCGGCGTGTTAAAAGGTTTGGCTGAAGTCGTTTTGGTTATTTCAAACAATACAAATGCCTTTGTTTTGGAAAGAGCAAAAAAAGAAAATATAAAATCTATTTATATAGAAAGAAAAAGTTTTAAAGATGACGAATCTTTTAACAAGAAGATTCTTGCAGAACTTCAAGCTGCAAATGCTGACTTAGTCTGCCTTGCCGGCTATATGAGAATGATAGATAAAGAAATATTGAAAGTTTATAAAGGAAGAATTTTAAACATTCACCCTGCTCTTCTTCCAAAATTTGGCGGCAAAGGTATGTATGGGCATTTTGTTCACGAGTCTGTTGTAAAAGCAGGGGAAAAAAAATCTGGAGCAACTGTGCATTTTGCAAATGGAGAATATGATTCTGGCAAAATAATTTTGCAGAAAGAAGTAGAAGTCTCTAAGAGCGATACTCCTGAAGAAGTGGCAAGAAAAGTTTTAGAAGTAGAGCATAAAATATACCCACAGGCAATTAAAAAAGTTATAGAAGAAAATTTAAGAGGTTAAAAAATGATTTCTCGTTATACTAAGCCTGAAATGGCTTCAGTTTGGTCAGATGAAAACAGATTTAAAAAAATGCTTGAAGTTGAAATTTTTGCGGCTGAAGCTATGTCAAAGCTCGGCATAGTTCCCAAAAAAGCTGTGGAGACTATAAAGAAAAAAGCAAAAATAAATGTTAAAAGAATAGCTGAAATAGAACTTACAGTTAAGCACGACGTTATAGCTTTTCTTAGTGGTGTTGTTGAGACTGTTGGTCATGAAGGACGTTTTTTACATTTAGGCATGACATCTTCCGATGTTTTAGACACAGCTACCGGCGCGCAGCTTAGACAAGCTACAAAACTTCTTATAGAAGAGACTAAGAAAGTGTCTGTTATAACGGCAAAGTTGGCAAATAAGTATAAGATGATTCCTATAATGGGAAGAACTCACGGTGTGCATGCAGAGCCGATGACTTTTGGATTAAAGGTAGCTTCTTGGTATAGTGAAATTATGAGGTCTTTAAATAGATTGAATTTTGCCCTTGAGACCGTAAGCTATGGTAAAATTTCAGGCGCAGTCGGCACTATGTCTCATTTGGATCCTAGCGTTGAGAAGTATGTATGCAAAAAAATGGGATTGAAGCCAGAACCTGTTTCCACGCAAATCGTTCCCCGCGATAGGCATTCAATTTATTTTTCTACTTTGGCACACGTCGGTGCATGTCTTGAAAGGATTGCCGTAGAAATAAGACATTTACAAAGAACGGAAGTGGCGGAAGCTGAAGAGCCGTTTACGAAAGGACAAAAAGGATCGTCTGCTATGCCGCACAAAAGAAACCCTATAATTTCGGAAAATATCTGCGGTCTTGCTCGCCTTTTAAGGGGATATGCTGTTACCGCTATGGAAAATATAGCGTTGTGGCATGAGCGCGACATAAGCCATTCTTCCACGGAAAGGATCATGTTTCCCGATGCTTCAATAGTTTTATACTACATGCTTATCAGAATGCAAGGGTTATTGGCAGGTCTTAATGTTTACCCTAAAAACATGCAGGCAAACATGGACAAAACAAAAGATATTATTTTTTCTGGGACTCTGCTTCTCTCTTTGGTGGACAAAGGCGTATCTAGAGAAGACGCTTATGCAATGACGCAGGCTGCAGCATTTGATGCAAGGGATAACAGAATATCTTTTGAAGAAGCATGTCTTAGAAGCCAAGATATAAAAAAATATATGAATCCTAATGAGATTAAAAAAAATTGCGACGTAAAATCTCAATTTAAAAATGTTGGATATATTTTTAAACAGGTATTTAAAAAATAAAGTCAACGTGCAATACTTAAAAAGATTTAAAGATTGTACTCTACGATTCCTCTATCCTGTACCAAAGCGCTCAAGTTTAGTAAAGTATCAAGATATTTTGAACATAAGTTTAAGAAGAAAGTCGTTTAATTTAACAAGAAAAACTTTTCATATATTTAACAAAAACTCTCACGTTAAAATTTACGTGGGAATTTTTGTATCGAAAATACTTATGTATAATAATTAGTATATATACATTAACTTGTTGTGGAGAAAATTATGATCAGGTTTACTACCGCTGGAGAATCTCACGGAGAAGCTTTGGTAGCAATTGTTGAAGGGATTCCTGCCGGACTTATTATAGATATTGATAATATAAATTTAGAACTTGCGAGAAGACAGAAAGGTTATGGCAGGGGCAAAAGAATGAGTATAGAAACTGATAAAGTAAAAATTTTATCAGGCATACGCCACTGCAAGTCTTTGGGTTCTCCAATAGCTATGCTTATTTTCAATAAAGATTTTAAAAATTGGGCAGACGTAATGTTGCCTTTTTCAAATGAGTCTAGTAGCGTTCCTCTTTTAAGTCCCCGTCCTGGACATGCTGATTTGCCTGGTCTTATGAAGTACGGTTTAAAAGATTTCAGAGATATTCTTGAAAGAGCATCTGCTAGAGAAACAGCAGCTAGAGTGGCAGCTGGGGCTGTGTGCAAAGCTCTTTTAAAAGAGTTTGGTATAAGTGTCATGTCTTACACTTTGCAAATTGGAAGCGTTGCTGTTGAAAACGTTTCAATTGAAGAAGAAAAGTTTTGGGATAATATTGAAAGTTCTGAACTGAGATCTCCAGATGTTGAAGCTGATAAGAAAATGAAAAAATTGATAGAAGTAGCTTCTTTAAAGGGTGATACGCTTGGCGGTAAGATTATAGTTGTAGCTAAGAATGTTCCTGTTGGTCTTGGAAGCCATGTCCAGCATGATTTAAAACTTGACGGATGCCTTGCCCAAGCCTTAATTTCTATTCAGGCTATGAAAGCTGTTGAGTTTGGATATGGTGTCAAACTTGCAGAACTTTTCGGTTCAAAAGCTCATGATGAGATTTTCTACAATAAAACAAAAGGTTTTTATAGAGAAACTAACAGAGCTGGTGGTATAGAAGGAGGAATGAGCAATGGTGAGCCTATAGTTATAACTTGTACAATGAAACCCATACCTTCGCTTGTAAATGCCCTTAACTCAGTAAATCTAAAAACAAAAGAATCGGCAAAAGCAGAAGCTGTTAGAAGTGACGTTTGTGCGGTTCCTGCTGTGGGTGTTATTGCTGAGGCTTCAGTTGCCATAGAGCTCGCTAAGGCTTTAGCAGAAAAATTCGGTGGAGATTCTATTGAAGATATTAAGAAAAGAGTAAGCGATTACAAAGAAAGGATAAAATCGTTATAATGAATTTAGTTTTAACAGGTTTTATGGGTGTCGGAAAATCTGTTACTGGGAAGCTTCTTTCAGAAGAACTCCACAGAGTTTTTTTTGATACTGACGCTTTGATAGAGAAAAAAATAGGACTTTCTATAAGCATGATTTTTGAAAAGTTCGGCGAAAAAGAGTTTAGACAGACGGAATCAGAAATTATAAGGACTTTATCGCAACAAGAGCATCTCTCTGTAATATCCTGCGGAGGAGGGGCTGTTCTTAATCCGTCAAATATTAAACTTTTAGGAAATAAGGGAATAATAATAAATCTTTACGCTTCGCCCGAAGTGATATATGACAGAATAAAATCCGATTCATCAAGACCGTTCTTAAAGCACGAAAAACCTTTAGATGAAATAAAAAGACTTTTGGAATTAAGAAAAGAAGTATATTCAGACTGCGATTATGCCTTTAATACTGATGGATTAACGCCGGGACAAGTTGTAAATAATATTTTAAACTCTCTAGATCACTGGTAGTCAGTTTTTTACAAAGCTAAAAATGAAGAAACTCAACACATAATAGGAGTAAAAAAGGTAAAATAAAGGAAGAAAAAGAGAGAGGAAAATAGGGCAAGAAATAGAAGTATATATAAAAGAGAATCGTATGAAATATGGGAAAATAGATGAAAATAAAATAAAGCCAGATGAGGAGGAGTATTGTAAGGAGAGAATGATAAAAAGCATATAGGTATGAAGCCAAGTATAGGAAGAATAATAAGGGAGTTATAAAGAGAAAGAGGAGTTAGAAAAAGAGTAGAGATTGAGGATAAACGCAAGGAGTGGAAAGTTAGCAGATGAGGACTTAAAGAAAAGAAAGCAAATACATTATTGGAATTATACAAGAAGTCCAAAGAGCAAAGGGCATATAGGAAGGTTTAATAGGATAATAAAAGAGCAGTAAGTGTATAAAAATGAAGAGAGTATAGAGATTGTCAAGAAAAAATCAAAGAATAAAAAAATACTTATTTTGGTATAATAGACAAAGAGATCATAAAAGTTTAAATTATCAAACAGGTGTTGGGTATTCCTTAGGAATTTTAAATGCCAAATAGTCCGATAAGTATTTGAGATACTACATCAGATTGAAATCAGGTATTAATTTTGTATAATATCCCTTACTTTGCTTTACGGCTTTTTGCGTAAGGCTAAACCCTTGGGCGCCGTGTTCTTTGGGAAATTCCAAAAAGGAGGTGTAAAAAATGAATTACGAAAGCACGTTTATTGTTTCCCCTGAACTTCCTGCTGACAAAGTAGAAGAACTCACAGTAAAAGCAGTAAAAACAATTGAAGCGGCAAAAGGAACCGTTAAAACAATTCAACAGCTTGGTAAAAAGAAGCTTGCTTATCCTATTAGCAAATTCCGTGAAGGAAGTTATGTTTATATGGAACTCAGCGGAGAGGGTTCTATGGTTGGTTCTCTTGAAAGTTTTTTTAAATTTAATGATTCAGTAATAAGATTTCTTACTGTTAAAGTTGAGAAGAAAAAAGTTTCTGAAAAACTTATCGCTCAGCCCGAGCAGACTATAGAAAATCCGGCAACGGAGGTAAAAAATGACACAACAAAATAATATTCGCCTGCCTGAACAAAACAGCGTTATTATGGTTGGCAGGCTTACTAGAGATCCAGAGTTGAGGCGTACTGGAACAGGGAAGGCTGTTTGTTCATTTGATATAGCTATAAGCAGAAGAATCAAAGATTCTGTTACTGGCGAGTGGAAAGATGCTGATCCGACGTTTGTTCCAGTTATTGTTTGGGGAGAACAAGCCGAAAGGTGCGGCGAGCGTTTGAAAAAAGGCTCACCTGTGCATGTTGAAGGTAGGCTTCAGACTAACAAATGGGAAGGAAACGACGGAACTAAAAGAAGCCGCTTGGAAGTTGTGGCTTCTAGGGTTCAGATTCTTTCTGTAGTAAGACAGGACAATGCTGCTATAGGCGCAAAGCCTGTAGATAATATTAACGTGTCGTCAGATCAATATGACGGTATCGGTGAAGATGGCGATGAAGACATACCGTTTTAAACGGTTGGAGGAAAAATATGGCATTTATAAAAAAGCCTGCAGGACACTCTAGACCTCAAGTAGCGCAAGCGGAAGGTCAGGGACGTCCCGGAGGAAAGTTTAAAAAGGGTGGACCTATCAGAAAAAAAGTTTGCCGTTTTTGCGTTGATAAAGTGGAAATAGATTATAAGAATATAAGTCTGTTACGTGCATTTGTAACTGAAAAAGGAAAAATTCTTTCAGGACGCATAACTGGCACATGCGCTAAGCACCAGAGAGAGCTTGACATGGCTATCAAAAGAGCAAGAATGCTTGCCCTTTTGCCTTTTACGTCAAGCTAATTTTTGTGTGAAAATGATTTAAATAAGTTCCGGAGGAAAAGATGAAAGTTATATTAAGGTCCGATATTACTAACGTCGGACGACAAGGCGAGGTTAAAGAAGTCTCGCCCGGATTTTCTAGGAATTATCTTGTTCCGCAAAATCTGGCTATGGAAGCTACTCCTGCAAATCTCAAGATTTGGGAAAGAGAGAGAGTGAAATTTGAGAAAAAAAGAGAAGAAATAATTTCAGCGGCAAAGGAAATTGCTTCCAAGATGGAAGCGGTTGAATTTACTGTTAAAGTTAAAATAGGTGAAAATGGCAAGATTTTCGGTTCTGTGACGCCTGCAAATCTTTCAAAAATTTTTGAAGAAAAAGGTTTTGAAATCAGCAAACGCGATATTCTTCTTTCCGACAATATAAAAGAAGTTGGGAATTACGAAGTAAATGTTAGGTTTCATCCTGAAGTTGTGGTAAAAGTAAAGCTTGCCGTAATAGGCGAAAAAGAATAATATTGTCAAATAACATCGGTCGGTGGAGCTTTTTGGTTCTTCCGACCGAACTTAGAAAAAGTTCAAAAATAACTGGCATACTTAAATGGCAAATATAATAGAGAAGATCCCACCTCAGGCTATAGATGTAGAAATGGCTGTCTTAGGCGCAATGCTTATAGAAAAAGAAGCCATTTTGAAAGTTATAGACATAATTAATGATGGTGATTTTTACAAAGAAACCCACAGACAGATCTTTTTGGCAATCCACGATTTATATATTGAAACTCAACCCGTAGATTTGTTTACAGTTGCCGAGTCTTTGAAAAAAAATGGATTGTTTGCTGAAGTTGGCGGAGCAAGCTATCTTGCTAATTTAATAAATTCCGTGCAAACTGCAGCTAATGTTGAACATTATGCCTACATTATAAAAGACAAATCAATAGCTAGACAACTTATAAATACAGGTTCAGAAATAGTTACCGATGCGTTTAATGAGCAGAATTCCTCTGAGGAAATATTAGATAAATCGCAAGCGGCTTTATTTAATATTTCACAGAGAAAAAACAAAAAAAGCTTTGCAAGTGTTTCCAAGCTTGTTATGCCAATGCTCCAAAAACTTGAAAAACTGCATTCAAATCCAAAAGATATTTCCGGACTTGCAACTGGTTTTACAGATTTAGATGCTAAAACTGCTGGACTCCATCCTTGTGAACTTATAATTTTGGCGGCTCGTCCGTCTATGGGTAAAACTGCTTTTGCTTTAAATATTGCCGAGCATGTAGCTATAGACCAAAAGAAGACTGTGGCTATTTTTTCGCTTGAAATGAAACAAGACGCTTTAATGGCAAGATTTTTGGCTTCTTTGGCTAGAGTAAATGCCAGCAAACTTAGAAACGGACAGTATAGCAGTTCTGACTGGCCAAGACTTACGAGTGCCGCAGGCAAAATTGCGGAAGCTCCTATCTTTATTGACGATGATTCAGATGTAAGTATTACGGAGTTAAGAGCAAGAGCAAGAAAGCTCGCTACGGAACTTAAAGCTAAAGGCACGCCTTTGGCTTTGATAATTATAGATTATATTCAGTTTATACGTGCTTCAGGACGCAAGTTTGAATCGCGCCAGCAAGAAGTGTCGGAAATTTCCAGATCTCTTAAAGCTTTAGCTAAAGACTTAGATATACCTGTAATAGTTTTGTCTCAGCTGTCAAGAAGAACGGAAGACAGGGGAAGAAAAGACAACAGACCGCAACTTTCGGACCTGAGAGATTCTGGCGCTATTGAACAGGATGCAGACGTTGTAGCGATGCTTTATAGAGAAGGATATTACAACAGAGAAGATCCTGATTTGCAAAAAAAAGCCACTTTAATAATAGGCAAGCAGAGAAACGGACCCACGGGAGACGTCAATTTAATATTTGAAGGTGAGTACACGAAGTTCTCTGACGAATCCAAATTACAGGATGATTATCAATGAAAAAACAACCACCCCCTGCAGCATCGTCCGCAATATGTAAAAGACCCAAAGTGTTTTTCAGACCGACCTGGGTAGAAATTGACAAAAGCGATTTTCACTTCAATCTAAAAAAAATCAAAGACTATCTTGCAAAAGACACAAAAGTAATGGCTGTTGTTAAAGCCAACGCTTATGGTCATGGCGGAATAGCTCTTGCAAAAGAGGCTCAAGCCGCAGGTTTACAATGGCTTGCAGTTTCTTCTATTGAGGAAGGAATACAGTTAAGAGAAGCTGGTATTAAGGCAAATATTTTAATTTTAGGCAATATTTTCCCTTTTGAAAATTTCCAAGTTGTCATAGCTCATTCTCTAACTCCTACTATTTCCACAATAACCGGACTTATGGCATTGGAAGAATTAGCTGTAAAAATTAACAAAAGAATAAATTTTTATCTGCAGGTGGATACTGGAATGGGAAGAATAGGAGCATTGCCTGAAGCAGTATATCCTCTTTTGCAAAAGATAGCTCAGAGTTCTGAAGTTCGTATGACGGGGATGTATACGCATTTTGCCGTTGCGGACACAGATCCTGTTTTTACAAAAATCCAGATAGATACTTTTACAAAAATAGTTAAATTTGCCAAAGTAAATTTAGGTTTAAGATTTATTGCTCATTCAGCAAATTCTGCGGCGTTATTTAAATACAAAAGATCTCATTTGGATATGGTGCGTCCGGGACTCAGTCTTTATGGGCTTAGCCCTTTTAAACATTCTGATAGGTTTTTAAAACTTAAGCCTGTTTTATCTTGGAAAACAAAGATAACTTTTCTGAAAAAAGTTCCTGCTGGTTTTTGCGTAAGCTACGGAAGAACTTTTGTTACAAGCAAAACTTCAATTATTGCCACTTTGCCGGTAGGTTATGCCGATGGACTTAATAGACTCCTTTCAAATAGAGGAAATGTTTTGGTTGGCGGCAAGCGTTGTCCTATTGTCGGAAGAATTACAATGGACATGACTATGGTAGATGTCAGCGACGTAAAAGGTGTGTCGCTTGGCGATGAAGTGGTTATTATAGGGACGCAGGGATCGGAGCAGATAAAAACAGACGAACTTGCAAAGCTTCAAGACACAATAAACTATGAAGTTACATGCGCCATATCTTCGCGTGTTCCCAGAATTGTAGTTTAAATTATATTATTATGAAAATAGGCATAAGGAAAATACTAAAATTTGAGTGGCTTGCCGAGAAAATAAGTCATACTTCTTTTGGCGCTGTTTTTTTGTCGCTAGAAGGTTTGGGAAAAGCCTTTGAAATGACGAAAGAAGCAATAAGAAATATATTCAAAGGGGTCATTTCGGTAAAAGATACCATTGCGCAAATGGTAGAGGTCGGTTGGAACTCTTTACCGGTAATATTGCTTACGTCTTTCTTTATGGGAATGGTTTTGGCTCTTCAAGTAGGTTCGGCAACAAGCAATATGTTCAATGAGCCTGTATATGTAGGAACTATAACAGGCTTTGCCATGGCTATAGAACTGGGACCTGTTCTTACCGCTATAGTTGTAACAGGCAGAGTTGGGGCTGCGATTACTGCTGAAATCGGAACAATGAAAGTTACGGAACAACTGGATGCTTTATATACGCTTGGAACAGATCCTATAAAATATCTGGCTGTACCGAGATTTTTAGCGTGTTTTTTTATGCTTCCCATACTTACCATTATTTCAAATATAGTAGGGATATACGGCGGTATGATTCTTTCAACCAACACTTTGGCACTTTCTTCAAATGCATTCTGGGCTGAAGCTTTGGATTTTATGACTATTCGTACTTTTCTGCACGGGTTTATAAAATCTTTTTTCTTTGCGTTAATTATTGTAATAGTTGCTTGCCATAAGGGGTTTAATACTAAAGGTGGAGCTGAAGGAGTTGGTAGGGCGACTACAAGTTCGGTTATGACATCAATGGTTTTTATTCTGATAGCAGATTACTTTTTAACGGCGCTTCTTGTAACTTTGAGAATAGAATAATTTGTACAATAAGTCAAAATGATAAAAGTTGATAATATTTATAAACAATTCGGCGTTAAAACAGTGTTGAACGGGGTGAGCTTGGACGTTCGCTCTGGAGAGACGTTGGTTATTATAGGTTCTTCAGGAGTTGGCAAAAGCATTTTATTGAAAAATATTATAGGTCTTGTAAAGCCTGATTCTGGTTTTATTGAAGTTGACGGCGTAAACATAACGAACTGTTCTTTAGAGGAGTTGCATGAAACCCGCAAGAAAATAGGATATGTATTTCAAGAATCCGCTCTTTTTGATTCTTTGAATATTTTTGAAAATGTATCTTTCGGTTTAAAAAATCTTACGTCTCTTAGCAAGAACGAAATAAAGCAAAGAACAAAACAATGCCTTGCTATGGTAGGTCTTGAAAACGTTGAACATTTAAATCCTTCTGGACTTTCAGGCGGAATGAAGAAGAGAGTTGGTCTTGCAAGGGCTATAGCTTATCAGCCTGAATACATTTTATACGATGAGCCTACTACTGGTCTTGATCCTATAATGTCTGACGTTATAAACGACCTTATAATAAATTTAAAAAAATATTTGCATGTTACGTCTATAGTTGTAACGCACGATATGAATTCGGCATATAAAATAGCTGACAGAATAATGATGCTTTACAGTGGCAATATTATTTTTAACGGTACGCCGGACGAAATTCGCAATACTAAAAATAAATACGTAAAACAGTTTGTTGAAGGCTCAAGTCAGGGACCTATACATACTGATAGAACTTTTGAAATGGAAAGAAAAAAAATATGAGCAAGCAATTGAGGTTAGGAATTTTTATATTTTTGGGGCTTGTCGCTATGGCTGTTTCTATAATAGCTGCAGGAGGTTTTTCTTTAAAAAAGACTTACAATGTTTATGCTAAATTTAACAATATTTCTGGAGTTACCAAAAAAGCTAAAGTTAAAATAGCGGGTGTTGACATAGGTATTTTGAGAGACATTTCTTTGGAAGATTCTCAAGCTAAGCTAAAATTGTCAATAGACAAAAATGTAAAGTTGTATAGAAATGGTGTAGCTAGAATTGTTTCTATGGGCGTTATAGGGACAAAATATATTGAGATTTCTCCAGGCGATTCAAGTGTGGAGGAATTGAAAGATGATGATTATATCTTTACAGAGCAGTCCTCAAGTTTGGAGGCTATGCTTAAGAATATTTCAACAAGGGTAGATAATGCAATGCATAATGAACAATACGGCGATATGATGGAAAACCTTGCCGCTGCTATATACTCTTTGAAAGACGTTATGGAAAATCTTGCTTCTGAAAACGAAAATGTATCTAAAATAATAAATAATTTAAATAAATTTTCGTGCGATGTGGCAACTATTTCTTCTGAAAACAGAAAAGATTTAAGAACAATAGTGTTGTCAACCAGAGATCTTTTAGAAAAACTAGACATTTTGATAGAACGTATAAGTAATGGGAATGGTATGGTTTCTGCGCTTATAAACGACGAACAAATGAGTAAAAACTTAAAAGAAACTGTAGCTTCCGCCAAAGAAACGGTAAAAGGATTAAAGGACACTATAGGTAAAGCTAATAAGCTTCAGTTAAGCTGGAATTATACCGGAAGATATGATATGAAAGATAAAAAGTTTAGAAACGATGTCGGCATAAGCATAATGCCAAGCCACAATAAATTCTATTATGTCGGAATCTCAAATGTAGTTGACCATAGTACGGCAAGTGATTCTGAAAAAGGCAGTATAAATAAGCTTGATGCATTGCTCGGTGTTAGATCTGAAAAATCTGAAATATATGGCGGAGTTATGAGAGGGAAAGTTGGAGTTGGTTTCGGATATTCTTTCTTTGAGACTATTTGGGCTGAATTGAGAAGATTTAAAGTTCACTTGAATGTATATGACTTTGTCAGAGAAAAGCACGGTCCTCTTATTGATGCTGGAATGAGAATTGGTATTACGCAATGGCTTTATGCGGGAGTTGCTCTTGAAGATATTTCTTATAAAACGGCCGTTACGCCTTATATAAAACTTGAGATTGACGATAAAGATTTGGCGGCTCTGCTTGGAATTATAAGCATTGCGGCGATTGTATCAAAATAAATAGTTTTATGAAAAAACAAAAAACTAAATTCTTGTGTCAACAGTGCGGTTATGAGTCAGTTCAGTGGCTTGGCAAATGCCCTTCTTGCGGAGCTTGGAATAGTTTCACGGAAGAAAAAATTTCCGTATCGCCTAAAATTTCTTCCAATGCAAGGCAGTTAACAGGGTTTTCTTCTGAAGTTTTAAAACTTAATGAAATTTCAGTTAAAGACTTTTCTAGATACCAAACAAATATAATAGAATTTGACAATATGATAGGCGGCGGCGTAGTGCCGGGATCTTTAATATTGCTTGGAGGATCGCCCGGTATTGGCAAGTCCACATTAATGCTACATATTTCAAGCTCTTTAAGCGAGCAAGGAGCTGTTCTTTACATATCTGGCGAGGAATCTCTTTCTCAAGTAAAGTCCAGAGCAGAGCGTCTTAAAGTAAAAAAAGATAATATATTTTTAGCTTCTGAAACAAATCTGCAAAATATTATAGATGCTGTCAACAAAATAGAACCTAAATTTTTAATAATAGACTCAATACAGACAACATACCATCCCGAGCTTGCGAGCGCTCCTGGAACTGTAGGTCAGGTTAGGGAAACTGCTGCCGAACTTCTAAAAATAGCCAAATCCAAAAATATTACCGTATTTATTTTAGGTCATGTTACAAAAGACGGAGATTTGGCAGGTCCTAGAGTTTTAGAGCATATAGTAGATACCGTCCTATATTTTGAAAATGAACGCCAACATACTTATAGGATTTTAAGAGCTTATAAAAACAGATTTGGACCTACAAGCGAAATTGGTATTTTTGAAATGAATTCTTCAGGACTAAAAGAAGTTTCTAACCCATCTTTAATTTTTTTAGGAGAACGTACAACTAATGCGGCAGGTAATGTTGTAACCGTCGCTATGGAGGGAACAAGACCTATACTTTTGGAAGTTCAGGCTTTAACTGCAAGAACGTCTTTTGGCATGCCTCGCAGAATGGTTTCTGGATATGACGCAAATCGTATAATAATACTTATAGCCGTTTTGGAAAAAAAGTTAGCATTGTCTCTTGAAATGCAAGATGTTTTTGTAAATATTGTAGGAGGTGTGAAAATTAAAGAAACTTCCGTAGATTTGGCTGCTGCCTGCGCGATAGCTTCGGCAAATTCTAATTTTATCTGTCCTAAAGATATTGTTGTTTTTGGGGAGGTCGGACTTTCTGGAGAGGTTCGTTCGGTGGCTTTGGCTGCCGAACGTATTTTTGAAGCCGAAAAACTAGGATTTAAAAAAACTATAATTCCAAAAGGTAATTTAAAAAATTTGTCTTATAAAGGAAAAATAGAAATATTTGGAGCAGAAACATTGGAGCAAGCAATTAAAATGGTAAGAAGCTAATTCAATATTTATGGAGGATTTTATGTTATGTCAACAGAGAGATTAGTGAAGTGGAGCAAGGAAGGGAAGGAATTTTTTGAAAAAGCAAAAGATAATAGTATAGCTACTTTTAAGTCTGACTATATTGACGATAATGTTAATAATCTCAATAACTTTAGCAAGCCCAATTTCTGAACTAATGGAAGAAACAAAACGAATTGAAATAAAATTGATAAGAAAAAAGATACTTTCCCATTATATCTTGATTAAGGATAAATATCCGGAGGAATACAAGGCGTTAAAATTTACAGGCGCAGAGATTTGCAGAAGTTATGGTTTCTCTAAGAGAAAATCCTTATAGTGCAGATTACGATTGAAGTTACAAAATATATAAAAAAAGGAGTATCTATTATGAAGAAGATTTTAGGAGTATTAGCAGTTGTATTAATGTTTGGGGCGGTAGGTAATGCTCAGCCTCTTTATGGTGGTATTTATGATAAGGACACTCCTGAAATAATAGAAGCTCAAATGTCGCTCAAACGGTATGTAGCGGATAAAGTTTATGAGAGTGAGGATTTAATGGAGATATTTGCTATTAGAAACACAAAAGTGAAGGAAGTGTACCCTGATTTGATTGGGAAAGGGCATAGTATTAGCATCGAAGACGCGTCAGTGGAGGAAAAGTATGCTGAGTATATGAAGAGAGTGCAGGCGAGTTATCTTGAATATATAAAAACTTTTTTTACTAAATTTCTTGAAGCAGAAGAAGAATTTTATATGCAAAAATATAAAATGACACCTGAACAATATCAGTATAAGTGTTTAAGCGATCAAGATATATGCGATATAGCAGACGCAACTTGCAATATATATTAAAAAAAGAGGTCAAATATAGAGGCAAAAATAAAGTTGATCAATACATTTTTGAGGAATAAAGTAATATAGGTAGTGATATGGAGATTGAGTATCTATTCAGTTCCTCGGAAAAATTTGTATTTATAAAAGGCAATATGGTCGATTTTATTATGATGATATCTAAATATAATAAAAAATTCTATAGAAGCGGTGAAAGGAAAGGAAAGTGAGATAAAAGTAAGTTATGAGGTAAATGGAGAAGAAGTAGAGATAAGTGTCAAGGATAATGGGAAAGGGCTGAGTAAAGAGATGGTGGAGAAGCTAAAGAAGGGGGAAGACGTAGGAACAACAAAGAAAGACACGGGATAGGGATGCAACAGATAATGGATACAATAAAGTTGTATATGGGAGAAAGAGTAATAGTATTAGACAAAGATAAAAAGAGCGATAGAGTTTATAAAGAAAAAAAGGGATAAAGTGTTTTTAATAACGGAGTACGATTTAAGAGATAATTACTTGGATGGGATAGAGATAATAAAATGTTATAAGTTGGAGAAAAGATCTGTGCTAGTAACAGACGCGAGCTGTAAGGATAAAAGGGTTTGATTTTAGTGGCAAAATAAAATTGATACCAAAAATCAATAATGAATGATATTAATTTGGAGATTTCTAAGTCAAATATGCAGAACAAGAGATAAATGTATGTTAAATTTTTAAAATATTCAGTGAAAAATTTAAGGTAAAATACGTAAAATTATTTTAGTAGGAGGGTAAATAAACAAAAGAGGTATAACATGAGTTATTTAACTAAAGTATTTTTTGTCGCGATTTGTTTCTTATTGCTTTTATCTTTTAACTTGAATGCTGCAAGTAACAAAACTGAAAAAGAATCGTCGTCATTAGGCGATTCTTTTTATATTCCCGTAGGAGGCGATAATATTAATACCTACGGATTATTCTGATGTTAACAATTGGCTTGCTCTTCCTAAAAAAGAAGAATTAAAACAGAAAGTAGATGTATTTTTATATACCCTACAGCTTGGAGAGCAAATGGGGGATATCCGATATGTGACATAAATAATAAAGAAATGAGATCTGGAGCTAATTATTATTTAAAATTTCGGGCTTCTGCTTTTGAAACATCAGGAAATATTTTTGCACCTTATTATAGACACTTAGATGCTTCTTTTGTGATAAAGGCTGGATTTAAATTAGGGCATGCTTATTTTCAGGGTGTTCCAAAAGCTGATATAATTGCTGCATTTGATTATTACATTAAAAATTTAAATGGCGGAAGACCATTTATTTTGGCAAGTGGAAGAATACTTTAAATTTTAAAGCGTTGAATTAAAAAATTTAAATTACCAAGGTAATATTTTTTTCCACCAAAGTTGATGTTTTGGCTCTAAAACTTTTATTTTTATATCGTTTTTAACTTTTGCTAAACCAATTATGGAAGGGGTATAGTTTAAATAGATTTCAAAGTCATCGTTCTTGTAAGTAACTTTTTTAACTATGGCAGGAATTGGACACATATTATCGTCTTCTATTCCTCCTATCAAGTGTGCAATATAATGTGTTAAGTCTCTCTCGTCTATTATTGTTGACAACACTGTGTCTCCTTCAACAATTTTTTTTACAGGTTTTCCATTGTTGTCTTTTAATATTTTGACGTCAAGCTCTATAAATCCTAAATTATAATCTAAATCTAAAGATGATATAGAATTCTGTTTTAAGTTATAGTCGGGAAGTTTTTTAAATTGAGTTAAATTTAATTCTTCATTTTCAATTTCTATAAACACTTCGGTAGGATAGAAAAAGTTTTTTATTATTGAAGAAATTGCTTCAGGGGAAATAATAATAGCTTCTTTTAAAACTTTTTGAATATAAACTTTTAAATTTTCTTCTGTTTCTTTAGTGTATATTTCCATAGCTCCAGAATTTAAACGAGCTGAAAAAATAGCTTTTTCATATGAAAACCAATCCATACTTGTGGCAATTTCATATATTGCCGGATTGCGAGAAAATGTTATACTGAAACGCACAATCTCTGACGTTTTCATATTTATAACTATATGCATAAGTCCATATATGTTTTCTTTCGGAAAATTTATCTTTATTTTAAATGTTGTGATAAATTTTAAGATAGAACCTATTGTTGTAATAGCTTTTTCAAGATTGTTATTTGAAAGAGAAAGAGCAAGTTCCGCTTCACAACGTTTGCAGCCAGTTTCTTCCATTAAAAGTTGAAAATAATCTTTTTCTGTCATAAATTTATTCTTTATATCCTAAGATTGTGGTTCAGGCTATTTGCGGGGGTGTGTCTTTTTATATATTTTTTTCAAACTTTCTATTGTAACATGAGTGTAGATCTGTGTTGTAGAAAGATTCTTATGTCCGAGCATTTCTTGTACGCTTCTTATATCGCAGCCTCTATCCAAAATATGTGTTGCAAATGTATGTCTTAAAGTATGAGGACTTGCTTTCTTTAAAATGTTTGCCTTAATAAACAATTTATATACTATTCGCCTTGCCGTCCTTTGATCCATCCTTGTAGCGCGATCGTTTAAAAACATCGGCGAATTTATATCGCATGAAAACCCTGCTTCGCGGCGTTCTTTTATATAGTTTAGTAGTGCTTCAATGCACTTATTTCCTATAGGGACGATTCTCTCTTTGTTACCCTTTCCAACCACCGTGACAATATTTGATATAAAATCTACATTTTTTATGTTTAAACTCATTAGTTCTTCTATTCTAAGTCCGCATGAATAAAGAAATTCAATCATAGCTCTATCGCGAAGTTTTACATTTTTCAAATTCAAAAGCTGTTGCATTTCTGTTTCTGTCAGGAATAAGGGCATTTTTTTATCTTTTTTTATTCCGGGCATATTTTGTATAGGACTTTGTTTTATAACTTTGTTTATTGTCAAAAACTTATAGAAAGTACGTAGTATCGTAAATTTTCTGGAAAGAGTAGCTTTGCTTAATTTTTTATTACTGATCTCTTCAAAAAACACGCGTACGTCATATTTACTAACATTTGATAAAAGCAATTCTTTATTTTTTAAAAACATAGCAAAATCAAACATATCTCTTGTATAAGCTCTTAAAGTGTGTTTGGAAAAATTTCTCTCGCCTTTAAGATATTTTACAAAAGAATCTATTTGCTTTGAATTTTCTTTTTCAACATTTTTTTGGACTTGGGTGTTGGCTCTTCTTTCGGAGCTTTTGGTATCCATTGTAAATTCCTACATTTTGGGAATGCCGAACAAGTTAGAAATGGTCCTCTTTTACCTATTCTCTTAAGCATTTCAGATCCGCATTTTTCACACTTTATGTCAGTATGTTCAGGAGCAGGTTTTATTACTTTGTTACCGTTTTTATCTATATTATATGTTGCTTTACATTCTTCATTTTTACATACAAGATATTGTTTGCCTCTAAAACCAACTTTTTTAAGCAAAGGACTTGAACACTTGTCGCATTTCATATCTGTTTCCTGCGGACCGTCTATTTTTTTGCCATTTTTATCCAAAGACATTGTGGTTTTGCATTCTGGGTATCCGGAACATCCCAGAAACTGCCCGTTTCGTGAATCTCTGATAACCATAGGTTTCCCGCAGTTGGGACATATTTCAGAAGACATTTGAGGCTGTATTTTTTGTCTTTGTAGATTTTTCTCAGCTTCTCCAAGGTTCTTATCAAACGGTGTATAAAAGTCTTTTAAAACGTCCTGCCACTTAGCCTTATCTTCAGCTATATCGTCAAGTTTTTCTTCAACATTTGCGGTAAATTCAACGTTTACGATGTTTCCAAAGTGGTTTTTTAGAACGTCGTTTACAACAATGCCAAGGTTAGTGGGAATAAATTTTTTACTGTCAAGACGTACATATAGTCTATCAAGAATAGTTTTAATTGTAGGAGCGTATGTGGACGGTCTTCCTATTGCGTGTTCTTCTAACGCCTTAATTAAACTTGCTTCATTGTAACGCGGAGGCGGTTCTGTAAAATGTTGCTGAGGTATTATCTGCAAAAGATTTAAAATTTCCTGTTTTGTAAGAGGTGGAAGTTTTGTTTCTTTTTCATCATCATCTACATTGTAAACTTTCATAAATCCGTCAAATATAAGTGAACTTCCGGAAGCTCTGAATATATAATCTTTTGCTGAAATTTCAGCTATTATAATGCTATATACAGCATCAGTCATTTGGCTTGCAGTAAATCTTTTCCAAATTAAATCGTACAGTTTAAATTCTTCAGGCGTTAGATACTGCTTTATTTCCGATGGAATTCTTTTTGGAGAAGTTGGTCTTATGGCTTCGTGCGCTTCTTGAGCATTTTTAGATTTTGTTTTGTAAACTCTTGCTGTTTTAGGAAGAAATTCTTTTCCATAAGAAGATTCTATAAATTTTAACGCTTCTGCTTGAGCGCTCTTTGCTATGTTTAAAGAATCTGTTCTCATATATGTTATAAGACCTATTTCTGCGCTTCCTCCGATATGAATCCCTTCGTAAAGTTTTTGAGCTATTGCCATTGTTCTTGAAGGAGAAAAACCCAAACGTCTGGAAGCATCTTGCTGCAAAGTAGAGGTTGTGTATGGAGCATATGGGGATCGTCTGCGCTGTTTTGTTTCGACAGATTTTACGATATATTTAGTTTCTTTTAAGTCAATTGCTATTTTCTCAGCTTCTTCTTTTGTCTTTATAGATAATTTCTCAAATTTTACATCGCCTTTAGCTGCTAATATGGCTTTAAAAGGCAAAGCATCTTTATCTGTTTTTGCAAGTTCCGCTTCTATGCTCCAATATTCAACTGGGATGAATCTTTTAATTTCTTCTTCCCTATCGCATATAAGCATTACCGCTACAGACTGTACTCTGCCTGCAGAAAGTCCTATTTTTATTTTTTTCCACAAAAGAGGGGAAAGTTTGTAGCCTACAAGCCTGTCTAGTAATCTGCGCGCCTGTTGACTGTTTACAAGACCCATATCCAAACTTCTTGGATGTTTTACAGAGTCTAATATTGCCTCAGGCGTAATTTCATGAAATGTTATTCTTGAAATTTTTGAATCCGAGAGTTTTAAAGCTTCCTTTAAGTGCCAAGCAATGGCTTCTCCCTCGCGGTCAAAATCTGTGGCTAAATAGACTATATCGGCTTTATCTGCTTCTTTCTTTAAGTCAGATATAACCTTTTTAGCTTTAGGCATATTAGTATATGTTGGCTCAAAACTATTTTCTATATCTATTCCAAGTTTACTTTTAGGCAAATCTCTTATATGACCATAAGAACTTTTAACCTTAAAGTCTTTTCCCAAAATTTTGGATATAGTTTTTTCTTTTGCAGGAGACTCAACTATAACTAAATATTTAGGCATTATTTTACTCCTTTACTTGCGAGTAGAGTATTGTCAAATACTCAAAAACTCTGTTTAGTATGCTCTTATATATATTTGTCCGGGGGTATTTTTTATTAGCCCGGCTATTTCCAGTTTTAAAAGCGCAGCTGACGTTTCAGAAATATCAAGATTTAAATTTTCAGCAATTAAATCTGTCGGCAAGCCGTCGCTATTATTTTCTATTAAATTAAGTATTGCTGTTTCAAGCTTATCCAAACAGCCTAACCCTATTTGTTTTTTTAGTTCATTTTTTGTAAGCCAGCCAAGCTGTTGAGCCATATTTTGCGGACTTAGCGCCATATAAGCTCCATTTTGTATAAGATCGTTTGTTCCTTTTGATACGTTTGAATATATGCTTCCCGGTACGGCAAAAACATCTTTGCCGTAGTCCGCGCAAAATCTTGCCGTTATAGTTGCTCCGCTTCCAATCCCAGCTTCGGTAAGCAGAGTAGCTTTTGACAATCCTGCTATGATCCTGTTTCTTCTGGGGAAAGTTCCCTTATCTGGCGGTTGTTTTAAAGGGAATTCGCTTATAACAGCTCCGCTTTGCGAAATTACTTCTTGAAGTTTCCTATTTTCAGGAGGATAATTTACAAGAATCCCATTGCCAAGCACAGCTATTGTCCGCGATTTGTTTTCTAAGGCTGTTATATGAGCCAAACTATCAACGCCTCTGGCAAGTCCAGAAACTATAGTAATATCTTTCTTTGCAAAATAAGATGCAAAGTCCGAAGTAACTGTTTTACCATAATTGCTTATCTTTCTGGAACCGACTATTGATATTGATTCAAAGTCTTTTTCCAAGATAGTGCCTTTTATATATAAAACAAGCGGTTTTCCGGGCAGCTCTCTAAGAGGTTTTGGATAGTTGCTATCTGTATATAGGACTACAGATATATTATTCTTTTTAGCAAGTTCAAGTTCTTTTTCAGCTTTTTCAGAAACAGAACTGTTAACAATAGCTTCAGAAAGAATCGCACCAATTCCTTCAACAGACATAAGGTCTTTTTTTTCTGCTTTAAGAACAGAACCCGCATCGCCAAATTTTTCAAGCAGTCTAAAAACCCTTACAGAGCCTATGTCTCCTGACAAAATGAGTTTAAATAAAGACAACTCTTTTTCATTCATTGAGAAACAATTTTAAATAAATCATTTATAAGATGTCAAACTATGCATTAATATTAAACTTAAAAAGCAAGTTAGAAATATTGTATAATTTAATCGTTTTGAAAATGTATATGCGCAGGTGTAAATAGTAGCGTTTATTTTTTTATAGGGTGATAATAATGGAAAACAAAAAATCTTTAGATACTTTAAGGCATTCTGCGGCTCATATAATGGCTGCAGCGGTAACAGAACTTTTCCCTGGAACTAAAGTCGCTATAGGTCCTTCCATAGAGGACGGTTTTTATTATGACTTTGACAGGGCAGAACCTTTTACCAATGAAGATTTAGTCAAAATAGAAGAAAAAATGAAAGAGATAGTAAAAGAAAATCATCCTTTTGTTTGTTCTTCAATACCTAAAGCAGAAGCTGTTAAAGACTTTGAGTCAAAAGGGGAAAAATACAAAGCTGAAATAGCTTCGCAAATTCCAGATGATAATGTGAGCATATACAAATCTGGAAACTTCACCGATTTGTGCAAAGGTCCTCACGTCAAATCTACAGGGGAACTAAAATATTTTAAACTTCTTTCAGTTGCAGGTGCATATTGGAGAGGAGATTCTTCAAAAGAACAGCTTCAGAGAATTTACGGCACAGCCTTTCTTACAAAAGAAGATTTAGAAGATTATTTAAATAAAGTTGAAGAAGCAAAAAAAAGAGACCACAGAAAGCTTGGCAAAGATTTGGATTTATTTAGCGTTAACGACACTATTGGTGGCGGTCTTGTTTTGTGGCATCCCAATGGTGCTCTTTTAAGAAATGTTATTGAGACATACTGGAAGAATTTTCACTTGGAAAACGGTTATTATTTACTGCTTACGCCTCATATAGCTAGCGAAGAGCTTTTTAAAATAAGCGGTCACTTACAAACTTATTCCGAGAATATGTATGCGCCGATGGAAATTGAAGGAAAGCCATATCGTGTAAAACCTATGAATTGTCCTATGCATCTTATGGTGTACAAGACAAAACTTCACTCTTACAGAGAGCTTCCCATAAGATACGCTGAACTTGGTACGGTTTATAGATTTGAAAGGTCTGGCGTTTTGCACGGACTTTTAAGAGTAAGAGGCTTTACACAGGACGATGGTCATGTCATTGTTTCTCCCGAGCAGCTTGAAGAGGAAATGCTTAGAGTTTTCAATATGGCTATAGAGTGCCTTAAAACGTTTGGATTTAACGATTACAAAATTTATCTTGCTACAAGACCAGAAAATAAATACGTAGGCGAAATATCAGACTGGGAAAAAGCTCAAGATTCCATAGAAAACGCTCTCAAAAAAACTGGATATGAATATGAGGTTGATGAAGGTGGCGGAGCTTTTTATGGACCTAAAATAGATATAAAGATAAAGGACGCCATAGGAAGATTGTGGCAGTGTTCTACGATACAGTTTGATTTCAATTTACCTGAAAGATTTGATATTTCTTATGTGACTTCTTCAGGTAAGAAAGCAAGACCTTACATGATACACAGAGCTTTAATGGGTTCTTTAGAGAGGTTTATAGGGGTTCTTTTAGAACATTATGCAGGAGCCTTGCCTTTGTGGCTTTCGCCAGTTCAGGTTGCGGTAGCAAATATAAATGAAGAGCAGTATGAATATTGTAAAGAGTTGACGCAAACTTTAAAAAAGAACGGCATAAGAGTTGTCTTTGACGACAGAAACGAAAAAATTGGACATAAAATAAGAGAAAATACAATGCAAAAGATTCCTTATATAGCAGTTGTAGGAAATAAGGAAAAGGAAATTAGATCGGTTGCCGTAAGAGCAAGAGGAAATAAAGATTTGGGCGTTATGACTATAGATAACTTTATTGCTATGATAAAAGAAAAGAACGTTCCGGGAATAAATGAACTGTAGTATTTAGCGGGTCTCCTAAAACCGCAAGGCACATTCTTGACCTAAGTCTTTGGCGACACTACTGCTCAACACTATGTGTTGAAAAACTTGTGAGTATGACAATATTATCCTCTAGTTTTTCACCCTGTATTGCCGCCAAGAAGCTAAACTTCAAACTCACGGCAATTATAAGATATTGGGGTTATTAGAGAAACCATAGTGTTGTTATGTCGGCGGAATTTATTGAGTTAAGGCAGGTGGTTTAATTGAAACATATAGACGAAGCAAAAATAAACTCCTTGTTGGATTTAAATGTTTCAGAACAAGAAATAGAATATATTTTAAAAAAGACCCGGCTTTTAAAAAGGCTTACTCTTGAAGAATCTGCCAAACTTTTGTCTGTTAAAGAAGTGTCTTTGTTAAAAAAGATTTACGATGCAGCCGCATATGTTAAAAACAGAATATACGGCAAACGCGTGGTAATGTTTGTTCCGTTATACATAAGCAATCTTTGCTCTAACAGTTGCTTATATTGCGGTTTTGCGGCAAATAATAAGCTCACCGTAAGAAAAAAACTTTCCCCTCAAGAAATAAAAGAACAAACCGAAATACTCCTCAAGAGAGGTCATAAACGCATTTTAATGGTTGCTGGCGAGATGTCTTCTTCCCAAGAAAATGTAAATTATTATGTTGACGCGGTAAAAACTATTTACGATGCGGAATATAAAGGCAACAAAATAAAAAGAGTAAACATTAATGTGGCACCTATGGGTGTTGAGCAATTTGAAAGATTGAAACAATCAGGCATAGGAACTTATCAGATATTTCAAGAGACTTACCATGACGCTACTTATAGAAAACTTCACGTAGCAGGGTCAAAGTCAGATCCTGACAATCGTTTGGATGCTGTTGATAATGCTTTTAAGGCTGGTATTGATGATGTTGGCATAGGTCCTTTGTTAGGGCTTTATGATTACCGCTTTGAAATACTTGCCATGTTAATGCATATAGAATATTTGGAGGAAACTTATGGATTAGGACCCCATACAATTTCAGTTCCTCGCATTGAGCCTGCTCCGGGATCCTCATATGCTGACAAACCGGAATACCCTATTTCTGATGAAGATTTTAAAAAATTGGTTGCAGTTTTAAGGTTATCAGTTCCTTATACGGGAATAATAATGTCAACACGAGAATCTGCCCGCCTTAGAGATATTTTGGTCAATTTAGGCGTTTCCCAAATAAGTGCCGAGTCAAAAGTTACTCCCGGCGGATATGAAGAAGATTCTTCCTGCCATAATGATAAACTTGAAAGGCAATTTAGTCTAAATGATCAACGCACCTTGAACGAAATAGTTAAATCTTTGCTTTCTCAAGGTTTAATTCCAAGTTTTTGCGCGGCGTGTTACCGCAAAAACAGAACAGGCGAACATTTTATGTATTTGGCAAAACCCGGAGCAATAAAACATATGTGTGATATAAATGCTTTAGTAACTTTAAAAGAATATCTTGAAGATTTTGCAACGCCTGAAATAAAAGAATTGGGTTACAATCTTATAGAAGAATATAAAAATAAACTTGATAATGCTAGTATTAAAGCGTTGGACAAATTTTTTAAGAATATAGACAACGGCATAAGGGACGAGTATATTTAGTTTAAAATAACAAACATGAAAATAAAGCATCTAATATTGTTTGACTTTTTAGAACATGACTTTATAGGATAGACAAAAAAGAGAGATTTTGAGAGTACAAAAGTTCCAAAAGGGAAACCTAAACGATAATAAAAATGTCTCGCTGCAAGTGTAAGTGTTTTAAAAGAAATCTGGTAAAGAATTAATGAAAAATAATGAGCTTGATTAGAGAGGTGGAGCCTCATGAGAGAAAAACGGGAATTTATTATCCAGCAGTTAAAACTGAGCTTTAGCTTAATCGTTTGTTATTCGCTTTACTATTTTTTACGAAAGAATTTTAGTGTAGTAGTTTCTTTCTTAAATTCAGATTTAGGGATTTCAAAGACGGCAATTGGCTTAATTATGACTTTACATGGTCTTACATATGGAATCTCACGTTTTTTATGTGGGATGGCATGCGATAAATTTAGCGCTGCCAAAATTTTTAAAACTGCGCTGCTTTTATCATGTTTTGTTAGTTTTGCTTTGGGATTTCAAACTACTGCAATTTGGATAGGGGCGCTATGGATACTCAATGCAATGGTACAAGGCTGCGGTTATCCGCCTGTTACGAAAATGCAATCTAACTGGGTTCGTCCTGAGAAGTTTGCAACATGGACAAGCATTGTAGATACAGGACATTCACTAGGAACATTCTTAATCGTAATAGCCTGCGGTTATATCGCTACCTATTGGGGATGGCAATGGTGTTTTTGGGCTCCGATAGGCGTTGTATTAATCGGATTATTTTTAAATCGTAAATATATTAAGGATCAGCCTAGCGATGCTGGTTTTGACAATTTAGAAAATAAAAAGCCAACTCAAGTGCTTACAAGAAAAGAATATTTTAGAATTATTAGTGAAAATGTTTTTAAAAATAAACCTCTTTTGATTATCGCGATATCTCAAATCGGCGTTTACTGCCTAAGATTTGCAATTTTAGACTGGGGTCCAACTCTGCTGAAGGAGACCAAGCATATTTCCCTTATAAACGCCGTTTGGGTTGTTGCAATCTTTGAAGCAGCAGGCGTATTGGGTACACTTTCATCAGGATTCGTTACAGACAGCTTCTTTGGGGGAAGAGCGCACAGAACATCACAAGTATCGCTTTTTATGAGCCTAACTTCTTTAATTCTTTTTCTAACCATTCCCGCTGCACCGATGGGCATGTATGTATTGCTTTTATCGCTAGCAGGATTTTTCAATTATTCAGCCCAGATTCAGGGCGGCGCTGCAGTCGCAAAGCTTGCAACAAGGAGTGCCGCAGGCACTGCGTCGGGATTTATAGGACTATGTGGTTATTGCAGTGTTATCTTTACAGGGTTTGGTGTAGGAATAATAACTCAAAACTTTGGTTGGACGCCTGCGCTGGTATTCCTAGTTTCGCTTGGATTTATAGCGTTTCTGATTCGCTTATCTGTATGGAATGCAAAGGCAGACGGATACGGTGATAAGTAATAAGGGAAATATATGAAAAAGATAAAAGACCCCTCCCCTAGAGATTAAGACTAATCTCTAGGGGAGGGTAAACATATGCCCTATTCTAAAAGAGCAAGATTAATTATTCTGCCAACCACGAGTCTAGAATAGAGTTAGCTTTTTTGGAGATTTTATGGTTTAAAGCATAATCTATACCATAAGCGACTCCAGCAACACAACTTACAACTACTCCAAATTTTAATGTAGATAGCAGTAGTGGACCCGCTTCTATTAAACCATTACCAAAGAGTCCTACACCATTCGTTAACAGCTGTCCAAGACCAGCATTAGAGTGTAAAGTGCTAATGAATCTATATGCAGCATAACCACAAAGACCAAGACCACCAATCTTAGCAACCTCGAACGTGTCTAGCTTTATGTTTACATATACTCCACTTAAATTTATTAGGTAGATAAAAAATATAGGATTTAAGAGTGTACAGACTCAAAAAGTGGAACTTTTTTGAGTATTTCTTGAAAAAATAGCCTAAACAACGACGTTTTTTGAATAAAAAAAATTAAGGTTGTTGTGTGAGATGTTATTTTAAAAAAGTATTAGTATTTATCTCCCCACATATGTAATAAATAAAAAACTTGATAGATAATTAAAGAAAAACAGAAGATAGGAGTAAAAATTAACTAAGGGCGGAGGAGGGAATTTTAAGACAGCTTTTTATTTTTTATAAACAAGATTATTGTATAATTACAGTACAGAACTTCATAAGTTTTTGGAGAAAAGAATGAGCTTGAAAGTTATTGCAGGTATAGCTAGAGGAAGATTGTTGAAAACTCTGCCTCAAGACGATTTGTCTATACGTCCTATGCTTGGCAGAATGAAAAAATCAATTTTTGACATAATACAATTTAAAGTCCCCAATTCAAATTTTATAGATTTATTTGCGGGCATTGGATCTGTTGGCATAGAGGCTCTTTCAAGAGGAGCAAAAAAAGTTACTTTTGCAGAACTTAGCAATGTATCATTATCGCTTATTAAACACAATGTAAACATGCTTGGTTTTAACGACAGAGCAAAGATTATTAAATGTGACGTTATAAAAGACTTTGCTTTGTTGCAAGATAAGTACGATATAGTTTTTATGGGACCTCCTTATAAAGACAGCGATAAAAAAACTTTGGCTCTCACTAATCCTGTGTTGAAGAATATTTTAAAATACGATATTCTAAAAGACGATTCTGTTCTTATAGCTCAAAAACACATAAAAGAGCCTGTTGCCGAAGTGGCAGGTTTAGAATGTTTTAGAATAGAAAAGTACGGAGAGACCGTTATCTCTTTTTATAAACGTAAAATTTTAGGAAAAATATGATCAGACAAGAATTTAAGATAAGTTATTCCAGAGTAAATACATATTTATTTTGTCCGTACAAGTATAAACTTGTGTATTTGGACAATTTTCATATTCCCGTAAATTCAGGCATTACTTTTGGACATATTATTCATAAAACACTTGAACAGTTCCATGTCGGTGGAGACCAGTCTCGCGATGCCTTGTTTGAGTGTTACGACAATGCATGGAAAAACGACGGTTTTAAAGATCCTCAACAGATTTTTGAATATTATCGTAGCGGAAATCAAATGCTTGAGAAGTATTACACATCTTTTTGTGAGGCAAAACCTGAAGTTTTATATGTTGAAAAAGCCTTTGACACAAATATAGGAAAGTATAAATTTGTGGGAATCATTGATAGAATAGACAAGCACTCCAATGGCACATACGAAGTTATGGATTATAAAACGCATGTCCAAATTTGGGAACAAGAACGTGTTGATAAAGATTTGCAGTTGACTTTTTACGCTTATGCATGCAAGAACATTCTTGGTTTTAATCCTAATAAAATATCCGTTTATTTCTTGTCGAAAAATAAAAAGGTTTATACGCAAAGAACTCAAGACGATATAAATAATGCTATAAATACGGCAATCGATATTGCAGAAAAAATAGCTGCGGAAAATTTTGATCCTGATTTGTCAAAATGTTTTGTTTGTGATTTTAGATTTAAATGTAAACATTCGCAATATAGACAAGGCGAAGCAAAGGCAGTATAAAAATATGGGAGCATGAAAAATGAAGTCGTTGACAGTAGTAAAATTTGGCGGTAGTTTAACAAAAAATCCGAAAGCTCAAGCTAAATTTCTTAAAGAACTTGCAGAAATTTCGCGAAGACAAAAATTTATTTTAGTTCACGGCGGCGGTCCGGAAATTAATGCTATGCTTGAGAAGTTTTTTGTTACAAGCAAAGTCGTGAATGGTTTAAGATATACGGATGCCGATACTCTTTTTGTTGTGGAGCTGGCATTAAGCTGCAAAGTAAACAGAATTCTTACAACGGAGCTTATTAAAAATGGAGCAAATGCAGTGGGTATTTCTGGTAAAGACGGTAAAAGCGTAATTTGCAAACAAGTTAAAGAACTTGGTTTCGTAGGAGATCCTGTAAAAGTAAATAAAAAGCTGATAGAAGTTTTATTAAATGCTGGGTTTTTGCCTGTTGTAGCATCAATTGCTCAAGATGCTGTAGGAAACGTTATGAACGTTAACGCAGATACCCTAGCATCTTCTGTAGCATCGGCGTTCAAAGCTGAAAAATTAATATTTTTAACAAATGTTCCCGGCGTTTTTAATAAAAACAAAAAAATAATTAAAGAGATAAAAACAAAAGACGTTGACGTTTTGATAAAAAGTAAAGCTATAACAGGTGGTATGATTCCAAAAATTAAAGGATGTGTTAAGTCGGTAAAAAAAGGCGTTAAGGAAGTTTGGATAGCTGATGGCGAAAGCGGAATAAAAAATATTAAAGGAACAGTAATAAAGAAATGAATATAAAACAGATTGAAGATAAGCATTTTATGCGCACGTATAAACGCACCAATCTTGTGGTAAAAAAAGCTAAAAATCAGTTTATATGGGATGACAAAGGCAGAAAATATTTAGATTTTTTTGCAGGTATCAGCGTGTGCAATCTCGGGCATTGCAACGATAAGGTTTTAAAAGCCGTTAAACTGCAACTGGATAATTTTGCGCATGTATCAAACTTGTATTACGCTCCCGCTCAAGTTAAATTGGGAGAAGAGCTTGTAAAAAGAGCTTTCCCGAAAGCAAGAGTATTTTTGGCAAATTCAGGAGCTGAAGCTAACGAATGCGCCATAAAGATTGCTAGAAAATGGGGGTATTTAAATCCTTCCAAACTAGGAAACAGATATGAGATAATTTGTTTCAACAACTCATTTCATGGAAGAACAATGGCTACAATGGCTGCCACTGGGCAAAAAAAGTTTCATAATTACTTAAAGCCGTTGCAGGAAAAATTTGTTTTCGCAGACTTTAACGACATAGACTCAATAAAAAAGCTGATAAACAATAGAACTGTTGCCGTGATGATAGAGCCTGTGCAAGGCGAAGGGGGTATAATTCCCGCAGAGAAGAGATTCTTAAAAGACTTGCGTGTTCTTTGCGATAAAAACAATCTCCTTTTGATTTTTGACGAAATACAGTGCGGCATTGGGCGCACTGGGAAGTTTTATGCGTTTGAAAGTTTTGGCGTTAAGCCAGATATTGTTACTATGGCTAAATCTTTAGCAAACGGTTTGCCTTTGGGCGCAGTGGTAGCAGGTAAAAAATGCGCTGACGCTTTTACATACGGCGATCATGGGTCAACTTTTGGTGGTAATCCTGTTTCTTGCGCTGCAGCCTTAGCCGTATCAAAAATGATGACTGCAAAATTTCTTTATAATTCATCTAAAATTTCAGATTATCTTCGTAAAAAGTTAGAAGTTTTAAAAAACAAATATTCAATTATTAAAGAAGTGAGAGGAGTTGGATTAATCTTAGGCATAGATTTAACAATTAATGGCAAAGATATAGTAAATTATTGTTTAGAAAAGAGATTGATAATAAATTGTACGCATGATACGGTTTTGCGGCTGTTACCGTCGCTTATAATTACAAAAAAGGATGTTGATTGTGCTATGAAAATTTTGGAGGAAGCGTTAAAATGGCAAGAGAAAATATTAAAAAAGTAGTTGTGGCATATTCTGGAGGACTAGACACTTCAGTAATTTTGTCATGGGTTAGGGAGCATTATAATTGCGAAGTTGTTGCTTGTTGTGTAAATGTCGGACAGGGGAAAGAATTAAAAGGTCTTAATGAAAAAGCAAAAAGCACAGGCGCTTCAAAATCTTATATTGTTGACGCTAAAGAAGAATTTGTAACGGATTATATTTATCCTGCAATAAAAGCAGAAGCATTATATGAAGACAGATATTACTTAGGTACGGCTTTAGCCAGACCTGTAATTGCCAAAAAGATTGCAGATATTGTAAAGAAAGAAAAAGCTGACGCTGTTTGCCACGGTGCTACAGGGAAAGGCAACGACCAAGTTCGTTTTGAACTTGCTTTCAAGGCTTTAATTCCTAACGTAAAAATTGTTGCTCCTTGGAGAGAATGGGAAATACGCTCAAGAGAAGACGCCATAAGCTACGCAAAAAAGAGAAATATTCCTGTGCCCGTAACAAAGTCAAAACCATACTCCTCAGACGCAAACTTATGGCATGTTTCTTACGAAGGTGGTATTTTGGAAGATTTGAGCAAAGGTTATGATGAATCTATGTTTAGAATGACTGTCTGTCCACAAAAAGCGCCAAATAAGCCCACTTATATTACAATAGATTTTGAAAAGGGCATTCCGGTTAGCGTTAATGGCAAAAAAATCAAGCCTGTTGAACTGATTACAAAGCTAAATGAAATTGCTGGAGCTAACGGAATTGGAAGAATAGACATTATTGAAAACAGACTTGTTGGCATGAAGTCAAGAGGCGTGTACGAATCGCCTGCGGCAGCTGTTTTATATGCTGCTCACAAAGAATTGGAATCTATCGCTATAGACAGAGACACTTTGCACTTTAAGCAGTCTCTTTCTAGTAAATACGCGGAAATAGCGTATTATGGTTTGTGGTTTTCGCCCCTAAGAGAAGCTTTGGACGCTTTTATAAATAATACTCAAAAATATGTGACTGGAAGCATAAGGTTGAAACTTTATAAAGGAAATATTACGACTGTTTCAAGAATAGCCAAAAATTCGCTGTATTCTGAAAAACTTGCGACTTTTGAAAAAGACGAAATTTACAACCACAAGGATGCTGAAGGCTTTATAAATCTCTGGGGACTTCCGACTAAAGTTCAAGCAATGTTGAGGAAATAACGTAAACTGTAGTGTTGTAAAAGTGTTCAAGAATTGCCGTCCATAAACGTATTAAATGATTAAACATTAATATTAGAAAATATCTTTGATGTTATTTTCAAAATTTATTTTGTCTTCGCCTGAAAGAGCGATAGACGGTGGTTGCTTCATTTTAAGATAATCAAAAAATTTGCCGTTAAGTTTTATTCTAAAATCCAAATGCGGACCCGTAGCAAGACCTGTCATGCCTACATATCCTATAACTTGTCCTTGTTTTACTTTACTTCCAGCTTTAATTCCTTTTGCATATTTTGATAAGTGTCCGTAGTAAGTTTCGTATCCATTAGCATGCTTTATAATGACTAAATTTCCAAATCCGCCGCTGTACTGAGCTTTCAGAGCAATTCCGTCTCCAATGGATGAGACTGGCGTACCTGAAGGTGCGTCATAATCTATGCCATGATGAGGTTTTGTTATTTTTAAAATAGGATGGAATCTTTTTTCCGTAAAAAACGAACTTATTCTACTAGACTGAAGAGGCGCTTTTAAAAATGCGCTTTTTACAGATTTTCCTTTTTCATCAAAGTAACCTTCTGTTCCGTTTTTTGTTTTAAAATAGAAAGCTTTATAAAAATTTGAAGAGGTTTTGTATTCTGCAGCTATAACTCTGGAAGATAATTTTTTTTCTCTCTTTTTAACATTTTCAATTTCATATACGATTTTAAAAGAATCTCCTTGTCTGGTGTCTGTAAGAAAGTCCATTTGCCATGCAAAAATATCGGTAAAAGCTCTAATAACATCTGCAGGAATGCCATAAGAAACCATTGCTGTCCACAATGAACTTTCTATGGTGCCTTCTTTCTCATATTTCACTATACTAGTTTCAAAACGTTTTTTTTCTGCAGTTATTATAGATTGTGAAGATTTGGAAATTTCGTAATAAAACATTCCAGAGGGATAATAATGAAAATTTGTCCACTCGCCGGTAAGTTCATCATAAACTATTTCGTAAAAATCTCCAGGGAGGCACTTGACTATGTTTACTAGCTTTTTTAACTCTCTTAAAATATTAGAAGAATCTTCACTTGAGAGCTTTGTTTCGTTAAGACTTAAAGCTAAAACGTCGCCTTTTTGTATTATAACCTTTTCAATTTTATTTTCTTCAAGACTTTTTTTGTTTGTTGCTTTAATATTTGAACTTTTTAAACTTGAAAATTTAGTAACGAATATTAAGGCAAACATTAACAAGCCAACGATTACAACAACGTAAAAAATTAGATTTTTTTTAGCGATATATTTCATGAGCGGCTATTATACTTGATTTTAAGTTTTTTGACAACATTGTGAGGTTTTTGTAAGATTTTGTTTCATTTTAAGTTAAGACGTTTTACATTGAAAAAACTGATTAGGAGGAATTTTATGGCTGATATAAAACCTTTTTGTGCGATAAGATATTCAAAAGAAAACATTACTAATTTTATTTGTCCTCCTTACGATGTAATAAGTCCCTCGGAAAAAGAGAGACTTCAGAAACTATCCCAGTTTAATATAGTAAACATTGAACTTCCTGATCAGACAAACAAAAACAATAAATACAAAAACGCTTCGGAACTGTTGCATTTATGGCAGGACGAAGGAGTTCTTGTGCGCGACGACATTCCTGCTTTTTATTTTTACGAGCAGGTTTTTAACGAGCAAGGAATAAAAATGACTAGAAGAGGTTTTCTTGCCGCATTAAAACTTGAAAACCCCCATTCGCAAAAAGGGTCAATAAAACCTCACGAAAAAACTCTTTCCAAACCAAAAGCCGATAGATTAAGTCTTTTAAAAGCTACAAAAGCTAACATCAGTCCGATTTTTGGGCTTTTTGATGATGAGCGCCACATTGTAGTTGACATTTGTAAAAAGATAGCTAAGAGGAATCCTTCTGCTGTAGCGAAAGATAAAGACGGAGTTTTTCATAAACTTTGGACTGTTGACGATAAAGATATAATTAAAACTTTGGAAAAATATTTATTAAATAAAAAAATGTTTATAGCCGATGGACACCACAGATATGAAACTGCATGGAATTACAGTCAGGAGAGAAAAGAAAAAGACAAACATTATTCTCAGTATTCAGACTATAACTACGTTATGTCGTACTTGTGTCCTATGGAGGATCCCGGCATTTCTATTTGGGCTACTCATAGAGTTATAGAAGCTCCTGACAATTTAGAAGCTAATATAGAGAAATATTTTGACGTCCATTTAGCTAAAGATTTTCAGAAACTTTCAAAGAAAGAAATCCAGCCTATTATGATTTTTAAAGATGGGAAATACAGAGTTTTAACGATAAAAAAAGATGATTTTCTTAAAAAAGCCATGCCTAAAAAAAGCAAGGCTTATAGGAATTTAGCAGTAAGCGCTTTACATTATGTTCTTATGCCTAATATTGAAGCCTCAGAATTTACTTATATAAAAGACGATAAGGAAGCTGTTTTGCTTGCTAGAAAAACTGGAAGAATGGCGATTATAGTCCCGCCAACTCCTGTGCAATCTCTAAAAACTATCAGCTTAAGCAATGAGACAATGCCGCAAAAATCAACTTATTTTTATCCAAAGCTTGCCAGCGGTATAGTAATTGCTAACGTTAAATAAGAAAGGTGGGTGTTTTAATTGCTTATAGATGTTTTTTTTGTAATTGGCATAATCTTAATTATTTGGCTTGGCTGGTCTGCTGGGCTTGCAAGGACTTTTTTTGCAGTTCTTGCTGGCTTTATTGCAATTTTTGCATCTGACAAGTATCCGTATCAGGAAGGAATGAACGCTTACTTGATATTCTCAATATCAGCTGTATTTATTATCATGGTTGGAGCTTTTACGTTAAGAATAATCAAATTTTTCTACCTTAATATTTTTGACAGAATCGGTGGAGCATTTTTAAGCTTATGCGTATGGCTTATAGTGCTTATAAATGTTATAATTCCGTCGTTAGCTAGTAGGACACAATTTGACGAAAGCAATAGTTATATTTATTCCGTTATTGCGCGGACAATGCAGTTAAAAACTCCTATTTTCAAAGATTATATACCGTTATTTTTAGCAAAACATCAAAAACAATAATTTTCTTTTTTATTATATAAGAAAAAAAATAGAGGAAAAAATGAAAGAAGTAAGAGTAAGATTTGCGCCGTCTCCGACGGGAGATTTACATATTGGAGGAGTTCGTACAGCTTTGTTTAATTGGTTGTATGCCAAAAATAAAAGTGGAAAGTTTATTTTAAGAATTGAAGACACCGATGAGATTCGTTCCACAGAAGCATCTACGCAGGTTATTCTGGATGCCATGAAATGGTTGGAATTAAATTGGGACGAAGGTCCTGGCAAAGAGCTTCCAAAAAACACTCCATATTATCAGATGAAAAGAAAAGAGCTTGGGATATATCAAAAATATTCAGATGAGCTTGTGGCTAAAGGATTTGCTTATCCGTGTTATTGTACTCCTGAAGAAGTTGACGAAATGAGAAAAAAAGCTCAGGCAAATAAACTTTCTCCAAAGTACGATGGCAGATGTAGGAATTTAACGTCAGAACAAAGGCTGGAGAAGGAAAAAGAAGGAAGAAAACCTGTGATAAGGTTTAAAATGCCTGAATCAGGTATAACGGTTTTGAATGATCTTATAAGAGGAAAAGTTGAATTTGACAATTTTTTGCTTGACGATTTTATAATTATGAAAGCAAGCGGGGTTCCTACTTATAATTTTGCTTGCGTAATAGATGATTATCTCATGGAGATTACGCATGTATTGAGGGGTGACGATCATATTTCAAACACGCCTCGCCAAATACAGATATATAGCGTTCTAGGCTGGAAAGCTCCTGAGTTTGCGCATATGGCTATGATTTTGGGGTCTGATGGAGCAAGACTTTCAAAAAGACACGGTCATACTTCTGTTTTGGAATACAGGAAAGAGGGGTATTTGCAGGAAGCGTTAATAAATTATTTAGCTTTGCTCGGATGGTCCACTGAAGACAGTCAGCAGATATTTACTATAGAGGAACTTATACAAAAGTTTTCAACCGAGAGGTGCGGATCAAGCCCTTCAATATTTGATCCTGAAAAACTTTTGTGGCTTAACGGCGAAAAAATACGTTCAAAGACCGTAGAGCAAATATACGAGTTATTTTTAGAGTGGTTGAAATATACGAATAATGAAAAAATTATAGAAAGTTGGGATAGGGAATTCCTCAAGAAAGCTATGGCTTTGGAGCATGATAAAATAAAACTACTGAAAGATATTTCTTTGCTTGTTAATTTTTTCTTTGTAAAAGATGTTGTTTATAATGACGATGCTGTGAAGAAGGTTTTATTGTCTGAAAAATCTAAAGATACGGCAAGACTTGTTTTAACTGCAAGTGTGGAAAGACTTAAAAATCAACAGGATTTTTCATCCGACGCTTTAGAAAAATACGCTAGAGACTTGGCTGTTGAAAAAGGTATTAAAACGGGACAAGTTTTCCATCCTATAAGAGTTGCAGTTTCAGGAAGAACTCAAGGACCCAGCTTGTTCCATATGATGGAACTCATGGGAAAGGATGAAGTTGTAAGAAGACTAAGCGTTGCTGTGTCTAAATTCTTTAATTTGGGAGGGGAGAATGTCTAAACAGGAACTTTTAGAAATCAATCCTTATTTATTTAATCTTGTAACCATGTTTTCGTCATCAGCTTGGTGCCAACTTGGCAAAATGCAAAATCCTGTCAGTGGTAAAATAGAAAATGATTTGAAAGGCGCACAAGTTACTATAGACATGCTTATTATGCTTAGAGATAAAACAAAAGGCAATTTGACTAAAAAAGAAGAAGAAATGTTGTCTTCTACAATTTCAAACTTGCAAATAAATTATGCCGATGAAACAGCAAAGTTAGGAAAACCTGATTTGAAAATGGAAGACAACAACACTACAGATAAGGCTAATTAATGCATAGCTGTGCGCTTGCTATGGCGGTTTTCTAAGGAGTTTGTCAAGTGAGAATCTTGGTCATTATTGGAGGGCTTTCAAAGAATTCCATTAATAAAAAATTGTTTGAGCTAATTAAGCCTTTAGCTCCAAAAGATTTTGAGTTTGACTCTTACGACATATCTTTATTACCTTTTTATTCTCAGGACATTGAAACTGACCTTCCAAATGTCGTTATGGAATTTAAGAAAAAAGTTTCAGCTTCTGACGGAGTTATTTTTATCACTCCTGAATATAACCGTTCAATGCCCGGAGTTTTAAAGAATGCTGTGGACTGGTGTTCCCGTCCTTACGGAGCGGGACTTTGGAATAAAAAACCTTCTGCGGTTTTAGGCGCTAGCCCAGGACCTATTGGTACGTTTGCTGCACAGACAGACTTAAAAAAGATTCTTTCTTTTCTTGTTTTGTAATGTATCAGCCAGAAGTATATTTAAACTTTGCGACATACGTAGATTCAAAAGGCGAATTTCTTGAGCCTACAAAAAAGCTTTATGAAAAATTTTTAACTTCTTTTAAAGAGCATATTTTAAGAAATAAGACTGTTTAATTTTCGTCGGAAAAGTTGAAAGAAAACATAAAATATAGTACAATTTTTTCAGTTGTTTGATAATTTAAATAACTTTTTTGGACGGGCGGATGGCGGAACTGGCAGACGCACAGGACTTAAAATCCTGAGGCTCGCAAGAGTCGTGAGGGTTCAATTCCCTCTCCGCCCACACATATCCACACATATTTAGATCCAAACCTTTAGTTCATATCGTCAATTAATACCGTCGTTGGCAATTGATTTTTATATTCTAGTTTGTTAAAATCTCTTCATGTCAGAATGTGTTTAGAGCGCTGCTAGCTCAATTGGTAGAGCAAACGACTCTTAATCGTTAGGTTATAGGTTCAATTCCTATGCAGCGCATCCTTCTTTTGTAGTAATCATCGCATAAAGCGGGCGTGGCGGAACTGGCAGACGCGTATGGCTTAGGACCATATACCGTAAGGTGTGGGGGTTCAAGTCCCTCCGCCCGCAATTCGTTTGATATTTTTGAAAATCAAAGACATAATGCTGTAAATATCAGACTATTGTCGTGATAAGCAGTGTTGGTTTGATGCAAAGGGGAAAAGTAAATGGTTAATTCAACAAAAGCAATTGATTTTAAATCGTCTGTTATCAATAAAAAATCTTGTTCAATATGTATGGAAGTGGAAGTTCCTGAAAGCGTTGTTTCAAAAGAAATTGAGTCTGCATTTTGCCAAATACAAAAGCAGGCTAAAATAGACGGTTTTAGACAAGGGAAAGTCCCTATGGAAGTGGTGAAAAAGAAATTTGCCCAAGAAGCTAAAGACAGAGCTGTGGAGACCACCATAAGAGGAACTGTCATGGATGCTCTTGATAAAGAGTCTTTTGTTCCTTTTGATTTCCCAGTAGTTGACGAATTAAATTATGAAATAGGACAAAATTTAAAATATCGTTTTAGTGCCGAGTCTCATCCTAAAGTTGAAGTAAAGGATTATAAAAATATTCCCGTCAAAAAAGAAATTTTTAAGGTTACAGATAAAAGTTTAGGACAAAGTCTAGATGCCCTAAGAGAAAGAAATGCAAGGCTTGTTCCGTCTAAAACTGGCATTGTTTCAGAGGACAGTTTGGTTTTGGTAGATTACGACGCATTTGACGCTGACGGTAAGGTTTTGTCTGAAGTTTCTGCTAAAGGAAATATGCTTGACCTACGCTCTGAAAATACTCTTAAAGGATTTAAAAGTGCTTTAAAAGGATCAAAAGTCGCAGAAGAAAAAGAGGCTAAAATTGAATATCCTTTAGATTATCCCAATAAAACATTAGCTGGAAAAACTATAATGTTTAAGATAAAAATTAATGAAATAAAAGAAAAAGAGCTTCCTGAGCTTAACAACGATTTTGCAAAAGATATGGGTAC
This sequence comes from Candidatus Endomicrobiellum meruensis, assembly GCA_031282625.1. Classification (GTDB taxonomy): domain Bacteria; phylum Elusimicrobiota; class Endomicrobiia; order Endomicrobiales; family Endomicrobiaceae; genus Endomicrobiellum; species Endomicrobiellum meruensis. The sequence continues at coordinate 13,234 of JAITDI010000012.1, read as the reverse complement.
GGAAAATCTTGAAGATTTGAAGACGAAAGTTAAAGAAACTATAGAAGCTGAAGAAAGACGCAGACAAAATATGGATGTTGAAAAACAAATTATTGATTACTTGCTTGAAAAAAATAAATTTGACGTTCCTCAGTCTTTGGTTGAACAGCAGAAAAAGACTCTAGTTGAAAGAATGAAAAGCTATATGCAAAATCAAGGCGCTTCTAAAGAATATATTGAAAAGCAATTGGTAGTTGGAGAACCAAAGTTTAGAGAAGAAGCTAAAAAAAATGTAAGACTTTCTTATATTTTGAACTCAGTATATGCAAAAGAAAATCTGACTGTAACCGATGCAGATATTGAAGCTGAAAAAAATAAAATGAAGTCTTCAAATCCGGGAAGAGAAGCTTCTGTTGATAAATATTTTGATGAGAAAAAAGAGAACATAATGTTGTCTTTAAAAGAAGAAAAACTTTTTGGGTTTTTCCTTAAGAATGCGAAGGTTGATATGGAAGAAAAGGACATGCCTGTGAAGAAAGACTAATTTATGTGGATATATTGTTAAAAAAATTTGTTGAGTTACTTGGAGGAATAATGCCGTCACTAATACCTACGGTTATAGAAAGATGGAGTCAAGGCGCGGCTGTAACATACGATTTGTACTCAAGATTACTTAAGGACAGAATCATTTTTGTCGGCGGATCAGATGGCGCGATTGCTACTGATTCAGCCAATGTTTTAATAGCTCAGCTTTTATATTTGGATTCAGAAGATACTGGTAAAGATATAAGTTTATACATAAATTCGCCTGGAGGGATGGTTACCGCAGGTCTTGCAGTGTACGACACCATGCAGTTTATAAAAAGTCCAATAACCACAATATGTATGGGCATGGCTATGTCTTTTGGAGCTGTTCTTCTTGCAGCCGGCACAAAAGGCAAGCGCTACGCTTTAACTCACTCGCGCATCATGATACATCAGCCTTTGATTTATGGTGGCGGTTTATCTGGCACTGTTTCCGATATAGACATAGAAACCAAAGAACTGGTCTCAACTAAACAAAAACTTTCTGAAATACTTTCAAAACACACGGGAAGATCTATGGAACAGATCTTAAAAGACACCGACAGAAACTACTATATGTCGGCTCAAGAAGCAAAAGATTACGGACTTATAGATGAAGTGATAGTAAGTTTAAAATAATCGTGTACAAGAGGTAGAATGGAAAATAATTTCACAAATATTAAGCAATGCATGTTCTGCGGGAAAGCTCATCCGTACAGGCTTGTTGGCGGGAATGGAGTTTATCTTTGCGAGGATTGTGCTAAGAGCGCTGTAGAATTGTTTAGCGACTTTAATAAAAAAGAATCTAAGCCTTCAGAATTCAAACTTTTAAAGCCCGATGAAATAAAGAAAATTCTTGATTCGTACGTTATAGGTCAAGAGCATGCAAAAAAGACTTTGTCTGTTGCAGTGTACAATCACTATAAAAGATTGGAAACTTCTGTAAGTAAGGCAAAGGACGATATTGAACTCCAAAAGTCTAATGTCTTGCTTATCGGCAATACTGGAACTGGTAAAACTCTTTTAGCTCAGACTTTAGCAAAGATCCTCAATGTACCTTTTGCTATTGCCGACGCTACGAGTTTAACGGAAGCTGGCTATGTAGGCGAAGATGTTGAAAATATATTGTTAAGACTCATTCAGAACGCTGAAATGGACGTTAAGCGCGCCGAAAGAGGCATTATTTACATAGACGAAATAGACAAAATTTCTAGAAAGAGCGATACTCCGTCTATAACAAAAGACGTTTCTGGCGAGGGCGTGCAACAGGCGCTTTTAAAAATATTAGAAGGAACCGTTGCAAATGTTCCTCCTCAAGGCGGAAGAAAACATCCGCAACAGGATTATATAAAGATAGACACTACTAATATTCTCTTTATATGCGGTGGAGCTTTTGATGGACTTGAAAAGATAATAGAAACAAGGCTTTCAAAGAAGACTTTAGGTTTTGTAAAAAATTCGTCCGACACTGAAGATGCGGCTAAGAATACTGACTCTCTCCTTTCAAAAGTTGAAAGCCAAGATTTAATAAAATTTGGACTTATACCTGAATTTATGGGTAGGCTTCCTGTCGTTTCAACTCTAAAGCATTTGACTGTATCCGACTTGGTTCATATTTTAACTGAGCCTAAAAATGCTCTGATAAAGCAATATAAGAAGATGTTTCAGTTTGAAAATGTTGAATTAGAATTTGAAAGAGAAGCTTTGGAGAAAATAGCTCAAGAGGCTATAAAGAAAGGGTCAGGAGCAAGAGGTTTAAGATCCATAATAGAAGGAATTTTGCTTAACGCTATGTATGATATTCCCGGAGATTCCTCAGTTATAAGGTGTATAGTAACGGCTGATGCTGTTGCAAAGAATGAAAGTCCGAAATTTGTGTATAAAGACACAAAGGAGACTGCATGAGCAGTGAATTAGATAGATTTAGCGAAAGTCTAAAAATTCCAGACGCGCTTCCTCTTCTTCCTGTTAGAGATATTATTTTGTATCCTGCGATGGTTTTGCCGCTTGCCATAGGCAGGGAAAGGTCTGTTAGGGCATTGGAAGAGTCCATGTCAACAAACAGACTTATTTTTATTGTAACGCAAAAAAATGTTCAAGTTGAAGATCCGTCTCCTGATGATATATATGCTATTGGAGCTGTGTGCGAAGTTCTCCAGATATTAAAAATGCCGGACGGAACGTTGAAAGCTCTTGTAGAGGGAATATGCAGAGCGCAATGGACGGATTTTAAATTAAGCGACAAAGGATATATTGAAGTAGGTATAAAGACTTTTGATGAAAAAGTTGAGAAAGCGCCCGAGTCTGAAGCAATCATGAGGCGTGCAGGTTCTCTTTTTGAGCAGTATGTAAAATTAAATCCCAGAATGCCTATGGAAATTTCTGTTTCTGTAAGCAATATTTCTGATCCTGCAAGGCTTGCAGATACTATAGCGTCGCATTTGGCTATTAAAAACAGCGATAAACAGATAGTTTTAGAGCTTGTAAATCCTATAGAGCGTTTAGAAAAAATAATACAGATATTAAATTCTGAAATAGAAATACTAAATATTGAAAGACGCATTCAAAACAGGGTTAGGAATCAGATAGAAAAGACTCAGAAAGAATATTATCTAACTGAGCAGATGAAAGCCATTCAGAAAGAACTTAAACAAAAAGATGATGTTCAAAAGGATGTAGACGAGCTTAAAGAAAAGTTAAACAAGGCAAAGATGCCTCAAGTAGCTAGAGATGCTGCAGAAAAAGAAATGGCAAGACTTGAAAAGATGATGCCCATGTCTCCAGAAGCCACTGTTATAAGGACATACATTGAATGGATTTTGGATTTGTCTTGGGAAACTTCCACACCCGATAATTTAGATCTAAAAAGAGCAAAAGAAGTTTTGGATCAAGATCATTATGGACTTGAAAAAGTTAAAGATAGAGTTTTAGAACATCTTGCCGTTTTGTCCAGAGTGAAAAAAATTAAAGGACCGGTACTTTGTTTTATTGGACCTCCAGGTGTAGGCAAAACATCAATAGCAAAGTCTGTTGCAAGAAGCTTAGGCAGAAACTTTGTAAGAATTTCTATGGGTGGAGTTAAAGACGAAGCTGAAATAAGGGGGCATAGGCGCACGTACATAGGTTCTATGCCGGGAAAGATTATACAGTCAATGAAAAAAGCAGGATCAAACAATCCTGTATTTATTCTTGACGAAATAGACAAAATGGGTTCCGACTGGCGAGGCGATCCGTCTGCCGCTTTGCTTGAAGTGTTGGATCCAGAGCAAAATTATGCTTTTGGCGACCATTATCTTGATTTTGATTTTGATTTGTCAAATGTTATGTTTATAACTACTGCAAATTCTCTAAGCACTATTCCTAATACTTTGTTAGACAGGCTGGAACTTATAAGATTTTCTGGATATACAGATGAAGAAAAACTCCATATAGCTAAAGATTTTATAATACCCAGACAATTAAAAGACCATGGATTAACCTCTGAAGAATTTATCTTGGCAGAAAATACTCTTGAAGCAGTTATAAAAAATTATACGCATGAAGCGGGCGTTCGCAATTTAACAAGGGAAATTGCAAATCTTTGTAGAAAAGTCGCTAAAGAACTAGAGTTTGATAAGAATTTAAAGTCTATAAATATTACGTCCAAAAATTTGAATAAATATTTGGGTATTGCTCATTATGAAAGGGAAAGAATCGCAGAAAACGATATAGGCGTTGTTACTGGTCTTGCGTGGACCGAGGTTGGTGGCGAAACTCTTACTATAGAAGTAAACAAAATGAAAGGCAAGGGGTCTTTGGTTTTGACGGGCAAACTTGGCGATGTTATGAAAGAATCCGCGCAAGCAGCTTTGTCTTACGTCAGAGCATCCTCTTTAAAATTTGGTATAGACGAAAAGGTATTCTCAAGTACAGACTTCCATGTGCACGTTCCAGAAGGCGCTGTTCCAAAAGATGGTCCAAGCGCTGGAATTGCGTTAGCTACAGCTCTCGTATCTGTGTGTATGGATAAACCTGTAAAGAAGCAAATAGCAATGACTGGAGAAGTAACGCTTAGAGGAAGAGTCCTTGGCATTGGCGGACTTAAAGAAAAAGTTCTTGCTGCTTACCGTGAAGGCATAAGAACGGTGTTGTTCCCAGACAGCAATAAAAAAGATTTAGTTGATATTCCTGAGGAAGTTAGAAATAAAATTAAGATGATTCCTGTTTCTCATATGGACGAAGTTATATCTTTAGCCATAGAAAAATCTCCTGAAAATAAAAATAAGGGGAAGAGTTCCAAAAAACAAAAGAAAGGAGCAGGCAAAAAATGAAAAAACATTATCTTTTAACTCCCGGTCCTACGCCGATTCCTCCGGAAGTCGCCTTAAAAGAAGCTTTGCCTATACTCCACCACAGGACGAGTGAGTTTGCGGCGATTTACAAAGATGTTGCTGAAGGGTTAAAGTATGTCTTTCAAACAAAAAATGAGGTTTATACTGTTGCTTCTTCAGGCACGGGTACAATGGAGATTGCCGTAACAAATCTTTTAAGTTCTGGCGATGAAGTTATAGTAGCAAGTTGTGGAAACTTTGGAGATAGATGGATAAAAATAGCAGAAGGGTATGGGGTAAAAGTTATATCTGTTTCAGTAGAATGGGGAAAAGTAGTTAAGCCTGCAGAGATAGAAAAAGCTTTAAAGGCAAATCCAAATGTTAAAGCTGTATATACCACATTTACAGAAACTTCCACAGGGGTCGTAAATGATATTAAAGCTATAGGTGAGATAGTTTCAAAAACCAATGCTGTTTTGGTTGTTGACACTGTTTCCGGTCTTGCAGGGCAGGAATTTAGAACAGACGATTGGAAAATAGACGTAGTGGTATCAGGTTCTCAAAAAGGATTTATGCTTGCCCCGGGACTTGCGTTTATAACATTAAGCGATAAAGCTTGGAAGCTGACAGAATCTTCAAAAATTCCAAAATTTTATTTTGATATTAAAAAGTATAAAAAATCATATGGAAGCAACGAAACGCCTTTTACTCCTCCAGTAACTCTTATTGTTGCTCTTCAAGAGTCTCTAAGGCTTATTAAGGAAAGAGGTTTGGAAAATATGTGGAATGATTACAAACTTCTCGCAAAAGCGGCAAGAGCTGGTATGAAAGCTTTGGGACTTAAGCTTTTCGGAGAAGTTCCGTGCGATGTTGTCACAAGCGCTTACGTTCCTACTGAAATTGGCGGTAAGATAGTTAAGACGTTAAGAGAAAAATATGGTGTGTCAATAGCGGGAGGACAGGGCGATTTAAAAGGCAAAATTATAAGATTTGCGCACATGGGTTACATAGGAAAAGCCGATTTGCTTGTAGGGTTTGCATGTCTTGAAATGGTTCTTACTGAACTTGGCGTAAATATTGAAAAGGGTAAGGCTGTAGCTGCTGCTGAAGAGGAGTTGTTAAGAGCATAATACATAATATTTGATATTTGAAACTGAAAAAAGGGGCAGGCAAAATGTACAAGATTTTAATGACCTACGATAATACCGAAGGACTTGGCGCATTGCTTTCAAATAAAGAATTCAAAGTAGATATACATAATAAGCCTTCTCAAGAAGAATTGAAAGAACTTATAAAAGACTACAACGGGCTTCTTATCCGTTCAGAAGTAAAAGTTACTTCAGATATTATGGATGTTGCGGGAAAGCTGAAATTTATCGGCAGAGCAGGCACGGGTGTTGACAATGTTGATAAAGAAGTGGCGACAAAGAAAGGCATAATAGTCGCTAATGTCCCGGGAGGAAACACCATATCTGCGGCTGAGCATACGATAGGTCTTATGCTTTCTCTTGCCGGACACATTCCTGAAAGTTACAAATCTTTAAAAAATAGAAAATGGGATCGCAAAAATTTTGTAGGAACCGAACTTTTCGGTAAGACTTTAGGTTTGATAGGTCTTGGAAGAATAGGTTCTGAAGTTGCTAAAAGACTTAATGCTTTTGGTATGAAAGTTATAGCTTATGATCCATTTGCAAATCAAGAAGCAGCAAAAAACAACAACAACATAGAATTAAAAAGTATAGATGAAGTTTTTGCTCAAGCCGATTATATTTCAATTCACTCGCCGCTTAACGATTCTACACGAGGCATGATAAATGCTGATGCCATAAAGAAAATGAAAGACGGCGTTAGAATTATCAATTGCGCTAGAGGTCCAATAGTTAACGAAAAAGATTTGTCGGATGCAATTAAGTCTGGTAAAGTAGCGGGAGCCGCTATAGACGTATTTGCCAAAGAACCTCCGGAAGACTGGACTCTTATAGATACCGATAAAGTGGTTGTAACGCCTCATCTTGCAGCGTCCACCGATGAAGCTCAAGTTAGAATTGCCAAAGAAATAGGCGAGGTTCTTGTAGATTTTTTTACAAAAGGAATCATAAGAAACGCTGTCAACGCAAAAAAGTAAATCTAAAAAATCTAATTTATTATACTGCCTGGCTTTTGCCGGGCAGTTATGATATTGTCTAATAATAAACGGTTGCGCTTTATACTTTTAATTTATCGGATAGATAAAAAAGGGTAGCCTAAATAATATTCTCAGGAACAAATTTAAAAATATTTAACAAAGTTAATATATATCGTCTTACATTCCTTTGGAAATTAGATGATGAGAAATAATATGATAAAAGTTTGTTATATCATCACTAAACTTGAACTTGGCGGAGCTCAAAAAGTAGCCTTGCATGTTGCAAAAAATATTGACAAAAATATTTTTGACAGTTTTATTATTGCAGGCGAGGGTGGAATATTAGACCATGAAGCCTTAAAAGAAGTGAGATTGTATCATATAAAGGATCTTATCAGGGAAGCTTCTCCATTAAAAGATTTAAAAGCTCTTTTTAAAATTTATTCCATCTTAAAAAAAGAAAAACCAGACATGGTCCATACACATTCGTCAAAGGCTGGAGTTGTAGGAAGGATAGCCGCTAAGCTGGCAGGAGTAAAAGTTATAGTCCATACGATACATGGATACGGTTTTAATGAAACACAAAAATGGTTTGTTAAAAATTTTTATGTTTTTCTTGAGAAATTCTGTGCTTTGCTTTCAGACAAATTAATTGTTGTAACTAAAGAAGATATAAAAAAGGGACGGCATTATAAAATTGCCAAAGAAAATAAATTCATTCTTATACGAGCAGGTATAGATACGGCACTTTATAAGAATTTTGTTCCACAGCCTAATTTTAAAAAAACATTAGGAATAGATAATAATTTGAGAGTTATTACTACAATAGGACCTTTTAAACCACAAAAAAATCTTAAAGATTTTATCAAAACTTCTTCTTTAATAGCTCCAAGACTTAAAGATGTTATATTTTTAATAGTTGGAGATGGCGAACAAAGAAAAGAACTTGAGTTTTTGAGAGATAGTTTAAATTTAAAAAATAAAGTTTTTATGCTTGGTTGGAGAACAGATATTGTAGAAATCTTAAAAGCAAGTGATATTTTTGTATTAACATCGCTTTGGGAAGGGTTACCATGTACTATTGTTGAGGCTATGTGTTGCTCTAAACCAGTCGTGGCAAATGCTGTAGATGGAGTAAAAGAAATAGTTGTTAACGGTGAAACTGGTTTTTTAATAGAACCAAATAATTATGAAAAAACTGCTGAGAAAATTATGTATTTACTGAATGATGAGATTGCTTTTAAAAATATGAGTGCAAAAGCTTGTACTTCTATAGGTCAACAATACGATATAAACCACAATCTCAAACAACACGAAAAATTATACTTAAAACTAAACTAATAGCTTTTTAACTTAAACATTGCGACTATTTGCTTGACTCTGCGCAAATGTACTACCCTGAATTTTTATACACGACTAATTAACTATGCCACCCCGGCAAAAAGCTTTATCTAACCTTCTCTAACTTCTCATAAAACTTTAACATCTATGTAATTTTCTTTAATTCACACTTTTTTTACAAATTAAAATTAAATTAACTTATTTCAGTAGTATAATCTTAACTTATATCTACCATAGATATTAAAAAGGAAGAATTTTGAGAATAAAAAATTTTCAAAATGGGAATCTTTTTGATGGAGTTAGTTCTTTTTAAATTTTTTGTTTAAAAGGATATTTATGTCCAAAAATAAACTAAGCATTTTTAAAGTTTTTGTATATATCTTAGTGACAATAAATTTTATATTGGGATTGTTATTGTTCTACGTTTGTCATTACATGATAGATGAGAATTATCAAAAAATGTGTATCCAACATAAACACTTAGAGGAAGAACTTCTGCAGCAAATTGAAAACTTAAGAGGGCAAACTTATAGTGAAGTCACGGTAGTTAAAGAACAATTAAAAGATGTGAAAGAATACATAAAAGAAGATTCTGAAAGCAAAGTTGAATTTATCACGAACATCATAGCTCATCTTTCCAAAATTGACTCTGAGTATAAAAATACATCCAAAACCAGAGGAAGAATGTTGAGTACTGAAAAAAGACTTAAAAGACTTGAAGAAGTATTAAAGAAGAAGAAAGAAAAACCTAAAACAAGCATTTATACAGTAAGGAATATTCTTTAAATAATGAAAAAAGTACTTATAGTTTATATACATATTTTTTTATTTCTCTTAATTTCGTCGCCTTCATTAGGGTTAGAATTATCTTATAAAGATTTTTTTGCGAAGAATACGATTAAACAACTAATGTCTACGACGCAACCAAAAGAGATTGAACCTGTAAAGAGCTTTCGCAAGATATATAAGCAAAAATATATTACTTGGAAATTGAAATCACCAGTCAGCATGAGCAAGACAACGTCTGAGCTACTAAAAGCGGAAAAGAACGATGCATATTACGAGTATAAATGTGCTTTAGATAAGTATTACAAACTAAAAGAACATTTGTTAGGATTGATGTCCTTATCTGACATGAAATTTTTAGCCAATGTTATTAGAAGCGGAGTGACCAACATCAACAGAGATTATGTATATTGTAAGCTGGATAGATATTTCTCAGAGAAAAATACCTCTAAAAACTATAATAATAACTATATAGATATAGAATATACTCAAATAGATAATTGTGTGTTGTGTAGCAAAGATGTTTGGGTAAATACTTTTTATAGACATATGGATATAGAAGGCGACAACAATGACACAGTCAACGACAAAAAAAGCGGTCTAATCTTAGGATATGATCATTCATTAGACACGAGATTATATATAAAAGTAGACGAGCAGAATGTAATAGACGAAAAAGAGGATTCCGCAAAAATTAAAAATATGTCTTTGGGAATGTATGGAAGTATACCAGTAAAAGCTAACATTAAATGTCTAGTTGAGGTAGGCTTTGGCAAGTATGAAACAAAAAGGAAGATACCTCTGATAGAAACCATTCTAGATGATAGAAAGTTGTCATATGATATTGCTAAAGCGAACTTTACATGTATGACAATCAACGCCGATATAGAAATTTCCAAAAATACTCCATTAAAATCTCTTATCTTAAAGCCTTTCGCAGGGCTTAGTATGAGTAGTAATTTTTATCCTTCATTCAAAGAAGATTCTACAACTTCCTTAACTATGAATGTTTATGGCGGAGTATATTGGCGTTCACTGGCAAGGGTAGGTATTGGTTTGCAGAAAGATTATAAAAAGTGGAGCATAAGTTCTAAAATTTTCTCAGAAATAGTCTTGACATCTTTATCGCCAGAGATAATTCATACGTACGATTTCTTAACAATCTTTAAATCTAAAGGCACATCCGAAGAGTTTTTAAAACCAGGAGCTTCATTATATTTAGATTATAAAGTGTGCGAGGGGTTTTCTGTATCTGGAAATATTGAATTTCGCAGAGGAGGTGATTTTTGTTTAAATGGCGGAATAGTCTACTCTTTTGGCAAAATTGTAGGTGCTAAAGAAAAGAAGGAGTATACTAAAAGAATTTTTACAGTTATAAAGGAGAAGTAAAATGAAAATAAGGTTTTATTTAGGTGCTTTAGTTTTATGTTTATTTGGAAATGTAGCTTATGCTGACTACTTGGATAATCTTTTATCTAAAAATGATGCATATAAAAACGCAGTAGGTATTAGTAGTAGTACTACTACTCCATCACCAACAAAAAGATTAGCTCTTTTTGAGAAAATAGCATCAGTTGAGAAGGACGATCGTTACTATCTGGCGGAGATAGTTGCTAAGAAATCAACTTTTAAGTCTACTGACTGGACTATTCGTTCAGAAAAGGAAAAATCAGACGAAAAAAATGAGATATATGCGCTAAAAAATCAACGGCGTCAGGTGATAGTAAGAATTAAATCCTATGCAGCTCATAGGAAAGCATTGCTAACGGCTTTTAGATACAATCTTCAAAATTTAAGCACTCTTATACAAGACTACGTTAATATGTTCTTTATTGATGTTACTTAGTCAACTGGTGACTAATCTAGTAGAGGTGTAAGCTAGTAAAAGACTTATAAAAAATTTTTAACCAGTAAATTATTAAGAAACAAAATGAAAACTTAATAATTTACTGGTTATTAAATTATGAAGGAGAAAAAATGAAATTAAGAGTATTGGCAGTTTTAATTTGTGTATGTATTTTTCAAATGTTGTAGAAGCAAAGTATTATAAACTTAAGCCAGAATTAGATATAGAGAATTTGGAATCAGATATGTATCTTAAAGAAAATGATTACAGAATGAAAGCGGCTGAAGATGATGAGTTTGCCTCTAGTGTATTAGCTGATTGGCAATATGCTGTTGGTGCTTATAGCAAAGCTCTTAAGGATATTAAAAATTTTAGAATTTTGTATGCAAAAGTTAGAAGAGTTTTAAAATCAGGTGCACCAAAGGTGGGCATATTAAAACAAAAGTTAATAGATAAATATCTTATTGATAGTGATACATCAGATGATAGTGAAGGGCATATAAATTTATAGAAATGAGAAATATATTAATAAGTTTTTATTTATACTTATATACTGTTCTTTTCTGAACACAGAAGTTTTGTTTGGAAAACAACTTTATCCTAATGCCGCTGCGCAAGAGAATGCGATAGAAATAATTGTACAGCGGTACATGGATAATTCTTTAAGCCAGATACCAGAACAGCTTTCTACGCATATAGGAGGATATTTTGACAGAATGGAGTTTAGGCTTAGATGTAGAGATGGAATAATATCTAACTATTTTACAAAAGGTAGAGGGGCTGTATTATCAGACTTCGTATTAGACTCGAGTGAACCTTTATATATCTGTGTCCCGAGGGATGGGATAATATTTTAAAATAATACTTCTTTTAACGCGGGAGGAGTAGCTTATTTAGGTGGTAATAGTACTCTAGAGTTCATGAATGCTTCATTTTTTGATAATAAGGCGCTAAATGAACCGGGTGGAGTAATTCATTTAGATATTGGTTCAAATGTAATATTTAATGTGAACGCTTGTTCAGAAACAGTTTTCAAAGGAAACACTGCATTAGGAGTAAGCAATTCAATACATATGTTAGACCTAACAAACGTAACATTTTCTATAGAACAAGGGTCAAAAGTGCAAATGTATGACGCACTTTCAGATGAAATATCAAATAGCGATTCTAGTGCCGCCACATTAGAAGTGAAAGGTCTAGGAGAATTTAATCTAAGAAAAACAAGCATAATAAAGGGAACAAATTTAAAGTTAGACGGACTATTTAAGTTAAAAAAAGGAGCGAACTTAACGGGGAAAAGTATAGAAAATAACAGCGTATTAAAAATAGTGGCGAACTCTAGAAGATTTGATAAAAGAACATATAAAATGCTAGAATATACTAGTAATTGTGAAGGAAAGTTTAAGTATGTGGAGATGGATGAGAGTTTTGGAAGGGTAAAGAGCGTAGATTATGGGCATAATGGAATATTTGTAACATTGGAGTGGAAATAGACAGTAAGAAAGTTTAGAAGTATGGAAGATTTAACAAGGAATCAAAAGTTATTAGCAATAGCTTATGACAATATACCGAAATAAGTATAGGAAATATGGATAAAATAATAAAAAAGATAGATTTGTTGAGCATATATAACAAAGAAGTAGCCTATAGGTATAAGACTGTGCAGGCTAATATAGGCTTAAGTTGTAAGTTCGGAATCATAAGCCTTAATTTATCAAAAGATCAATTAATATGAAAAAATAATTAAATAAATATTTTAAAATTTTGAATAAATAAATGATTATATTGTAAAAAAAGGATACTATGTATGAATAAAATATTCTTGGTTGTTAGTTTTTTTTTGATATTAACTTCTGTTCAACTAATGGCTGAAGATAAGGAAGAGATAAAAGAAATTATCGCAATTATAAATGAACTTGAAAGCTCAGCACAGAAGGCACAATCAGAGGCAGAAAGAGTAGCATTAGAAAAAAGGAAACAAGAAGAATTGGTAAGGGTAGAAATAGAAGCGGCAAAAGAAAGGGCAAGACAAGCTTTAATAGAGCAAAAGAATAAAGAAGCAGCAGAAAGAGTGAAACTAAAAGAAGCAGCTGATAAACTAGCATTAGAAAAGAGGAAACAAGAAGAATTGGCAAGGATAGAAATAGAAACGGCAAAATTAAGGGCAAGACAAGCCTTAATAGAGCAAAAGAATAAAGAACAAGAAGAAAGGCTGAAATTAAAAGAAGCAGCTGATAGACTAGCATCAGAAAAAAGAAAGCAGGAAGAGCTTACAAGAGCAGC
>JAITDI010000018.1 GCA_031282625.1 Candidatus Endomicrobiellum meruensis | reverse complement strand
GAAAAGTTTCCAAATCCCACTACACGATGGGAAAACTGATAGTAAACGGGGAACAGTTTTGCGACACGTTAGAAAACACGAAGAAAATAATACCTGCTGGAACTTACAAAATAGCGTTAGTTTGGTCTAACAAATTTCAGAGAGAATTGCCAGAACTTTTAAATGTTCCAAAGAGAGCGGCAATAAGGATACACAGGGGGAATTCGGCAAAAGACACGCAAGGGTGTATTTTGGTTGGAATAAATGATAAAGCTGGCTGGGTTAGCAATTCCGCTCAATATGAGCAAAAGATTGTGGAGTTGGTTAAACAATACCGCAAGTGTTGGATAACGGTTGCATAGAGTATCAATATATTAAAAACCTTATGTTCAATGTCCAAGACTTCCAGCTACATCACAAAAACAACCGCACCCATTTCTGAGTGCGGTAGATAAAGCCTGTCTTTGCTTTTCAATTTCTACACTGTAATCATAATTCTTTGTTCTCATATGTTCGATTATTGCTAGCTTTAGCATTAAACTTTCGTATTCCTATTTTTATTAATCCTGACGGGATATCGAAAAGAGACCTAGAGGTTCCTTGCACAAAGCCAACCACTTCATTTAAAATACTTGTAGTATCAAATTCAACACCACGACCTAAAAAATTATAACTTCTCGCATTTCTGCCTATTTGGCTCAAGTCTAAATTAATTCCTCTTTCTTTCATAATTGCTGTTGCGTTTCTTAGTCCATTATGAGCGACAGTGCAACAGTTTCGGCTGAATGTACTATATGATTTATTAGTTGACGCATCGCTGTCCATTGCATACGATGTTTTCACCCATGCTTGTGCTACATCACGCCTACTAATGTTATAGGTACTTTTTTTAAACCATGGAAATTTTCTATAACTATAAACCCCTTCCTGCAGAACTGGCGTACAGGAAGTTACATACTTATTTCTTTCTGTAGCATTTCCTAGCCACCACATTTCATCTTGAATGATGTCCCCTCCAGAATAGCCCCTTGCTTGATCTATTTTTAGCCAAATCACATTTTTAGATGAACCAACAGCCTCGTTTGTTTCTTCTCCTAACAACACAAAGCAATGTCTAAAATGCTTATGCCGCCAGCTATCTCTTTTATAAACTTCTATATACTTACCTTCACGCCCTACAAGTGACTTGTCCGGGAAACCTTTTGGAAACTTGTCGCTTATCGGTTTGAAAAACGCTAGCATTTCAATATCATCTAACTCCATGTCAGAAGTACATAAATATAACCCTCTAGTATCAGCTACGGCAGAAAAAACTAAAAATGACGCACACATACTTACAATTGCCGCCAATGTCAACATTATCCTCATGTACCCTCCAATTCTTTGTATTTATATGTTGTTGCTGCATGATTATTTCTATAAAAATCGTCTAATCAATAAAACAAATAAAAAGATACTCTATCATCGTCTTTATCTATGCATATATCTGCTGCTTCCCTCTCGTTATGTACGCATGACGTTTTTGTTGTATTGTGATGAATAACCATGTTTTTGTCAAATCGATTTTTATATAAATCTGACAACTTTGACAAGAGTTTGCACCCTTCAATGCTAATATCCATGTTTTTTTCTATCTCTGTCAATAAAATATCTACTTTTTTCACGTTGTCGTAAGCTCTTATACCTTCGCTTGTATAATTACAGTTAATGCGTAACAAAACGTCTGTTGCAACATCTCTGCGGAACGGGATATCGTTAATTTTTACAGTATACAACTCTCCAATTCCACGTTCACCACATATGGCTAGACCACCACAAACAGATAACAGCATAACAAACACAGCAACAGTCCTACAAAATAAATTAATAAATTTCATACAGTCCTCCCTCTTTTTCTTAAGGCGGCCATTTTACAGTTTAAAAACAGCTTTGTCAAGCTATTGTAAGGGTTCATAAGATATTTAGACATTGAAGGGTTAAGCGACTGGTTTAAGAAATTGCCTTGTAAAATCAAAAGGCATTAGCCAATTTAAACCCTGATGAACCTTTTGCGTATTATACCAAAACAAGTAATCGTCTAAGTCTTGTTCTACATTTTTAATATCTGTTAAGTCGTACTGGTATGTGTCAAAAAATTGTTCTCTTAAAGTTCTGTTGAAACGTTCTATATAAGCATTGCTCTTTGGGCTGCTATTTTGTAGTAAATGTAAATATATCCCATAATTAAAACCTCTGAAGTTTTATCTATTATTATTGCAAAGGTGTTCATGCCCCCTTTCCAATATATATTTCTATCCCTTCAAAGTCTAATATCTTTTTGAACTTTTACACTGCTAAAACTCTTTTAATTTTTTCTCTAATTCTTCGCTTGTTAATTTTAGTGCTTTTCTTATATCTAAAACAGTATAATCTCTCGCATCCTTCTGTCCAACCGCTATCGTTTATAGAACCCTTGCCTTCTTTTGCATAAGTGGCATGGCTGCCTCTTTAACGAATCCTAATATAATACCTAGCACTAACTTTGTCAAGCCATTTTTGTGTAATAATCTTCTAAGTTATAGAATATTTATAGAAAAGATTTAAAATTATCAAATTTCACGACGCTGATAAAAGTACTTTGGCGGAGGGGGAGAGATTCGAACTCTCGATACGGACTTTCATCCGTATACCGGTTTAGCAAACCAGCGCACTAGTCCAACTATGCGACCCCTCCACTTTTAGCTTTATCTTTATTGAATTGATTTTATTCGGCACCCCGTTTATCATTTAGTATAGATATAGTCGCGATGCACCTTTAAAATTTAACTATCTAACCAAAAACACTTGTTTGTAGTGTTCACAAAAGTAATCCTTCCACACTTAGGGATTGTACAAAAAATTCCTGTCCCTTGCAATGCGTTGGATTATCTATTTTTGGATTTGTTAATAAAACTTGCAACAGATTTATGCCATCTTTTTGGTTTTTTCTTAAGCCTGATAGTATTATTAAATTAACACAGTATATGTTTAAGATTTTACATTCGTATCTATTAGTTGATATAATCCTTTTGAGATTATGAAAAGTCATTTTAAGAGGATACAATGAAATTAATAGACGGCAAAAAAATATCAAACGACTTAAGATTAGGAATTAAAGACCAAGTCGAAAAAATCAAACGAGAAACAGGAAATCTTCCAGGTCTTGCAACAATTTTAGTAGGGCAAAATCCTGCAAGCCAAGTATATATAAAATCAAAAATTAAGGCTTGCCAAGAGGTAGGGATTCAATCTTTCCACCACAATCTTGATGAGAATTCTTCAAAAGAAGATATTATCTCTTTAATAAACGAACTAAACAAAAGTTCCAAGGTTGATGGAATTTTGCTTCAGCTGCCCCTCCCAAATAATGAATATGCCCGAGACTGCATAAATGCAATAAGCCCTTTAAAAGACGTAGATGGCTTACATCCTTTTAACGCAGGTCTTTTGAATTTGTCAAAAAGTTGGGATGAAATTATCAAAAAAAATATTTTGGTTTCTTGCACTCCGTTAGGAGTTATATATCTTCTTCACAAATCAAACATATCAATTGAAGGAAAAACAGCAATTGTCATTGGAAGGTCTAACTTAGTCGGCAAACCTCTTTCAATGTTGCTGCTTGCAAATAACGCGACAGTAATAATAGCTCATTCCAAAACCAAAAACTTAAAAGAAATGTGCAAAAATGCCGACATCGTTATTGCAGCAATAGGCAAGTCTAAATTTCTAAACAAAAATTTTATAAAAGACGGAGGAATAGTTATTGATGTAGGCATCAATAAAACTCCCGATGGACTGTGCGGCGACGTTGACTTCAATTCTGTTAAAGACATGAATGTAACTATAACTCATGTCCCCGGCGGTGTAGGACCAATGACGATAACAATGCTGCTTGAAAATACGCTCAAAGCATTTAAAAATAGACGCTGATTTTCTTAGAGTTTAGCTGTTTTTTTGAGTCCAAGTTAGATGTTTATGAAATAATTAAAATTTTATTTTTTCGGAGATAAAATGAATCTTTCTTTTTTGACAGCCTTTCTTTTTCCAATACTGGCGGGGCTGATGTATTTTGTTATGGCGGCGGAAGTAAGACACACAAGCAAATTTCGTTCGATGATGTTTGGCGATATAGGGTTTAAAAAAATTGAAGCGGCTTTTATAATGTTTGGAATTTATTTTATAACAAGACCTCTTCAGAATATTTTAGGTCCTCATCCGATGCCTCTGATAGTAAATTGTCTCCGACAATTTTTTCTGATGGCTGTAATAGCCCCATCTATTCTCGTAGCTATTTTTCACTGGGTGCCAACGCCAAGCGGCGCTCCTCACTCGTCAAAATTTGCCTCCTATACAGTAGGAATCTTAATGGGAATAATTTTTATTTTATTAAACACTTTGGCAGTAACTGGATCTAAGGTTTTGTCAATATGGGGTTCTATAACACTATACGATCCTGTATGGTTTAAGTCAGCAAATCCTCCGATACAACTTATACTTATACACTTGATATGCCAGTTTGTCTCTCCAGTCGGGTTCTTGTTTCTTGCAGCAGCATATGTAAGACACAGACGACATAATTACCAACTTGCAAATATTTACAATTTGATACCGACGAAGTGGAGGTATCTTGAAGCAAGTCTTATTATTTTTGCAGGCTCATTTATTGTCGCTGGGTTAACCACACTTTTTGGCAATTATTACACATACATATGGATTATTTACTTTGTGGGAGCTCTTGTGTCGGGCTTTTTTGAAATGAAAAGTATAAAACTTCCGCCGCGAAATAGTCCAAAAGACTTGAAATAAAATTTATTTTTTTATTAAAATATCACTCAACAGTTAAACTTTCCGCAATTAGCGCGCGGAAATAAAAACAAGGGATAACTTCCCAAAAGGAGCCTAGAATGGCTTGTGGATGCAAGAAAAAAAAAGCTGCGCCTAAGAAAAAGACAGTAAAGAAAAAGGTTACAAAGAAAAAAGCTGCGACCAAGAAAAAGAAAAAATAAGACCGCCCAATTTGGAATACTAAATCGCTTCATTAAACGAAGCGATTTAGTGTTTTATAACTAAAATTCTTAACGTTTGACATTGTTAGATTTTGCCATGCATGAGTTTCCATTTTGGTAGGCACTTTTTTTTTATGAATCATTTTTCCTTTTTGCTCAAAAATAGGGAAAGTCAAGTTTGAACAACAATATAAAACACCTCCACCAAAATATATTTCGGTGGAGGTGTTTAAAATTAAGGAAATACTTATTATTTGCTTTTTATTATATCAAAACCTGTGTATTTGCGAAGAACCTCTGGTATTACAATCGAACCGTCTTCTTGTTGAT
The DNA here is from genome assembly GCA_031282625.1 of Candidatus Endomicrobiellum meruensis. GTDB lineage: Bacteria > Elusimicrobiota > Endomicrobiia > Endomicrobiales > Endomicrobiaceae > Endomicrobiellum > Endomicrobiellum meruensis. The sequence continues at coordinate 25,031 of JAITDI010000018.1, read as the reverse complement.
AGTATTCAAGGATTGCAGCAAAAGTTCTGCCAACTGCAACGCCAGAACCGTTTAATGTATGTATAAGTTCCTTTTTTTTGTCTTTATATTTTATCTTTATGTTCATTCTTCTTGCCTGAAAATCTTTAAAGTTTGAACATGAAGAAATTTCTCTATACACACCGTCGCCAGAAAACCATACTTCTAAATCATAAGTTTTTGACGATGAAAAGCCTGTATCGCCGCTAGATAAAAGAGAAACTCTGTAAGGAAGACCTAACAACTCCAAAACATATCCAGCATCTAAAACAAGTGCCTCAAGCTCCTCGTCCGAGTTTTGCGGTTTTACAAATTTTACAAGCTCTACTTTATTAAACTGGTGATTTCTTATAAGTCCTTTTGTGTCTTTTCCGTAGGCACCTGCTTCCCTTCTAAAGCAAGCGGAATAAGAAACAAGTTTTTTGGGAAGGCTATCTTCATCTAAAATTTCGCCCCTATAAATATTTGTGACGGGAATTTCTGCAGTTGATATTAAATACAATTCATCATTAGCGCATTTAAAAGATTCCTCAGCAAATTTAGGAAGCTGCCCAGTGCCAAACATAGACTCCTTATTTACAAGATACGGAGTCATTATTTCTTTATAGCCTCTTTCTTTATGCGTATCTAAAAAGAAAGAAATAATCGCTCTTTCCAAAGCGCAACCTTCATTTTTCAGAACAACAAATCTTGATCCTGAAATTTTGGAAGCTGTCGCAAAGTCAATAATCCCAAGCTTTTCGCCTACTTCCCAGTGGTATTTTGGTTTGAAAGAAGTTTTTTTAGGTTCACCGATATATCTAATAATTTTATTATCTCTTTCGTCTCTTCCGATAGGCACACTTGAGTCAGGAATATTTGGAAGTCCCAATAAAAAATCTTCTATATGATTTTCCAAAGACAAAAGTTGTTTTTCCCGTTCTTGAATTAAATCTCTTATTTCATTCATTTCTTCAAGCACTTCAGGCGGAGGTTCTTTTCCTTCTCTTTTAAGTTTGCCAATTTCTTCAGAAACTTTATTTCTTTTTAATCTTAACTTTTCATTCTCGTTTATGACAAACTTTCTTTCGTCGTCCCACTTTAAAAGTTCCGTAAAATCTATTTCTTTGTTCCTAATTAGCATAGCTCGTTTTACAGCTTCAGGATTTTCTCTAATACCTTTGATGTCTAACATTCTTTTTCTCCATATAACTTAATTAGAATATCTCAATTCAACGGAGTTTTTTATGCCAATAGCTGCCTCTACATCGTTTATAAAGCTATCTGAACAGTCTGCAAGATACTTAGTCTCTATTGAAAAGTTTCCGTGTAGAGCATCTTCTAAGTCAATATAAATTTTTGCTTTGCCTTTATTAGCTCTAAAAATTTTTTTTAAATCTTCGCTTAAAATATCATCGTACCTTGTGGTTGAAAGTCTTACATGAACTTCGCCGGAATTAGGTGGAAATTTCTTTTTTGCTTCATCTATAGTGATAATATCTTCAACTATTATTTCAGGCTGCCCCTGTGTCCCCATCAGCCGACCTTTTACTACAATAACATTGTTTTGCGTTAAATAAGTTTCAAATCTTTCAAAAACTTTAGGGAACAAAACTACGTCCACGCTGCCGTGCAAATCTTCTATTTTTATTCTTGCGTACGGCTCTTTTTTAGCTTTTGATATAAGTTTTTTAATTGAAACTATCATACCTGCAACACGTATAATCTGAGCTGTTTTAAAATCAACATTTTCTTTGGGTTCCGGGAGTTTATCTAATCTATAATTAGAATAGGCTATTATTTCTCTCTTTCTTGGAGCAAGAGGATGTCCTGAAAGATAAAATCCCAAAACTTCCTTTTCGTACTCCAATGCTTCAAAAATATCCAAAGGTTTTACTTTTTGCAATGACGACACGCTAACCATAGTTTCGGCACTGTCAAACAAAAATCCTTGAGCTGATTCTTTCTCATGTTTTATCTTTGCAGCTTTATCAACCGACGAATCTATACTTTGCAGCAAACTTGACCTTGTTTCAAGCTTTTCAGAACCAAAAGAATCAAAAGCTCCAGCTTTTGCAAGGCATTCAAAAGCTTTTTTATTAGTGGATTTTAAGTCTATTCTCTGTAGAAAATCGTCCCAATCTTTAAATTTAGCTTCTTTTCCATTAACCGATCTTGCCTGCTCTATAGACTGCGTTAGACCCTCTCCTATGTTTTTAATAGCAAGAAGTCCAAAACGTATAGCCGAGACTTCTATTTTAAATTGTCCGTCGGAATGTTGAATATCAGGCGGTAGCACTTTAATGCCAAACAATGCTGCATCATCTAAATACATTACAAGTTTACTTTCTTCATTATCTTTTACAGCCGAACGACCGATTTCACTGTTAAGCAAGGCTGTTAAATATTCCAAGGGATAATTTACTTTTAAATACGCAGTTCTGTAAGACACCACACCGTAAGCTGCAGAGTGGGACTTGTTAAATCCGTATCCTGCAAAAGCTATGATATTGTTAAAAACTTTTTCAGAAATTTTTTTGTCTATGCCTTTTGCTTTAGCGCCGTTTATAAATTTCTCTCTTTGTTTCTCAATAACTTCAGGAATTTTTTTACTCATCGCTTTGCGAAGGCTATCTGCTTCCCCTGGCGTAAAACCAGCCATAGCAACAGACATCTTCATAACTTGTTCCTGATATAAAATAACACCGTAAGTATTTTTTAATATAGGCTCCTGCAATGGATGGTCGTAAATAATCGGCGTTTTTCCGTGTTTTCTGTTTACAAAATCGTCCAACATTCCCGAACCCATAGGACCTGGTCTGTACAAAGCTATCAAAGCGACAACATCGTCAATGTTGCTAGGCTTTAGTTTTCTTATCAATTCTCTCATGCCTTTGCTTTCAAGCTGAAACACACCCATAGTTTTTGCTTCGGCAAGAAGTTTATAAGATTGCTCATCATCCAAAGGTATATTGTCTAAGTCAAAATCAGGTTTTTTCTTGCGGATAAATTTTACGCATTCATCAATAATGGTAAGCGTCCTAAGTCCTAAAAAGTCAACTTTTAAAAGTCCAAGCTGAGGCAACACCACACCGTCGTACTGCGTAGTGACAATATTTTTTGAACCTTTTGAAAGCGGCGAATAATTAGTTATTTCTTCATTAGCTATAACCATACCGGCGGCATGCACGCCCGTATGTCTTTTAAGTCCTTCTAATTTTTGCGAAGTCTCTATAAGGTTTGCAATACGCTCATCAGCTTTTACAAGTTTTATCAGATCTGCAGAAGATTCCAAAGCTTCGGCAATACTTGTGTTTTGCGGAACAAGTTTAGCTATGTTGTTTGACTCTGTCGGTGTAAATCCCATGACTCTTGCGACATCTTTTATAACAAGTCTGGATTGCATTGATCCAAACGTTATAATCTGCGCGCATTTCTCTTCGCCGTATTTGTGGCGAACATATTCTATAACTTGTTCTCTGCCTGAATCTGCAAAATCTATATCCAAATCTGGCATTGAGCGTCTATCTGGGTTTAGAAATCTTTCAAACAACAAATCATACTTTAAAGGGCAAATATCAGTAATACCTAACGTGTAAGCAACCATTGAACCTGCGCCTGAACCTCTTCCCGGTCCTACAGGAATCTCGTTATCTTTTGCGTATTTTATGAAGTCTGAAACTATTAAAAAGTAGGATGCGAAACCCATTCTGTTAATAACGGAAAGCTCGTGTTTTAATCTATTTTCCTGTTCACAATCAACGTTTCTATATCTTTTTATAAGACCTTGTCTGCATAAACTTTCTAAATATTCTGAGTCCGATTTGTATTCTTCTGGTACGGGAAACTGTGGTAAAAGCAGATTATCCATATCTATTTCAACGTTACACTTTTCGGCAATTTCCAAAGTAGTTTTTAAAGATTGAGGAATATACTCAAATGTCTTTGCCATATCCTCAGCGCTACGATAATAAAACAGGTCTGAGCCAAACTTTAGTCTTTTAGGATCGTTTAACGTCCTACCTGTACCTATACAAAGCAAAATATCGTGGATTTTCGCATCTGATTTTCTTAAGAAATGACAGTCATTTGTAGCAACTAGCGAGATTGTTATTTTTTTTGAAAGTTCAAGAAGATCAGGTATTATTTTTTTCTGATCTTCAAGCCCATTATCCATAATTTCTAAATAGAAATTATCCTTTCCAAAAATATCTCTGTGTTCTGACGCGGCTTTTTCCGCTTTATCAAAATTTCCTTTAAGCAAAGAGACGGCAACTTCTCCTGCCAAACATCCTGAAAGAGCAATTATTCCCTTATTGTATTTTCTCAGCACTTCTTTATCTACGCGGGGCTTATAGTAAAAGCCTTCGGTAAAACCAATGCTTACTATACGCATAAGGTTTTGATAGCCTTCAAAGTCTTTGGCGAGCAGTGTTAAATGGTTGTAATTTCCGCCATCTTCGGCATTTTTATCTATATTTTTATCAAAGCGAGATTTTGGAGATACGTATATCTCGCAGCCAATTATAGGCTTTATACCACTCTGTTTTGCAGCCCAATAAAATTCCATAGCTCCGTACATATTGCCGTGGTCGGTAATAGCAAGAGCCGGCATTTTATATTCTTTAGCAATTAAATTAAAAAGTTCACCGGGTTTTCCTTTATCGTCAGTCAATCTACACGCACCATCAAGAAGAGAATACTCGGTATGATTGTGCAAATGCACAAATTCCGCAGCCATAAAAAACACCTGTTTTTTTGAGATTTTGCAACTTGAGATATTATATCATTTTGCATTATTATTACCACTTATCATTGAAAAGTTTTCTATAATATCGTCTTCACTTTTTTGACATTTCTATGATGAGAGATTATTATGCCTAAAATTTATAAAACCTGAGTATATCGTTTGGGGTCCACTAAGAAAAAAGGAATTATTTAAATACTCCTAACTTACTTGTATTACAAAGAAGTCCTTTTTTAAAATAACCCATCACACGACAGCCTTAAATTCAGTTACATAAATAAAGAGTTCTTTTTAGCTAATTTTACTAAGCAAATTCAAAAAAGGTTTTACTTTTGAGTCTTTTCACTTTATAAAAACTAAAAGCTTTTTGATTTTGTTCGTTTACCGAGACTTTTTTTAGATTTAAATCTTTGGTTGCATAAATTATAAGATTTTTATCTAAACCCTTGCCAAAATATTCTGGGTCAATAAAAAGAGATTCTATTTCATTATCAGAAACTCCCATAAAACCAAGAATTTTGTCAGCTTTTTTAATTCCAAAGATTTTCATATTTGGCAAATTTCTGTAAAGTGTACTTTTTATTGGCTCAAAATCTTTTTCTTTTATAAAAAAATGTGTTGCTTTAACAGGTTTTTCCCACACAATCATTACGTCCTTATAATCAGCTTTGCCTAATAATTCTATTTTCATTTCAATTCCATTAACTCTTTTTCTTGATAAAACAAACTAAACTATGCTAGCATTCTTACAGGAAAAAATTTAAAACTGTTGCGTCAGAAACAAATTAAAATAGGACTCTTAAATGATTATAAAAATCTTTTCAAATTTTATCAATCATGATTTTCATACCGTCATAGCAGTCGGAATTTACATCGCATTAGCTTTTGGAACAAGCGCACACATACTACTACACAAAAATGATGTTAGAAGCGCAATAGGTTGGATAGCATTGGTTTTTTTATCGCCCTTTATCGGAACTATCCTTTATGTTTTTCTTGGAATCAATAGAGTAAAAAGAAAAGGTAGCCGCTTAAGGAAAAAGATAAACTTGTCAGAAAAATATTCCTATGAGATAATAAATAATATTTTTGAAAACTTGCCTATAAACTACAAACAATTCATAACATTTGGACATAATATATATCCTCAAGCGTTTGCTTTTAGCAACTCTATTGAACCTTTGCAAAATGGCGTTGAGGCTTATCCTAAAATGTTAAAAGCCATAAAGAGCGCAAAGAAAGAAGTTTTAATTTCAAGCTATATATTTGATTACGATAGTGAGACAGTTAAATTTATTGACGCTTTTAAAACTGCCGTTAAAAATGGAGCTTCCGTAAAAGTTTTAGTAGATGGTATTGGAACTTTAAAATTTTTCCACCGTTCTATAGAGAAAAGATTATCCGAGATCCACGGCGTTGAATGCGGAGTATTCTTGCCGCCACATATTCCTATATCTATGCCTTTTGTAAACCTAAGAAACCATAGAAAAATGATGATAATTGACGGAAAGACTGCATTTTTTGGAGGTATGAACCTTTCAAAAAAAAATGTTTTTACGCACAACTTAAAAGATGGAATCTTGGACATAACATTTGAAGTTAAAGGTTCAGTTATAGAGCAAATGGTGGAAATTTTTGAGGATGATTGGGAATTTGCTGTAGGTGTAAAATTTCAATCTTTTGCAAGGACTGTCAATCATACAAAAGAGGGGACAATTCCAGTAAGAATTATTCCTGACGGTCCTGACAATAAACACGGAATAATAGAACTTATAATTACAGGAGCGATAAATGTTGCAGTAAAAAAAATTCTTATAGTAACTCCATATTTCCTTCCAGAAAATAATATTTTGACTACAATTGAAATGGCGGCGATGAAAGATATTGACGTAGAAATAATAACACCGGAAAAGAGCGACCATAAAATCTTAAATTATGCGGTTGAGTCAAATTTTTTGCGATTGATAGAAAGCGGGGTAAAAATATATCGTACGCCTTGCCCTTTTGATCACAGTAAAATTTTTATAGTTGACAACGAGTGGGTATTTGTCGGTTCAGCAAATTGGGATGAGAGAAGTTTTAAGCTTAACTTTGAATCCAATATGGAAATATTCAGTAAGAACTTGGCAAAAAAACTTACTGATATTGCAGAAGAAAAAAAGAAAAATGCTAAACTTACAACCGCTTATGAATGTAAGCAATTGCCATTTTTAAAACGCATTAGAAATAATGCTTACAGATTGCTGACGCCTTACAGCTAAATTGTTACAAATTTAGCTTTTACGCCATCAAGGGTTTCAAATTTTGCAAGCAGTGGTTTTATTAATTTTTCTTCAGAGACTATCTCTAAGATTATAAGCCCTTTATCAGAGCAAGAATCTGAAGAACTATCATGAATGCCAAGTCTTGTTCTTATTTGACAACCAGAACTTGTTAGGGTTTCTTGAATTTTTACAGCGCAAGAGTTTCTTTTTTCTACCGATAAAATTAAAATATTTGCCACAGAAACCTCCCGAGATTCAAACTTAAACGCCTATTAAATTTCTGTTTGATATTTCTGCTTTAGATTTAAAAGCTCGCTTACAGTAACAATTTCGTATCCTTCAGCTCTAATTTCATCTATAAAATCTCCAAGAAAGGACAAAATTTTATCATTTTTAGGCAAGTCGTGCATCAAAAAAATTGCTCCGTTCTTGATAGCTTGTTTATATTTTATATGCATTTCTTGAGCTGATACATTTTCCCAATCCATGCCGAAGCTCCAATTTATCACGTAATATCCTTGCTTTTGGGCGACTTCCAGCCCTTCAGGTTTTGAATATCCGTATGGAAACCTCATCAAATATGTGTCAACGCCTAACTTGTCTTTTATTATCTTTTTTGCTTGTAAGATTCCTCTTTCCATTTTTCTTATCTTATCATCGACTTTGTAAGAGTAAAAATTGACATGCTCATATGTGTGGCTACCTATTTCATGATCGTCAGCAACAACCTTTTTTGCTGTTTCTGTATCACTTTCTACTCTAATGCCAAGCATGAAAAATGTAGCTTTAACATTCTTTTCTTTAAGAATTTCTAAAACTCTTTTTGTGGCTTTTCCCGGACCATCGTCAAAAGTCAACGCTACTTTCTTTACTTCGGGATAACCGTTTGCATAAAAAGTCTTGGCGTTAGAAAAACATGCAAACAAACAAATTATAGTAAAAACAGTATTAATTTTTTTCATTTTGTCCATATTATTACGCTTGAAAATACCGTTAAAACTCCAGCGTTAATTATCTGCATCCAAAAATTATCGTTCAACTTCCAAGGAATTGCTTCAATTAAGGTAGCGGAAATGGCGCCTATTAAAGCAAACTGTATATTGAAAAGAAACAAACCAATTATAAAACATACAGTAAAACAAGCAGAACTTCCTTCTAGGCTTTTGTTAGTAAAAATTTTATGCCTGCCTATCGTTCTGCCGACTAAAGCCGCTGCTGCGTCTCCAAACACAAAATACAAAAGACTTGCAAATACCATACTTTTATTAGGAAATAACACTATTGCTATAAATGCACCTGATAAAGTCCAAATTACACCGCTTATTTTCTCGGCTTCCTCAGATCTGTAAAATCCTTTAAAATTGTTTTTAAAAAAATCGTTAATCTTAGGAAACTTAAATCTTATATATTCCAGTAAAATAACAATAGTCATCGCTACTGCAAGACACAAGACAACAATATTCTTGGGCAAATACCAATACCCAAAAACATAAAGTAGCGATAATAAATGAAAAGATTTTCTTTTTATTTCGTCTTTTGGAATGCAAGCCATATTTCTTTTACTCCATTGTATATAAATTTATAGACATTAATTATATTATGGTACGCCTGAAAAAAAACATTTTTGATGCTTATCGCATCTTCAAAAGCAAGAGCGGCAAGCAATGTAAACACTACAATATTAACAGCCAAAATTACAACATAAGAAAAAAATGTTCCGTAAACCTTTAAATCCGACTGCTCTATAGAAAGGATATAAACTGTCAAAGCAATATGAAAAGATACAGAAAAGCCTATTAGAAAAAGATAATACCCGTACAATTGCCTTATATCCATAAACCAGCCTAAACAAACATAAACTATTATAATAGTAAGCGTATATATAGGGAAAAAATATGGAGCAAGCGTTATCCAGATATTATCTTTTGTTAAAACAACGCTTCCCGAACTTTCGCCGACATTGAATTTCTTTATTTTTGCCCCGCTTAAAATACCTGCTATTGCGTGGGAAATCTCGTGACCAAATATATAAGTTTTTATAGGCTTATAAAGAACTACTTGAAAAGTTATATAACTAAGAATTCCTATCCAAAAAGGAATATATTTACCGCCTAATGAGATAGAAAAAAACAAGAAATTTTTAGCAAGGGTATATCCCGCGGCAAAAACTGCAGGAACTGCAATAAAAGCGATGATATTTCTTAAAAATCTCATTGTCCACCTTAAAAATCGTTCAGGACGATAAACTAAACGTAGCCATCATCCTGAACGAATTATTAACTTTACTTTGACTTAATTTTTAAACAATGCAATTCTTTTTATACAATTAATAGAACTTTCAATTTTGTGTTATTTAGTTTTCATATCTGTGAAAGATTTAATTACAAATATCACAGCAACTACAAAAGCCGCTGTCGCAAGAATAGTATTCAATTGTCCTTTTGATGTAAGAGCTAAAGCAAGCTCTAATGCCAAAAGTCCGAAAAGAGTTGTAAACTTAATTATAGGATTCATTGCAACTGAAGAAGTATCCTTAAACGGATCTCCGACAGTATCGCCTACGACAGTAGCTTTGTGAAGTTCCGTGCCTTTTTCGCGTAAGTCAACTTCAACATATTTTTTTGCATTGTCCCAAGCTCCACCGGCATTTGCCATAAATATCGCTTGGAAAAGACCAAATAACGCTATGGAAATAAGGTAACCAATAAAAAAGTAAGGCTCAATAAATGCAAATGCAAGAGTTGTAAAAAAGACCACCATAAACAAGTTTATCATACCTTTTTGAGCATATATCGTGCATATCTCAACAACTTTCTTAGAATCTTCGGTTGAAGCTTTTTGAGAGTTTCCGTCAAGTTTAATATTTCCTTTTATAAACTCAACAGCTTTGTAAGCTCCACTGGTTACGGCATGATTTGAAGCTCCGGTAAACCAATAAATTATTGATCCTCCTGCTATCAACCCAAGCAAGAAAGGAGCATGCAACAATGAAAGATTTGCCAGCCCTGCTGTAAGACCATCTGTAAGCATAACTATTGTGGAGAAAATCATAGTAGTGGCTCCGACTACAGCCGTTCCTATAAGAACAGGCTTTGCAGTAGCCTTAAATGTGTTTCCAGCACCGTCATTTTCTTCAAGCAACAATTTTGATTTGTCAAAAACAGGCTTAAATCCGAAAGCTTTCTCTACTTCTTTATCTACGTTAGGAATCTTTTCAATCAAAGACAATTCATAAACCGATTGAGCATTGTCAGTAACAGGTCCGTAAGAGTCCACAGCGATTGTTACAGGTCCCATACCTAAGAATCCAAAAGCCACAAGACCAAAAGCAAACACCGCAGGAGCAATCATAATTTGTCCAAGACCTAAGGAGCTTATTGCATAAGCCGATCCCATAAGAACTATAATTGCAACACCCATCCAGTATGCACTAAAATTCCCAGCTGTGAGACCTGAAAGAACATTAAGAGAGGCTCCTCCGTGTCTTGAAGAATTAACAACATTCTGAACAAAGGCACTTTTTACTGAAGTAAATACTTTTACAATTTCAGGTATAACTGCACCTGCTATTGTTCCGCAGCTTATAATAAGCGAAAGTTTCCACCAGAGACTTCCGTCACCCAAATCCCCTATAACAAGCTTTGAAACAACAAAAGTCAAAGCTATTGAAACTATTGAAGTTATCCATACAAGAGAAGTTAAAGGCTCCTCAAAATTCATTTTGTCAGCAAGAGCAAACTTAATTTTTGATATTGCCGAATTTATCCAATAAGAAACCGCACTTGAGATAAGCATTATCAAACGCATTACAAAAATCCAAACCAAAAGTTTAACTTGTAAAACAGGATCGCTTACAGCCAAAATTATAAACGTTACCAAAGCTACGCCAGTAACGCCGTAAGTTTCAAATCCGTCAGCGGTAGGTCCTACAGAATCGCCGGCGTTGTCGCCCGTGCAATCAGCTATAACTCCGGGGTTTCTTGCATCGTCTTCTTTAATGTTAAACACAATTTTCATCAAGTCAGAACCAATATCTGCAATCTTTGTAAATATTCCACCTGCTATTCTAAGAACTGAAGCTCCTAGAGACTCTCCTATTGCAAAGCCTATAAAGCAAGCACCTGCAAAATCTGAAGGAATAAACAAAAGAATCACAAGCATTATCAAAAGTTCAATGCTTATAAGAAGCATTCCAATGCTCATACCCGCACGAAGAGGAATTGCATATAAAGGATACGGCTTTCCTTTCAAACTTGCAAAAGCAGTTCTTGAATTCGCAAAAGTGTTGATTCTCATACCAAACCACGCTACGGTATAACTTCCAAGAATTCCTATAATGCTACATAAAACAATTGTCGCCACTTTTACTGCAGTAAAATGTTCTAGCCAACCAAAATACACAACTATAATGAGAGCAAGAAGTGCTTCAAGAATGATTATAAACTTACCTTGCGTTACAAGATAGGTTTTACAAGTTTCATATATAAGTTCAGAAATATCTTTCATTGAGTCATATACCGGAAGTTTTTTTATGCTTAAAAAGTGGCAAATGCCAAACATCAAACCAAAAAAACACACTACAAAACCAAACATCAAAAGGGACTTGCCGTTTACTGCATTCCCAAAAAAACTGACCAAAGACAAATCAGGAACTATCAAGTTTGCTTCGCTTGCCAATGCATGGCTTATACACGCTGTTAGTACGGCAAATAGTGCGGCAATTTTCTTAAATGATAACACTCTGCTTAACATACAAATCCCCTATTCTATATTTATTGCAGATTTATGTCTTTTATTTTCTTTTTTTGCTTTTAAGCTTTTTTCTTTTTCTTTAATCTTTTCCCACATAACTTCTATATCTTTTGCGTCTTTAACTTTATAATTGCCAAAAATATGCGGATGTCTGCGAAGAAGCTTTTTGTTTAACTTTTCTATCACGTCCGTTATATCAAAATCTTTATTTTCTTTGGCAATTTGCGCATGAAAAACAACCTGCAAAAGAATGTCACCCAATTCTTCTTCAAGATTTTTTTTATCTTTGTTTTTAATGGCTTGTTTAACTTCTTCGGCTTCGGAGAAGAGATGTTTCACGAGAGTTTCATGGGTCTGTTCTTTATCCCACATACAACCGTTTTTAGAACGCAAGGTTGAAAAGACGCCTACAAGTTTATCAAATTCTTTTAAATACTTTTTCATGAAGCCCTTAAAAATAATTACTTATTGCGGATGATTATATCATTTCTTTTTCTAGCTCTTCAATATGCGCAGCTTATACACATTAACATCTGTCAATAAATCTATAACGTATTGCTTCCGCCACATGGTTTGCCTTAATTAAGTCCATTGCATCTAAATCAGCGATTGTCCTTGAAACTTTTAGAATTTTATCATAAGACCTTGCTGAAAAGTTTAGTTTATCAATTGCAGATTTTAATATTTCATACGCCTTATCGTCTAAAATGCAATACTTTTTTACTTCTTTTGACTGCATTTGAGCATTACAGTGTATTCTTGTGTTTGCAAATCTTAAGTTTTGTATTTCTCTTGCTTTAATTACACGGTTTCTTATACTTGATGAAGTTTCCGAGTCAGAAGTTAAGCTTGATAATTCAGAAAATTTTAAAGCGGGAACTTCAATATGAATATCTATTCTGTCCATTAATGGACCAGAAACTTTACTCTGATATTTTCTTATTTGATTCGGACTGCAAGCACATTCTTTTTCTCTGTGTCCTAAATTGCCGCACGGGCATGGATTCATTGCCGCTACAAGCATAAACGATGCTGGAAATGTAAAACTATTTCTTGCTCTGGAAACAGTTATCACTTTATCTTCCAAAGGTTGGCGCAATACTTCCAATGCATCTCTTCTAAATTCTACAAATTCATCTAAAAACAAAACTCCGTTATGAGATAAGCTAACCTCTCCCGGTTTCGGATAAACTCCTCCTCCTGCTAATGCCGCAGCTGAAGAAGTATGGTGCGGACTTCTAAAAGCTCTGCTTCTTATCAATCCACCGTTAAAAGAATGTCCTGCTGCAGACCATATTTTTGTAGTCTCAACAGCTTCGTCAAAAGTCATAGGAGGGAGTATGCTTGGAATGCGTTTTGCTATCATGGTTTTGCCAGATCCCGGAGGACCTGACATAAGCATATTATGACCGCCTGCAGCGGCAATTTCTGAGGCTCTTTTTGCATTTTTCTGTCCCTTAACATCAGCAAAATCGTACTCACATTCTTCTAAAAAATTCAAGCCTTTGTCATTATATATGTACTTTTTGCAGGCAATCTCACCATTAATAAATTTAACGACTTCCGTAAGAGTTTTGAATGGGAAAACGTTTATAGCCCCAGCCACAGCCGCTTCTTGCCTGTTTGCAAAAGGAACAATAAAATTTTTTATTTGATTTTTATTTAATGTCAAAGAAATAGGAAGAACGCCTTTGACTTTTCTTATTTTGCCGTCTAAAGACAACTCACCTACAGCGCAAAAGTTTTTTAAATTATCCCTTTTTATTTTGTCGTTTGCCGCAATTATACCAAGAGCTATGGACAAATCAAAAATCCCGCCTTCTTTTTTTATATCGGCAGGAGCCAAATTTACAGTTATCTTTTTTGAGGGGAAATCAAAACCTGAATTTTTAAGAGCCGCCGCCACTCTGTCGCGGGATTCTTTGACGGCAATATCTGCAAGACCAACAATTGAAAATACAGGCATGCCTGAAGAAATGTACGTTTCAACTTCCACAATATTGGCGTCTATGCCGTTAATCGCTGCCGAGTAAATAAGAGAAAGCACAGAAGCCTCTTTCATTTTTTTTCGTTTTTTTGTAGTATAAACATAGCTATTATACACAATAAACGTTTGGATTTACAAACTTAATAGTGTTGAGTTTTCAGACGCAACAAAAGGAATAAAAATGAACAAATTTATAGCTTCTTTAATTTCAATTTTTATAATGGCACCTCTTGCGTCGGCAAAGCCAAACAACGATAGAGAGCTTGTCGTTAAACTTGGGTTTCAGCCTCAGAGCGAAATTTCAGTAAATGGCAAAAATGAGAATATGAATGCAGGTCTGTCAGGCGGTATTGAGTTTTTCAAGTATTTGGGCAATATTATTGCACTTGGATTAGGAACAACAATAGATTTGCCAAGAGAAATAAAAAAGAAAGAGTTAAAAGGAAGTATGTCGTGCCTGCCAATCTATGTTGGTGCTAAGGCGCGTACGCCTTTACATGGTCTTGATGACACTTATGCCTTTTTATCAGGAAGATTTGGTTATAGTTCCCCGATGGGAAAAGATTTATTTGACTCAGCAACTGGCGGACTTTATTTGTCTTTAGGGTTAGGGATAGATGTAGATTATTTTGTTTTAGAAGCTGTTTATGCAAAACATACTTTTGGCACTAATAACAGCATTTTTTCAAAACCAGATTATTCAACAATAACCCTTTATGCAGGATTCAAGTTTGAATAGAATCGATTGATTTAAAAGATACTAAATAAATACAGAGACTATATGCTTATTCTTATATCTCTCTGTATTTATTTAGTACTCAGACGTATTACGATTTTATATAAAAATAGCTTATCATAGATATTGTTATTTTATTTTGTATTCTACAAAATTATAGGCTAGAGGGGAAATCACGAAAAGACTGATTATTCTAATTGCATTATGCTTCAGCATCACTGTTTTAGGGCATACCGTCACAAGAGAAGACTGCGATAGATATTGCAAAATTTGTTCAAATATTCCATATCTTAACTACGCCGCAGGTACAGACGCTTTTAACAATTGTTTAAACAACGCTGTAAGTCAAGACAAAGAAATAAACTTCTCACTTAAAACTACTACAACTCTTGTTTTCACTACACTACTTATTGGCTTCTTGTTAGGTTTTTTCACACTTGTTTTCTTTTTGCATCATTAGTTGATCTCAACATTGACTTTGACATCTATGGCTTTTGCAACTCCTTGTGTAATATCAAGGTTTCTTTTTTAGAAAATTCTAGGGATTCTTTACTACAAATACGTAAAGTGCCAGTTAGACCACAGGCAGACAGAAAAAAGATCTTATACTTTATTTAGTTCTATTTCACTCTGTGTTTTATCCTTCATATTTTTTATCAAAACTTTACCATTTTCAAATTCTGTTTTGGCAAAAACTATCGTTTTAGATACCTGTATTTTATCTGCAAGTTTAAGTTGGTTTGTTAAACTTTTGCCGTTTATGGGTCCAAAAACAGATATATCTTTGTTGCCATTAATCCCATCTCTTGTTATCTTTACGGCAAAAGTAAATGCTTCACTAAACAGTTCTTGATCGGCAATAGCCACAAAGATTTTTTCAGGACTTTTTAGATTCCCAAAAAAACCGACACTTTGAGCCGCAAGCAAAGCTCTTTCAGCTCCAATAGCAAATCCTACGGCAGGCGTGTTTTGACCGCCGATTTCTTTAATGAGATTATCGTATCTACCGCCGGCTGCAAGAGCATCTTGTGATCCTACTGCATTTGAGCGAACTTCAAAAACGGTTCTTGTATAATAATCCAATCCTCTTACTAATTTATCGTTTACCATAAAATTACAATTTGCTTTTTTCAGCAAAAGCTGAACTATATAAAAATTATCTTTACAATCACAACAAAGATAGTCCGAGATCTCAGGAACATCAGTAAACTTGCAAGAATCAATTTTACAATCAAGAAGCCTTAAAGGATTCTTTTCAAGTCTTCTTAAGCAGTCTTCGCACAAATCTTCAACAGAGCTAAAATATTCAACTAAAGCTTCTCTAAAAAGAGGTCTGCATTTTTCACAGCCCAAAGAATTTATATGAATATTTATTTTATCTATACCCAAAGAAGAAAGAACTTGTTGAGCTAAAATTATAATTTCCGCATCAGCTGCAGGGGAAGAGCTTGCATAAATTTCAGCGCCTATTTGCCTAAACTGCCTATATCTACCGGCTTGAGGTCTCTCATAGCGAAACATTTCGCCTGTATAAAAAAATTTACACGCAGGGCTTAAAATATCCATTCTATGTTCAATAAAAGCTCTCGCAAGAGAGGCTGTACCCTCTGGACGAAGAGCAAGTTTTCTTTTCTTTCTATCTTCAAAAACATACATTTCTTTTTCAACAATATCCGTAGTTTGCCCTATTGATCTTGTAAAAAGAGCAGCCTCTTCAAATATCGGCGTTCTGACTTCTTCAAACCCATGCCTTATAAAAATCTCTTTTGCTTTTTGTTCCAACAAGTTTAGTCCTAATACTGTTTCCCCAAAAATATCGCGGGTTCCTCGCGGAGACTTATAATTCATCTCTTTATGTCCTTTATCTCTTGTATTTCTTCCTTCAATTGTATCTTTTTGCTATTCTTGTCCATCTCTATTACACCTACTGAAATAATAAACTGGAAAGCCTGCTCAACGCTATGATTAGTATATATAATATCTTCCTCTTTCATTAAAAACAAAAAACCTGTAGTAGGGTTTGGAGTTGTCGGCATAAATACGCAAATGCGTTTTTCGTTATTAATTTTTTGTTCGCCTGTTAAAAAAGCAACAGAATAAACATCTTTTGTAGGATAAGGGACAAAAACAACTTGTTTAAAACTTTTTTGACTGTCTTTACCGAATATAAAATTTACAAACTGTTTTGTTGCAGAATGAACTGTCCCAAAGATAGGAAGTTTTTCTATAAGTTTTTCAATTGAAATTAAAGTTTTCTTGCCAAAAGCCCTGTTTGCAATAAATCCGAGAATTATTATGCTTATCAAAGACAAGCAAAAACTTGAGACTTTCCCCACTATCTGTATCCAATAGTTGTCAACTAAAAAATATTTTATAACGGGCAAAGTAAAACCGCTTACCCATTTAAAAAGTATCACTATTACAAAATACATCAACCATAATGGAATTATAACTATCAACCCCATTATCATATATTTTTTAATTAAACCTCTTAATTTTTCTTTGACGTTATTTTCTTTATTTCCCATAAATAAAAATCTTCCCCGCTTTTAAAAGTTTATTAAGTTTTGTCTGCGAATCTGATTCCGCATATAATCTAACCACAGGCTCTGTTCCTGAAAGTCTAAAACCTATCCAGTTATTCTCGTCTAAAATAAATTTATGTCCGTCAATTGTTACATTTTTTTGAATTTTCATACCGGCTATACTGTTTGGAACTTTTGTCTTTAAAGTTTCTCTGAAAGCATCCATTTGTTCAGCCTGAAGATGAAAATTAAGCCTTGACGTCAAAACCTCGCCCGTCAACTTCTTAATATCTTTGAGTAACTCTTTTATAGACTTCTTATTCATTGCTACGGCTTCCGCCATTAGAAGACATGCCAAAATACCGTCTTTCTCAGGGACATGTCCTCTTATTGTAAGACCTCCTGATTCTTCTCCCCCAATTATAAATTTGTCAGGGTTGTTTACCATAATGTCGCCTATATATTTAAAACCAACTGGAGTTTCTTCCACTTCTACTCCTATTTTTGCAGCCAGTTTATCTATAAGGTGTGTAGTCATAACGCTTCTTGCAGCAATTCCTGTCCAGTTTCTAGTTTTATTTAAATGATACAGCAAAACAGGAATAACTTGGTTTGGGGTTACAAAAGTTCCGTCAGAGTCTATAATGCCAAACCTATCAGCATCGCCGTCGGTTGAAAAGCCCAGCTTATAAGATTCTTTTTTTACTAAACCTTTAAGTTCAGAGAGGTTTTTTTCTGAAGGTTCCGGAGATACTCCACTAAACATTGTATCTCTGTTCTTATTTATAGTAATATTGCGTATTCCAGCGTTGTCAAGTAATGTGTCTAGGTATCCCACTGCCGTACCGTGTAATACGTCTGCAGCTACTTTAATTTTTGACTTTTTTAAAGCTTTAAAATTTACAAGCTCTTTTATCTTTTTTATGTAAGCACTCTGAGGGTTGTGCAGCTCTATAAATTTATTTTTTACTCCTTCATCAAAAGGCATAGATTTTATATCTTTCGGCTGAATTAAAGAGCAATACTTTTCTATCTTTTGGGTCGTTTCGGGAAGAGCAGGACCTCCCCAGTCAGGAGAATATTTTAATCCATTATATTTATAAGGATTATGGCTTGCCGTAAAATTGATTCCGCCTGCAAGCTTGGAATGTATTATGTCATAAGCTATTACAGGGGTTGGAGTGTTCCTTTTGCAAAGCAATGCTTTTATACCGTTCCCCGCCAAGATTTCCGCTGAAGATTTTGCAAAATCTTCAGACATGAATCTGGTGTCATATCCTATAATTACAGAATTTTTGGTGCATTGTTCTTTTAACAAATTGGCTATCGCTTGAGTCACGACAGCCACATTAGCGTAAGTAAAATCGTCAGCAATTATACCTCTCCAACCTGATGTACCAAATTTAATCATAATTTTTTCCTCAGTCCAAAATCTAATATAGAGCAAGATGCAAATTCTTACTCCTGTTATGTTATCAAAAATTAGGACAGAATCTAATACTTGCATTTCCACGCCAACTGTTGTGAAAGTATATAACTATTTTTGCCATTCCTTTATTTTTGACGCGTATTCTTCAAGAAGTTCTGAAGCAACAACTTTATCTTTAGCTTCCGCCCAAACATGGAATAACGCTTCGTCGGGAGCAGGTGTTAAAAGCACCCAGCTGTTTGCACTTATATGTATTTTTACGCCTTCCACCAAATCTGCTTTTCTGTTTCTAACATCTTCCAATGCTTGACGCATAGTCTGACCTTTTTTGTCCCAAGGACACGGAACTGATTTATGTAATACTTCAAACGTTGGGATTTCTTCGCCTACTTTACCTATTGTTACATTTCCTTTTCCTGTCAGCTCTAATATTTTGCCTATAGCGTACATTGCGTCAAACGCATTTTGAAATTCAGGGAAAATAAAGCCTCCCATGCTATCGCAGACCAAAATTATATCTCTGTCATTTTCTATCACTGTTCCACTGCCGAAATTTGTAGCCGTTCTTTTTATATTTATGCCAAACTTTTTGGCTATTTCGTCTATAACGGAAGATGCATTTATCGGAACAGCTATTACTGCTCTTTTATTTTTATTCTCCTTCATCACAAGATACGACACTATCATCATAGCCATGTCATCTCTGACAATTTTGCCATTCTCGTCAACTAAAAACACTTTTTCAGCACCTGTGTCAATTAAAAAACCCGCGTTGGCTTTAACGGTTGTCACAATGTCAGAAAGCCTATTTAAAGAATCTCTAAATTCTTCGTACGATTTTGTAATTTTTGAAGCGTTGGTAAACGCGTTTAATGAAATTACATCTATATCCATATAGCCTAAAATAGATGGAAATATTATTGAAGCTGAAGAATAAGCGTAGTCTATTACAATCTTCTGCTTTGAAGCTTTTATAATTTCTTCACTAATCGCATCCAAATATCCCGTCTTATAATATTCTAAAGCCCTAGGAGGAACTACAATTTCTCCGACTTTATCCATACTTACTCTGTCAAAATCTTCCCTAAAAAACAGCTGCTCTATTGCTTTTTTTTGATTTAGGGATATATCTCCCCCTTTTGAATTAAAAAATTTTATGTCAATTGCACGCCCATCGCGAGGAGATTGTCTTATGTATATCCCTCCGGATTCTCCATCTCTGCCTATTTCATATCTCACTACAGGTATGGGAAGACCTTTCAAATCGCCAACCTTTATACCTGCAGATAAAAGTCCTGAAATTATTCCTCTTTCTATCATTTTTGTCGCATGATGCTCATCTCTTGACGTTAAAATATACGCCCCCTCTCCTGCAAACGCTCCATATGCCGATCCTATTTTTGCAGCAAATTCAGGCGTGATTTCAACATTCCCTAAACCACTGATTCCGTAAGCACTAAATAAAGCTTTGTTCCATTTCTCACCCCATACTAAACTACTTGACACAACAGACCCATCTTCTATCACTTTATTAGGCCATATTTTTAAATTTGTTCTTATAATTGCATCTGCGCCTATTATGCATTCATCTGATATAACGGTCCCCACTTGAACTACCGCTTTGTAGCCTATTCTTGAACCCGCACCTATAACATCTTCCTTTACTTGAGCTTCTGTGCCTATAGTTACATTATCCCACAAAACAGACCCAAGTACTTCAGAACCAAAGCCAATTTTTGATCCAGAACCTATTACCGAACGAGAAATAATAGCACAATCTTCAATAGCAACATTATCTCCCAGTATTACTTGACCATCAAACTCAACTTTTTTGCCTATTGAAGCGTTCTTTCCAGCTATAATTGTTCTATTTCCCACTTTTATTTTTTTACCATCAATTTCAACTTTAACTTTACCGTCTAATATATCGTAATGAACGGTTCTATATTCGTCATGATTGCCAATATCCTTCCAATATCCTGCACTGATATATCCATAAAGTTCTTTTTTTTCTCTAAGAAAAAGAGGGTATAAATCTTTAGAAAAATCAAAAAATTCGTCTTCAGGAATATATTTAAAAATTTCAGGCTCCAAAATATATATCCCTGTGTTTATAGTGTCTGAAAATACTTCGCCCCATGATGGTTTTTCTAAAAATCTTTCAATCTTTCCTGCTTTGTTTGTTATAACAACACCAAACTGCAAAGGGTTTTTTACTCTTGTAAGGACTATAGTGGCTAAAGCTTTTTTCTTTCTGTGAAATTCTGCAGCTTCTGAAAGATCTATATCGGTTAAAAGGTCTCCAGAAATAACAAGAAATGTCCCTTTTATGTTTTTTGATGCATGTTTTATGCTGCCAGCTGTGCCTAAATCCAGCTCGGGGCGAAGATATTTTATCTTTACGCCAAACTTTTTGCCGTCTTCAAAATATCTGGTAATAATTTCAGGCTGATAATACAACATCATTGTTAAATCTAAAAACCTATGCTTTTTAAGGAGATTTAGCGTATGACATAGAATTGGTTTGCCAGCTACTGGAGCCATAGGTTTTGGAATGTTGCAAGTGATAGGTCTTAATCTTGTACCAAATCCGCCCGCCATAATAACTGCCTGCATAAAACCTCCGGCAAGAACATATGGATTATGTATAAACCTCTGTGAACTTTCTATAGAAACAAAGTAAAGATTTACTTTTATTATGGAGCCAGCGGGAATTGATATATACAAAGCGATTTTATGTTGATATATATGACAAATTCAATTTTCCCGTCTCAAAAGCCAACCGCAAAATACTCCAACTATTGCAACAAAACCAACTCAAAAAACTTTTTTTATAGAAAATTTATAGAAACCATTATAACCTTTATTTTAAACAAGTTCAAATTTAGACATTGTGCCGTCATAATAATTCTCTATCAAATGCCCATAATATTTCTCTGTAATAGTTACTGAATGGTGTCCCAATATTTTTGACAATCCATATATATCTTTATACTTTAAAAGATATTGCGCTGCGAACGTGTGCCTCAAACAATGCGAATGATACCCCTCAAACCCTTGTTTTTTATAAAACTTCTTTAAATAACTTGACGCTGTCTCCATATTTGGACTGCCGCCGTCTGAATAAATCGCTATTTTTGTAGCTTTAATTTTACGATTTTTATCTCGCTCTTTCTTGAGTTCTAATAAATATTTTTCCAAATATTGCGGCATCTTTATTATACGAAACTTACGACTTTTAGTTCTAAAAGTTCCGCTAGACTGTATTTTAATCGTATGATTGTCAAAATCTACAAAATTGAAGTCAGCATTTAGCGCTTCTGATATTCTTGTGCCTATATAAAACCCGAGAATGTTTATTGTTTTCCAGCATCCGCTGGAAGCGTCTATTATTTTCTTTATATCATCTGTATTTTTCCAATATTTGATTTCTCTTTCATTTATAACCTTTTTTATTTCTAGTTTTTGCAAAGGATTATCTTTTACTATTTCCCAATCAACAAGTTTTTTCCCAATATTTTTAAGAGTAGTGCCTTTCCTGCGTATTGTGGCTTCAGAATTTTTAAGGTCGTTTTTTAGCCAAGCAAAAAAGCTCTCGGCAAATGACAAAGTCAGCTCTTTAACGGAATTTAATCGCGGAGCAAATTTTTCAATGTCCCTAAATGTGAATGTGTCAAGTTTAAAACTTGATAAGGATTTTGCAGCTTTGGAATAAGAGAGGTACTTTTCTTTTACCGATTGCCAAGACGCCTCAAGTCTGTCAAGACCAATACGTCCTCTGTCCTTATCTTCCTCATATTTCCCTAGCTCTATTTCAGCGAGCTTTTTATTTTTAGAAGAGAGTGTCCACTTGATTTTGTTTTTATAGACTGGCTTGTTATTATCATCTTTAATTGGCAGCCCTTTGTCATCAAGTTCAGCGACTTGATAGCTTTCGCATATATAGTATCTATTGCCTTTCTTTGCTAGGTATGCCATTATATTCTTCTTATCTTGCCGCTACGCTTAACCTGAAATCCATTCCCAAGTTATGTATTATTGTTAACAGTTTGCAAACGTTAGATTATTTTCTTTGGATAAGAATCTATAAACTAAATATGATATTTTCAGTTAAGAAAGAAAATTTTATATATTAGATGAGTACGGCAATGATTTTATGTAATCTTCCATATATTGCCAATCTGGCTCACCTTTTGAATTTACAGGAAGTTTTATTATTGTTTCTCTGTATCTATCCTCTATAACACCTCTACCATATGAATATTTGTCTTTTTCTAAATTTAATAAAACTTCCAAAAATATACAAGCATACATTGATAAATTTTGTTTTGGTACAAATGATAATGACTTGTCATCAATAAAACATTTATAATTATGATAACTAACACTACCAGCAGAACCATATGCAGAAACGGTAAAACACTTTTCTTGAAAAACATATTTGTTTTTAAATTCCTCTTTTAAATAACACATAACTCCATGATTTTCTGCACCACCGCCAATAACAGGAATATTACCAACATTTCTACTTGCAAATAATTTTGTAATTCTTTTACCTTTTTTAAAAGTAAAAAAGTCATTTATACAAAACTCTTTCCATTCATTAACATTTAATTCAATATTTTTATTTAAAACAGAATTATTCACAATTTCTTGTATATATTTTTTAGAAAATAAAAATAACAATTGATTTTTCAATGCATTTTCAAAATTAGATTTATTTATTGTTTTATAACTATTATCTTTTTTCATGTATGCTTCAATACACCACTCATTTTCCGCTTTAACTTCTTTTTTTATACTAAAATCAGTTATTTCATCTTTGTTTTTAAAAGCAGATACCCATTTGTTTTTAATTTCCTTTTCCCATTTTTTATCATAATCTGCTCTACCCTGTGTTTTTCTATTTGTAAAACCATCATCTTTACAATAAGCAAACCAAGTTTTAAAATTCTCTTTGTGTTTTTCTTTCGCTTTAAATATCATAATACAAGTATTAGTGCCAACTTTTGAATTTTTAAACAATTCATTCGGCATAGATAAAACAGCACATAAAGTATGTTCTTGTAATATTTTTTGCTTTAAAGATAAAATATTTCCTGTATTCGTTAATGCAACAGACATGGGAATAATTGCTATACAATAACTTCCTTTTTCTAAAAATGATAGATTATTTAAAATAAATTCCAATTCCTCTGGGTCGTTTGAATCTGATTTTTTATAAGGGGGATTCAAAAACCCTACATTTGGTTTAAATTGTTTAATCTGCTCTTTTACCTTTTCGTCAAAACAGTTTCCTTTTATTAAATTACTTCGTCCATCTCCATGTATATACATATTGCAACATAATAATGTAAAAATATCGTGTTGCAACTCAATACCTATAATTTGTTTTGCTTTTATTTGTATTTCTCTGTCATTACTACCACTTGCATCTTTTAACATTTCATGCATTGCAGATATTAAAAAACCTCCAGTTCCTGCACAACTGTCTAATACAATACTATTTTCATTAACTTGTGCTAGTTCGCAAAATAGTTCTGTTATATGTGGTGGTGTTAAAACAATACCCAACCCTTTATCATTATTTGCATATCTTAAAAATTCAATATAAAATTGTCCCAATGTATCAAAATATTTATAATTTTTAATAAACGAGTTTATGTTATCGTCTATTTTTGTAATAATATCCTTAAAAGTTTTTAAGTTTTTTGATAAAATTGTATGGGTTTTAATAAAAGAAAAGGTTGTTATTATTTCATTTATATTTTTATTTTCTACATTTAATAATTCGTTTTTAATTTTACTTAAATAGTTATCAGTTAAGCTACTTATACTATTTTCAGTTTTATAACTATCTTTGAACGATTGATTTTGCAAAGCTATTAAAGTTCCAGCAATTAGAATACTTCTTTCAGATTCTTTTATTTTTAATGTATGTAGTTCGTCATTCAAAACTTTTGAATACCTTAATAAATTCATAAAATCTTGCTGGAATTTTCTATTGTCTTTTTTATAACCTTCCAAATATTCATTTACACTTAATAATTGATTTTTAAAAATCGGTTCAAATTTATTCGTTTCTTTTAGTTGCAAATAATGGCTAATTTTTAAATTCTTTTCATCCTCGCCACTTACAGCAATAGCAATTACATCATATTCTTTTGATAAGAAACTCGTATATAATTTTACTCCATCAACTGCATAGTCATTGTATTGATTTTGCTTTTTGCTTTCGTGTTTTGTTGGATCTGCTTTGCACTCAACAATAATTATTAAATTTTGATTTTTATTTAATTCAATAATAAAATCAGGACGACCATCACTGTTACCGCCCTTTGAGGCATTTTTGAGAAGTTTCTGTATTTTAGGATTGTTTGTCCTTTGCTCGCTTAAAATAATATCAAAACTTTTTTCAAAATGCTTTCTAACAATATTTTCTGTTATTCTTTCGTTTGCCATATATACACATCCTTGTTATATTTAAACCAAAATGTTTTGTCTTAAAGTCCACTGAAACTATTATCATTACTTGTTTATATAATTTTGTATATATTTTGTTGAAATGTGATGATAAATTTCATAGATACTACG